>JBFHXP010000049.1:0-17245 GCA_041598875.1 Desulfobulbales bacterium
CACCATAAAGGCCAGGATCTATCTGTAGTTGTTTTTACCCTTCATCATTCATCATTCCGTGTTCGACATTCGATATTCAAATCAGTAGTAACCAGGCTCCCCAGGAGTTGCCTGAAGCCTCCCGCTCCGCGGGTGGACACTAGATCCTACCTGGTAGTTTGCTGGTATTCTTCTAGTATTGTTTTTCCGTGATTTTCAGGATACACTTCTGGCTTCACCCTGGCAATGGTGCGAAAGTTCCATCAGATACTTCTTTTTTGAGAGCCAGGGAGTGGTGAATTCCCGGAGAAGAGCATGGCCGCTGTTGCGAAAAAAAACACTCCTTGCCCCAAGGTCCTGGTCGTAGATGACGAGCCCCTGCTCTGCCAGGTGGTGAAAAAATCCCTCAAGGGTTTTGACTGCGAAATTCTTTATGCCGGTAACGGCCAGGAGGGGCTGGAGCTCTTCCGGGCCCACTCCCCTGAACTTATTTTCCTGGATCTGAAGATGCCGGTGGTTGATGGTTTTGGCTTTCTCCAGGGGATTGACCTTAAGCCCGCCGACCCCTATACCGTGGTGGTGATCACCGGCCACGGCAGTGATCGTGAGATTCAGAAGTGCTACAAGATGGGGGTCCATGCCTTTCTCCGCAAGCCGATCAACATGACGGAAATTTCAAGCCTTGCCGAACGCTGTATCCGGTTCAAACGGATGGAACAGGAGCGCGAGGCCCTGGTCTTGAAGCTGCAGGAGGCCCTGGCAACCATCAGGCGGCTGGAGGATTTTCTTCCCATCTGCGCCTCCTGTAAAAAGATCCGCGATGAAAAGGGGAACTGGCATGAGGTGGAGGCCTATATCCGGGCCCACACCGATGTCCAGTTTTCCCACTCGATCTGTCCCTGCTGCGTTACCCGATTGTATCCTGGACTTTCCTCGGGGGGGAAGTAGAGGGGAGGTGGGAAAGGTCAATTTTGAATTTTGAATTCTTAATTTTGAATTAAAAAATTATAAAAACACAATCAAAAAAGGCAGTTACTCACTTCAAGGCCAGAATCAGTAAATCAGTTCAATTCAAAATTCAACATTGTCGGTCAACACGGCGACACGACGACTGACACAAAATTCAAAATTATCACTTAAATCCCCATCATTACCGATCCCTCCACCGTTGCATCAAAAAACTCTCGCATACATTCCACCCCGGCAAAATTTCCTTCCCGTTGCCTGGTCATGTCACGGCAGCCGCCAAAGCAGAGGGGCAGGTAATCGCATTTTTGGCATTTTTCCTCCTCTTGGTAACGGCCCACACGGTAAAGAGCGCGATAGTCGTTTGTCCCCTTCCAGATAGTACCTGCCTGTAAAGTTTCATCGCCGATCATTGCCGGGCATTTGTAGAGAACGCCGTCGTGGTTGACTGTGCAGGCATCGTTGATTTCCACCATGCAGGGTGATGGTTTTATCTTGGGATTCTTGAAACCTTTTTGCAGGATCTCCTTTCTGAGAAAGAGCGTCGCCTCGGCAATCCATGGCTCGTCTGATGAACGGCAACCGCCAGTGAAATCCGGGTTGGTATATCTGTCGCTGGTCTGGCTTGCCGGGGAAAACTGGATAGGCCCGGTTGTCTCCGGCGTGATCCCCGCTGTGATCAGGATGTCGAGCAGTTTTGGGAATTGCGTGAATGTATCTTGGGTGAAGTTGCCACTAATACCGATTGTGACCAGATCGTTGCACTCCTTGATATTGGCAAGGATCTGGGTAAAGCTTGGCGCGCCTGATTTGAAGGGGCGCAAGATGTTGTGGGTCTCGGGCGGGCCATCCAGGGTGATTTTGACTGCATTCAGGCCTAGTGGAAGTAGTTCCTGCACCACCGAACGGGTCAACAGGGAGCCGTTGCTGACCAGGGAAAATCCAAACTTCCTTTGATCTGTATCCGCCCAGGACTTGAGTCGAGTTGCGATCTTTTTAATGAGATCCACATAGAGAAGAGGCTCGCCGCCGTAAAAGTTCAGGGTCAGTTTTTCCTTGCCAGGCGTCATGCAGTTCTTGGCATATTCCACCAGCTGCTCCGCTGTTGCATCACTCATCTTCCTGCTGCCCTTCATGCTGCCTTCATAGCAGTAAACACAGGAGAAGTTGCAGGCAAGGCCCAGGATCACGGCAATGTTGACTCCCGGGTTAAGGCGGTTGATCTCGTTCATATAGTCAAAGACTTCCAGGCGTTCCGCCGCAAGGTCTGGGACCAGCATCCCCAGTTGGGCAAGTTCATCTGTATACTCGCCTGCATCCTTGCCGTTTTGCAGGTCGGTAAGAACCTCATCCGGCACCAGGGCCAGGGATGCCTGTTTGGTGGAAAAGAAAAGGGAGTATCCAGGATGATCCGGGGCATCCCAGATTTTGAGATAGTGTGAAAGAAACATGACTGCTCCCTTACTATTGACATGAAATCAGGCTGCAAAAAAGGCCTGTTGAAAAACAGGCAAAAGGGGCAGAGGCGCAAGGAATGGTGATTTACTGGTGAAAAAAAGTGGCGGTGGTACCGCCACAGTATGCTATTCTTCTTCGATAACAGTAACTCGAGGGCTGCCGCTCGGGCAGCAGGCCATGGTAGCCGCGACCCGTTTCCGGGTTACGCCTTGATCAAGCACGATCACTCTTTTTTTTGCCATAAGACCCTCCCTTTCTCCTCAATTGCATGGAGAAACAGCACTTGGTTGTCCGCCTCTGCTCCCTGGAAAACGTATCGGTTTTTTCTGAAAAAAACAATACGTTGTGCTGGGGATTGGCCAAAATCAGTAACGCACCCTGATCCCGGCCTCAGCCCAGCGCGGGGTATTGGGAGCCCCGTACCAGAAGTATTGGGAGCCGTTAAAAAGGTTGTGGACCGTGGCAAAGAGATCAGCGCTGTAGCTGTCATTTGCGAGAAATGTCTTGCGCAGGTTGAGGTCCCAGAGAAAATCGTCGTAATGGCCGGCCAGGGCGTCACGGGAACGGACAGTCCCATACCAGATGTAATGGCCGAAAAGCTCTGCCCGGAGGGACTTCTGATCATCGTAGCGGAGCCCGGCATTCCAGGCATAGGTGGCGTCATTTTCGCCGCTGTTGCCGGGCTCCCTTCTGGTGTAGGCGTAGTTGGTGTTTAGAGAAAGATGATGAAAGGGCACGGTCTCGGCCTCGATCTCAACACCTTTTCTCCGTTCCTTGCCGCCATTGACCCATTCCCAGCTCGGGCCGTATTCCCATACCCCCTTGGCCACATGACGGAAGGCAGTGGTTTTGAGGCGCAGGATCCGTAAGGCGGTGGTTTCTATCCCAGCCTGGAGTGAGGCCACTTTTTCCGGATCAAGCTCGGGGTTGGCCACAGCAAACCAGGGGTCGCCACTGGTAAAGCTTGCCGGTGGTTTCCGGAATCCCTGAGATGCGATGAGCCTGAGCAGGGTATGGGGCGTTGCCCGGTATGTTATCCCTAAGCTGGGGCTTGTCTGGTTGTCGCTTAAGGAGAAATGGTCAAAGCGGATCCCAGGGGTAATGGTAAAGTCATTCCACCTAATGGTGTTGTTGGCATAGACGCCCCAGTACTCGTCGTACAGGGTGGGTGCCATGTAAGGGGTGATGTGGTCAGTATCCTTTTCCTCCCACCGGTCAAAGTCTCCACCCACAACCACGGTCTGGTTGGCCCTGGTATAGACCATGCGGGCCGAGGCCCCGGTAGTGATCAGGTCGAATGAGTTCTTTGAAAACGTTGACCCGTCTGCAAGAGATCGAAGTGGATTTGCAAACTCGTTGTCATAGCGTCGTGCTGCGAAATTGACTGCAAGAGAGGGGGTGAGCTGCATGTCAAGGGTGCCGCTGACAAAGAAATCTCGCTCCTCGGTATAGCCGTCAAAACCCATTCGCTGCCAGTGCAGGTATTTGGACTCAGGCTCGGTATAGCCGCCACTTACGGTGAGCCGGGTATCCTTGGTAAGCTCAAGGTCTGTTTTGCCGTACACGCTTTTGTTGCGGAAATAACGGTGGTTCATGCCACCGTCGGTCTCCTGGCTGCCGGCATAGAGATAATAGCCCACCTTGCCGGTGCGACCGGCGGTATCGGCACGCAGGTCATGGGTGGCAAATTCGCCATAGGAGCCAGAGACCAGGCCGGTTGGTTTTCCCTCTTTACCGGTATCCCTGGTGATGATATTGACCACCCCGCCCAGGGAAGAGCCCCAGGTGGAGGAGGCAGGCCCCTTGATCACCTCGATCCGCTTGATGATCCGCACCGGGATCTGGTTGGTCTCGTTGATGTCGGTGGTATAGCGCCAGCGGATGCCGTCGATGAGCACCGTGACCTGTTCTGATTCCGAGTTATGGATGGAGAAAGAGCCGCTGGGGATGATTTCCCGGGAAGAGAAATCATTAAACATGCCCGCCACCCGGTCCAGGACCTCGCTCACGGTATGGGCGTTCATGTCCTCGATTTCCTGGGCAGTAATAATGGTTACGTTTTCCGCCACCTGGGAGATGGGTTTGGGCGACCGGGTGGCGGATTCAACCAGTTCTTCGTCATCGTAATAGAGGTTCAAGGATGTGTCTTTCTCGGCCAGAGGTATTGTGCCTGAGGCAGGCGCTGCTGTGAGGAAAAATCCAGCAGCAAGGGCTGGCAGAATATATGATTTTTTTGTCAGGCGCATTGTCTTGTATCTCTATCTTTCTTTTTAACGCAAAAAATGATGGCCAGTGCTTTTTTTGCCCAACGGGGATGCCCAAAAAAAAACGCCCAGGGTAAGGGCGGTCGACTTTTGCCATTATGTATATAAGCCACGAACTGTTAAGACAGGTTTATATTTACATGATCAGTGAATGTGAAGCAAGTGGGAAAGTGACAGAGTGGCAGAGAAAGTGAGATGGAAGACGTGAGACGATAGACGTAACCCCAAAATCAGGGGCAGATAAAGTGAGATGGAAGACGTGAGATGATAGACGTAACCCCAAAAACAGGGGCAGAGTAGCAAAGGCACAGAGGCAGAAGGCACAAAGTGACAGAGGCGGAACTCAACTCAGCTTTAACCTTGACGCGAGACTGATACTGTCCGCCCGCAACAGTGGTCTTTGCAACCGGACATACTACTAGTTTTTGACTGGTATTTTCCTGGTATTTTATTAGTATTGGCTGATTGCTCATCCCAGTATATATTCAGCAATTTGCAATATTTTTTTCAACTGTGAACAGGGGCCTGGACGAGACTCGGTATATTCTCCTTTTTCGTATCTCCTGGCGCCGGAACCCGCGGAGAAGTGTGAACAATGGTGCGAGTACTGTGCAGCATTATCACCGCAGTTCTGATTTTCATCCAGCCGGGCCACTGCCGGGCCATGGAGATCGTTGCTGTTGTCAGCTCACGCATCCCGCCCTATATGGAGGCCCTGGCCGGTTTCCGCGATGACTGCGGCCGGGCCGTCCCGACCTCAGGCCTCAAATCGATCACCTTTGCCACCATCACCGAACTGATTCTCTCCGAGGAGGCGGACTTTGCCTCCCTGCGCACGACCATCCGGACTAAAAAGCCTGATCTTATCCTGGCCGTGGGCACCAATGCCCTGAACGCGGTCAAGTCATTTGCCAAAATCCCCATCATCTATCTTCTGGTGCCCTATCCCGAGGCAGTGACCGGTGGTCTTGCCAACATCTCGGGGATCGATATGACCATTGCTCCGGAGGTGCAGCTTGCCGCCTTTCTCGAACAGCTTCCCACAATAAAACGGCTTGGGATTGTTCATGATCCGTCCCGGAGCGGGGATCTGGTGAAAAAAATCCGTGCTGCGGCGAACCGGTGGGGAATAGAGCTCAAGGTGAGAGAGGCGCAGAGCCCCCGCCAGGTACACAACCTTCTTCAATCCCTGATCGGCGAGATTGATGCCCTGTGGATGGTGCCCGACCACACGGTGACAACCGCTGAAACCGTTGAGGAGATGCTTCTTTTCTCCCTTGAGCAGCGGGTGCCGGTTTTATCGTTTACGGAAAAATATGTGACCCGGGGCGCGACCATGGCGGTGGTCTTTGACAATTATTCCATGGGAGAAAAGGCGGCAGCAATGGCCAGGGAGATGCTTGCCGACCCGGGCCGGGCCGGGGTGCCCGCGGTTTCTCCCGCCAGGGTAAAGATGTTGATCAATTACAGGGTGGCCGAGAAGCTGGGGCTTGCGATACTGCCTGATAAAGATGAAAAGACCGGGGACTGAGATCAGATGAACGATTTTTTTCATTTTTTAAAGAAACTCAACAACAACTTCGCGGCCAAGGTTTTTATCTACCTCATGGCGGTGATTCTCCTTCTTTCAGGCGCTCTCAACTATATCTATCTTCTGGAGCAGCAGCGGAGTCTGAGGACGGAAATGGTCAGGGGTGGCAGTCTGCTTGCCGAGATGATTTCCGAAACCGTCCGGCTTGGGGTTTTTTCAGAGAATATCAATGGCATACGTTCCTCGGTTCAGGTAGCGTTCCGCAGTCATGGGGTCATGGGGGTCTGCGTGTACAATCGCCAGGGCGATCTTCTGGTCGCTGTATTTGACGATCATTTTCCAGACCAGAAGCAGCGATGTCTGAACAACAGGACCACCCCCGTCCTGTCGGGGGTGGCGGTCAATACGGCCGCCTTTTTCCATGATGACCAGGAAAATGGAATCATGGAATTCTGGAGCCCGATAGTTATCTCCGGCCCCAACGCCTCGGAGGATGCGATCTATTTTGATATGAAAAGAGAGGGCCAGGGCATCAGGCGTGAACTTATCGGGTATACCCGGATTGTTATGGCCAAGGAACCCCTCCATCAGCAGATGCGGGGCGTGATTACCAAGACCCTGGTTATCTTTGCCTCAATTCTGTTCCTGGGGGGGCTGCTCACCCTGTTTATTGCCCGCGAGGTGACCGGGCCGCTTAACCGGCTGGTTTCCAGTATCAAGGGGTATGGCATTAATGTTGCCGGGACTGACCAGCTCGGCACCCTGGCCGGAACCTTTGATTCCCTGGTCAATCAGCTGGAAAACTCCTTTGCCACGGTCAATGATTTAAAAAAGGGCCTTGAGGATAAGGTGGGGGAGCTGGAAAGCGAGGTGGCGGTCCGCAGAGAGGTTGAAGCCGCCCTGCGGGAGAGCGAGCAGACCGCCCGCGCCCTGCTCAATATACCGGAAAACTCCGCTGTCCTGCTCGATGTCCGGGGCCGGGTGCTTGATGCCAATCAACCCATGGCGGACCGTTTATCCATGGACCGTGGGGCGCTTGGCAGCAGGATACTGTGGGACCTGCTGCCGGCAGAGGATATTCTCGCGCAAAAGCGAGGGGAGATCGATGAGGCCGTTGCCCAGGGCCGGCCGCTCCGTTTTGAGGGGGGCCATGACGGGTGTTATTTCGACTACATCATTCTGCCGATTTCCGGTGACTCAAGCCGGACCGGGAGGATTGCCATTCTGGCCCGGGATATCACCCGGCGGGTTGTGGCGGAAAAAAACCGCCAGGATCTTGAGGTCAGGGCCCTGACCCAGGCAAAACTTGCCTCGCTCGGGCAGATCAGCGCCGGCATTGCCCATGAGATCAATCAGCCGCTCTCCTATATCAAGGTGATTTACGAGTCAACCCTGCGCGATATCGAATTGGGGCAGCTCGACCAGGAGGAGTTGGTGGAGGATTTCACCGAGGCGCTCCGCCAGGTTGGGCGTATCGCCCTGCTCACCGATCAACTGCGCAATTTCGGCCGGCCTGACACCGACCAGTTCGAGCCGGTTTTTCTGCCCGCGGCCCTTGACCGGACCATGATCCTGATGGGTGAGTTGATAAGGAGTCGCAATATCCTCCTCCATCGGAGGATCGATGATGCCCTGGGCCTGGTCAACGGCAATATGAATAAACTGGAACAGGTATTTATCAACCTGCTTCAGAATTCGGTGGACGCATTGGAGCCTGAAGATGGCGGCGAGGTTACGGTGGCCATGACCATGGACCGGGACAACCGGATCACGATCCGGATATCAGACAGCGGACCCGGGGTTTCCCCGGAGATCAGGGGCATGATATTTGAACCGTTTTTCACCACCAAGGAGGTGGGCAAGGGTACCGGTCTGGGGCTGCCCATTGTCTATGGGATAATCAAGGAGCATGGCGGGGCGATCAGTTATGAATCCACTGCCGCCGGCAAGGGGTGTTTCTCCATAACCCTTCCCGGCGCAATCTGTGAAGGGGAGTGAGGTGATGAGCAAGGAGGGTGCTGGTATGGCTGTACCGAATGTTCTGATCATAGAGGATGATTCCGCGATCCGGAAGACCATGCAGAAGGCCTTGAAGGGCGAGGGGTATGCCCTGCTGTTTGCCGAGAACGGCCAGCAGGGGCTGGAGATGGTCGCGGCCCACCCGCCGGATCTGATATTTCTTGATCTGCGGATGCCGGTGATGAATGGGTTTGAGGTCCTTGAAAAATTGTCGATCAGCCCGGACGATCCCTACCTGGTGGTGGTGATCACCGGTCATGGCGATGACAAGGATGTGGCGCGCTGCTTCCAGCAGGGGATTAATTTCTTTCTCCGCAAACCCCTGAGCATGGCAGAGGTGTGCGGGCTGGCGCGGAGCTGTCTTTCTCTAAAGAAGACCGAGGCAGCCCTCAGGAATCAGCAGGAGCACCTTGAGGAGATGGTCGAGGTGCGGACCCGCAACCTGGCCGAACAACTGGCATTTCAGCAGGCCCTGATTGACGCCATTCCCACGCCGGTCTTTTTCAAGGACGTCGACTGCCGGTACACGGGGTGCAACCGGGCCTTTGAAGAGGTGCTGGGCCTTGACCGGTCCCTGGTCATCGGCAGGACCGTCTCCGATTTCGCGGACAAGAAGGAAACCGGGTGTCATCGCCGGGCTGACCTGGAAGTTCTCAAGAGCGGAAACAGGGCGGTCTATGAAGGTGATGCCAGGACGGGTGACGGCAGCCTCCGGCAGATGATGTTCTGCAAGGCGCCGTTTACAAACGGCAGCGGGACGATTGCCGGTCTCATCGGCACCATGTTTGACATTACCGAGCGGAAAAAGGCCGAGGAGGGTCTGATGCTCCGGTCACAGGAACTGGAGGAGGTGAACACCGCGCTCCGCGTTCTGCTCAATCAGGTAAGCAAGGCCAAGGAGGAGATTGAAGAGAAGATTGTCAGCAATATCAAAAAACGGGTGCTTCCCCATCTCAATCAGCTGGAGGCGCGCCTGCCTCAATCCCAGACCCGGTCCTATGTTGACGCGGTAAAAAATAATCTCCAGAAGATCACAAATTCATTTTCGCGGCGCATCTCGTCAAACGCCCTTGGCCTGAGTCCCCGGGAGATACAGATTGCTGATTTTGTCCGCCTTGGTAAAACAAACAAGGAGATTGCCAGGCTGGTGAATATATCGCAGAATGCGGTGGAGTTTCACCGCAACAATCTGCGGAGGAAGCTGGGGCTTAAGTACAGCAAGACCAATCTGCGCACCCATCTGCTCTCCCTTGATAAATAGTTTTCATCCGGAAACGCCACTTTTAAAAAATCTCTGTGTCGGTCCGCAGAAGTATGTGCTCGCCGTACTCCAGTACGCCTGCGCATACTTCCTTGACCTCCTTGATCTTTTTAAAAATTGTCTGTTTCCGGATTGAAAACAACCACGTGTAGCCATCCGGAAAAAAGGCAATTTTGGAAAAGATAAATGAAAACGGGTTGTTGCGTAGATGAATACCTGGGCGTGTGGTGCAGGCAGGCCTCCAGTCAGCCGCCGGGATTCACGAAAAAGCCGTTTCCCGGTAAAAAGTATCTGGGCCACGGGTGGCTGGCGGTTTGTTAATCTATGATCAAAGAATAAGAAAAAACCTTGCGTTTCAAGTCGTTGCCATATTTAATACGGTGATGTTCCTTTGGAAGTGAAGAGCGTGGACGGGCTGAGGGGCAGCACGCCCTCTGATGAAATGGGTTGCAAAAAATGGTTTTTTGTCTTTCTCCATCTCTTTTATTCAGTGTTCGAGGGTGGTTATAATCCCGGTGAGGTGTTGTTTTGGATCAGAACATTGTCCTGGAACTGGCCAGCGGTAAAAGGCTTACGGAAACGCTTGCCGCGCCTTTTGCTCCAGGAAGCAACGAAATAGAGATTGCCCGTAATGGAGGCGGCAAGGAGATTCTTTCTCTGGCGGACATCTGTTGCGTGCTCATGGATGAAAAGCCTGACGGCATCGAACTCTCCCGTAACGATGATATGCTGGAGGAGGTGGAGATCACCACCGGCACCAGTTACCAGCTCCGGGTGCCCGAGACCCAGCTCTTTCAGACCGGTTTTTACGGTTTCCCCATTGAGGATGGCGCTCCTTTTAAATTTGCCTTTTTTCCCTATATCGGGGTCCGCATCCGGCGCCAGTACCGTCCGGTGGGTGAGATCCTCGCCGAAAAAGGACTGGTCAGCCAGGATGCCATTGAAGAGGCCATAGAAGAGCAGAAAAAGACAAAGGACCGCAAGGTAGGGGAAATCATCGCCACCAGTTGCAAGCTGCCGCAACGGCAGATAGAAGAGTCTCTGGATAAGGCGAAGCAGGCGGGGACTCTCCCCCCGCGGGTCCGGATAGGTGACATCCTGGTGGCCGCCGGGCTGGTCACTGCCGAACAGGTCGAGGCGGCCCTTGCAAGCCAGAAAGAGGGGCAGAAAAAGCGGATCGGCGACCTGCTGGTGGAGCGCGGGCTGGTAACCGAGGATCAGCTCCTTGCCGCGCTGGCCACCAAGTTTCGCCAGAAGTTTGTTGATCTTGACTCCATTGAGCCGGACGAAAAGGCACTGGTGGCCATCTCGCGGGAGATCGTCGAGCAGTTGCAGATCTTTCCCATTGAATTCCATCAGGACCACCTGGTCATTGCCACTTCAAAGCCCACCGACCCGTCCATCGGCGATACCCTGCGCTTTCACGCCCATAAAAGAATCGAGCTGGTCACCGCCTCTCCTGCCCAGATTGCCTCGGCAATTGAGAGGTACTACCACGGCGACTCCACCCTGCTTATTGATGACGGGGGGGAAACCGAGGAAGAGGTCGAGGAGATCCTCGGCGAGATGGGCGATGAGGATGTGGAGGTTGCCGAGGAGGAGGATGAGAGCAATATCAATGAATCCGACTCCCAGACCATCAAGCTGGTCAACAAGATCCTTCTCGATGCCTACCAGAAAAAGGTTTCCGATATTCATGTGGAGCCCAGTCTCGGCAAGCAGCCGGTGCAGATCCGCTACCGGGTTGACGGAATCTGCAAGGTCATGCACCGGATTCCTTCTTCTTTCAAACGGGCGATTATCGCCCGGATCAAGATCATGTCCAATCTGGACATCTCGGAGCGGCGCAGGCCCCAGAGTGGCAAGATTCTTCTTCGGTACAAGCGTAAAAAGATCGAATTCCGTGTCGAGGTGACTCCCACGGTGGGCGGCAACGAAGACGCGGTACTCCGGTTGCTTGCCGCCTCGAAACCCCTGCCGCTGAGTGAGATGGGGTTTTCGGAGAGCAATCTGGCGATGTTCGAGGATATACTTGCCAAACCGTATGGTATTATTCTCTGCGTCGGCCCCACCGGTTCCGGTAAAACCACCACCCTTCACTCGGCGCTGGGGCACATCAACAAGGCCGACCGCAAGATCTGGACCGCCGAGGATCCGGTGGAAATCACCCAGCCGGGCCTGCGTCAGGTCCAGGTTCTGCCCAAGATCGGTTTTGATTTCCAGGCAGCGCTCCGCTCCTTTCTCCGCGCGGATCCCGATGTGATCATGATCGGTGAGATGCGGGATGCGGAAACCGCAAAAACCGCGATCGAGGCCTCTCTTACCGGTCATCTCGTATTCAGCACCCTGCACACCAACAGCGCCCCGGAAACCGTGGTCCGTCTCATTGAGATGGGCATGGATGCGGTCAGTTTTGCCGATGCCCTTCTCGGGGTGCTGGCACAACGTCTGGCCCGGCGGCTCTGCCGGCATTGCAAGGAATCCTATCATCCGGAGTTGACAGAGTATGAGAATCTGGTCCTGACCTATGGCGAGAAGTGGTTTGCAGCGCATGGAATGCCGGAATACAGCCCCGAGTTTACCCTGATGCGGCCCGTGGGCTGTGAACAGTGCGGCAACATGGGCTATGCCGGGCGACTGGCGGTTCACGAACTGCTGCTGGGAAGTCCTGAGGTCAAGCGGGTGATAAAAAGAGAGGCAATGGCTGAAGATCTTCAGTTGCAGGCCATAGAAGATGGGATGCGAACCCTGCGGATGGATGCCATTGCCAAGGTTTTACAGGGTATAACCGACATGGAGCAGGTCATGCGGGTCTGTCTCTGATTTTTTCCGCGATTTTTTTTTATGTGTTGTTTCCGGTTGAAAAATATCTAATCGAGCCAGGATAACCCCTTCATGCTCTCTCGTATCCTGTATATGGTTTTTTTCATAATCAGCAGCAGCGGGGTGTTCGTTGCCGTGCTTTACGGCAGTGCGGCGTTGCAGTACTGGATCGCGGAGCGCCGCCGGCCCTCCCCGCGGGATGGTGGTTTTAAGGGGTATGCAGACGCCTGCTACCGCCGGGGTAGAGTCTATCACCGGGCCGGTGATTTGAATGGCGCGCTGCAAGATTATGACCGGGCGCTTAAGTTTGAAGGGAGCTCGGCGAAAATATACGAGGCCCGGGGTCGGGCCTTGGAGCAGGCCGGCAAGCGGGTCACGGCTGCCCTTGATTTTGAACAGGCAAAAAAGGTGGCTGCAGGAGGCGGGAAAAGCGATCTGCGTCCTGTGCCGCCCACTCCCCCAGTAAAGGAACTGCCGGAATCGAAAGCGTTACGGCACGCTCCCCCTGTTGAAGAAACGGTTTCTCCTGTCAAGGCGGTGCCGGGGATACCTCTCCGGCCTGTCCCTGCCCCTGCGCGTCCTCCTGCCCAGGAGGAAAGGCGTGGGCCGGAGATATCGGCCGAATCAGAAGAACCCCTGGAGTTTGATTTCGATTTTACCACCACCCCCGGTCCGGAACCGGTTCTTGAGATACAACTGGAACCTGATCCTGCCCCCGGTCCGGAACCCGGTGGCGAGATAGTGCTGGAACTGGAATCCGTCCCAGAGCCGGAACCGGTTCTTGAGATACAACTGGAACCTGAGCCAGCCCCTGGTCCGGAACCCGGTGGCGAGATAGTGCTGGAACTGGAATCCGCCCCAGAGCCGGAACCGGCCCTTGAGATAGAACTGGAACTTGAGTCTGTCCCTGCCCCCGCCCCCGCCACCGAGCCGGTGCGCGCAGTGAAGTCTGCACCGAGAGCATCCGTTGAGCCGGAAGAGGTTCCGGAGGTGGTGCTTGAACCGGAATCTCCCTCGTCAAAGGAACTACTGCCGGAAGTCACGTTTCTTGATCATCCGGCGAAGCCCAAGGCCGCGCCTCTCGATTTGAAGGTTGTCAGGAGAAAAAGGAATCCGGCCGCGGCGCGCAAATTGTGCCAGCAGGGGAACATTGCCCTGCGCAAGGGATTGTTTGCCGAGGCCCTTACCCTGTACAGCAAGGCGATCAGCTATGATCTTCGCTATGATGACGCGTATGCCAACCGGGGGATAGCCCTTCTGCACAAGGGTCTGTACGACGATGCGATAAAGGATTTCAGCCGGGCGATAAAGGTCAATCCTGCGAATTTCAACGCCCATTGCCAGCGGGGCAACGCCTTTCTCGAAAAGGGGATGCTCGACCACGCGGTTGCCGATTACTCCAGGGCCATTTCCCTGAAACCGGACTACGCGGTGGCGTATAATAACCGGGCCAAGACCTATATCCAGAAAAACCTTCTCGACAAGGCAATTGAGGATTATTCCAAGGCGGTGGCCTTGAAGCCGGATTATGCGGTGGCCTATAATAACCGGGGCCGGGCCTTTGCCCTTCGCGGAATGCACGATGAGGCCCTGGCTGATTTCAGCCGGGCGATTGAACTGACGCCGGAAACCGCGGGACGGCGTAATCCGGTATTGGCCATCGCCCACCATTATCGGGGGAGGGAGTATGTCCGCACCGGCAAGACCAGTGAGGCCCTGGCTGATTTCGGCAAGGCGATTGCGTTCAGTCCAGGCCATGCCACCGCCCATCTTGAGCGCGGCAGGATCTATCTGGACCGCAAGCAGATAGAGGCAGCGGTTGCTGATTTTGACCGGACTATTTCCTTGAGCCCCCGTCTGGCTGATGGGTATTACTACCGGGGCAAGGCCGGTATCCTCAAGAATCTCTTTCAGGATGGACTCGATGATTTCAACAGGGCGATCAGGTTGAACCCGAATCACGGCGAGGCGTATAATGCCCGGGGATGTGCGTATGCGCAAAGGGGCCAGCTGGAGCAGGCCCTTGCCGACTTCCGCCGGGTGGGGAAAATCAGGCCCGATCTTCTCGGGACATCCCCGCTTCACGCCGAGGTTTTTGTCAATCATGGGGCGGCGGTGGCTGCCGGCGGGCAGCATGATGCGGCAGTTGAACATTTTAATGCGGCATTGAAACTGAAACCGGATCATGCCCAGGCCCTCTATTACCGCGGGGTTTCCTTTCTCGCCCTGGGCGATGATGAGAAGGCGGGGGCTGATTTTGACCGAGCCCTCAAGCTTTCCCCACGGGATGCCCGGGTCCTGGTCCAGCGCGGGGTTCTTCTATTGAAGCAGGAAAAGTTGGATGAGGCGGTTGCCAGCCTCAACAAGGCCATTACTGCCGATGACCGCTACGCAGAGGCGTATTATCGCCGGGGAACAGTGCAGATCAAGAAGAATTTTTTTGATGATGCCATTGCGGATTTCTCCAAGGCGGTTGAGTTGGCGCCCAGGCACAGCGAGGCCTACCAGAGCAGGGGGCGGGCCCTCTCCCTTAAGGGAAAGCATATCCAGGCCCTGGCTGATTTCAACAAGGCGGTGGAATTCGGCCCCAGGGACGGCTCCGCGTACTATCTGCGGGCCCTGGCATGGCTCTCTCTCAATGACAAGGAAAAGGCCTCCCAGGATATGAAAAAATCCTGTGATCTCGGCCATGAACAGGCCTGTTTTGAGTACAAGAAAATGAAGTTTATTAACTAGTGTCCGTCCGGAAAGTCTGTTTTTTCCGGATGGCTACACTTGGTTGTTTTCAATCCAGAAACAGACAGTTTTGAAAAAGATCAAGGAGATCAAGGAAGTATGCGCAGGCGTACTGGAGTACGGCGAGCACATACTTCTGCGGATCGACACCGAGACCTTTTAAAAGTGGCGTTTCCGGATGAAAACTAACCAGGACTCGCCGTATGCGCCCCATCTTTCGCGTCATCGTGCGACCGGCATGGTATTGAAAAAAATCTTTTGCACCCTGCGCATTTGTTTTTATAATTTCCCCGTCTCCCGTCTCCCGTCTCCCGTCTCCCGTCTCCCGTCTCCCGTCTCCCGTCTCCCGTCTCCCGTCTCACCGTATTTATCCTCAGGCCGTGGCCAGAAAATAGATCACGGTTACAGCGATGATACTGCCGGTGCGAAGGACCTGGTTCCAGGTGATCAGTTCCACCGCAATACGGGGGCTGAAAATTCCCGCATAATGGGGGAACTGGTGACGGATGGCCCGCATTGGCGAAGAGAGGACATTGCCGACCATAAGGGAAAGGATCACCTCCCGGGGGGCAAGGCTGCCGCTGTCGAGCAGGGCGCCTGCCGCTGCCAGGCCGGCGCTGATCTCCGCGGCAAGCTGGAGGCCGATGATGCCGATCCCCTGGGGCGGAAGCCAGGCAAGAAGGGATACATGATCCGCCACCAGGGTTTCAAAGGCGTCAAACAGTCCGTAGCGGCCGAGTATGAAAATCACTGCATAGATCGGCAGGGAAAAGAGCAGAACCTTTTTTATCCTCTGCCGGAAACGGGACCAGGTTTTTTTCAGTATGGCCCGGGCCCCGGAAGATTCCGGGGCTGGCAACTGGCATGTGACACAGCCCGGTTCAGGCCTGGCAAGGAGAAAACGGCCGAGAATCACGACGAGCACGGTCCGGGAAAAGGCGGCGAGTATGGTCAGGCCCGCATAGGTGAAGGCGGTTGCCCCAAGGAGCGGCACCGCGATAAAGAACAGGGTTGGCATGTGCAGGAAATAGGCGGGCAGGCTGTTGAAGAGATTGGCGAGAATGAGCTCTTTTCTGGAGATTTTACCCAGTTCGTAGGCGTCGGCCAGCATGGTATTGGCGGAGATGCTGGAAAAAAAGGCCAGGGAAAAACTTGCCCCGGTGGTGTCTGAAAGGTTGCCGGCCCGGGTCAGGGGCGAGGCAAGGCGGGCCACGCCGTGGGTCCAGTTCATCGATTCGATGAGGGTTCCGATAAGCAGCCCCAGCGAAATGAAAAAAACCAGCTTGCCAAGGGGCCAGCCCAGGCCGTGCCAGAGAAAATTTATGAGCGATAGCAATTCCATATCTTCAAGAGACCTGTTCTTCCCCGCCGTTCTCCCGTCTTCTGCCTGCTGCCTCTGTCTCGCCGCCCTTTTTTCGCAGCATGGGTGAACAGACCGCCCGGACATGGTAGAAACAGGTGATATCCTGCCAGGCAACGAATCCGAGATCCACGCTCACATACCAGGCCGCGAGCCGGGAGCGTCGGTCACTGGTCCAGAGTGATTTCTGGCGGCGGTCAAAAAGGGGGGCAATGCAATAATCCGTTGTTGTGGATTTTTCCTGAATGAGTGAGACGAGTTCAGGCACTGTGGGAAGCCGCCATCCAGTGCGACCGGCGAAATGCCGGTCATTAAGGGTCCTGACATATTCCTGTGCGGTGTCCCAGGTGAGCGGATAGGCGGACCCCGACCGCTGCCAGAGAAGTCCGCTTTTCCGGTCGAGGATTGTGCCCTCTTTTTGAGCAACGAGATCAGCGGCCAGTGGCTTTACCGGCCGCCAGAGTTGATCCAGCCCCAGGGTTTTTCTCGCCGCGGCTACCGGTACCAGCATGGGCTCGCTTCTCTGGACCATCGGTGCATCCGGGGATTCCTGGTCCTCTCGGGTTGGGGTGTGATAATCGCAGGCCAGTTCCTTCTGGATGCGCCAGTGGCTTTCCAGGTCCTGGAGGGCCTGGTTCATGGCAGAGGCATCGCTAAAGCGCCCCTGTTTATCAGCGGCCAGCGCGGTGGAGAAAAAGGCGTCCCATTTCCGGTCCAGCAGGGTGTTGATCTCGCTTGCTGCCAGAGATTTTTCCGGGAGTCTGCCGGTTGCCATCCGAAAGAGCATCACCCCCACCGAAAAGAGGTCTGCCCGCTGGTCCGCGGATTCCGGGTCAGCTATCTGTTCG
>JBFHXP010000050.1:0-17237 GCA_041598875.1 Desulfobulbales bacterium
CCTCGCCGGTGTATCCCGTGGCGCTCATGGTGATGCCGTTCAGGTCGTGACGATCCACCTTGTAGCCCTTGATAACGCTTTCCCAATAGTTTTTGGCATCCTCGAAAATTGACTGGTAGCTGTCCAGGGCACTGTCAAGATTCACGGTGATACTGAAACTGCTTGCCCGGGCCGGGAGAACAGAGAGAATCAGCAGGCAACAGGCGACACTGATGGTGCGGAATGATTTCATGGGCAATGGCTCCAATTCTGGCTTTTTGTTTTTTATTCCGGCACACGACGGAATCCACTTTTTCAATGGCTTTTGTCCTCTTCGGGTCCCGAGTATCTCCGGAGTTACGGATTGGGACAAGACCTGCATTATCTTTCTCGCAAGTCGGCAAGCCAAAAATGGCAGGGCCGTAACCAGCCCTGCCGGAATATTTAGTAGAATAGAGACCTGTTTTGTGTCCCCCAGGAAAGCTTGTCCCACGCGGTTACACTGGCCCGTTTTCCCATGGACAGCTACCTGTCCTTTTTTCTCCTTATCCCCATAAGGCCGATCAGCCCAACGCCAAGAAGCCATGCTGCCCCGGGAATCGGGACGGTGGGATATTGGGCGACTTCAATAATTCCGCCAGTCCAAACAAGAGGATTTCCAGATTCGTCAACCCCGGTCCACTTGAGAATTTTTAGAAAGCTGAGTTCCATGCCGGGCATTACCGGGTTGGGAAAATAGAAGTTCATCAGGTCGCCGGTAATCATCCCCATGACAGGAGGTCCAATCGGCATGCCCGATGGATCGAGTATAATTACATCGCCCCAATCCCACGCCCATCCCGGAGTCAGGATTTCTTCATGCCAGTCGGTGAAAAAAGGCGGGCTGCCTGGATTTGCCGGGCTTGGCCCGGCATTAATGATATGTTCTAACAGATTAAAGGTGGCACCCTGCGGGAGCGGGGCAGGGCCTGGCTGCATCTCCAGTAACTTTATCCAGGGATGATCCTTGTCCGCATAGATAGGAATAGGGGGAGTGCCTGGTATGGGCTCACCGTAGCCAACCGGTATTGGTCCGTGGGGGTCGTCAAGGATGTCCCATCCCAACCCATTGAACAGGTATGGTCCCGTGGTTGTCTGGGCCCAGGATGTCTGGGCCAGGATCAAGAGGAAAATGGTGGTTGCCAGAACGAGTGTTTTTTTACCTATACGTGTTTTCATGGCTTCTCTCCCTATTTTCTGTGAGTGAAAAGTTCTTCCCCGTTCCTCCTTATCCCCAGAAGGCCGATCACCCCGGCGCCAAGAAGCCATGCCGTGGCAGGCATCGGGGTTGTGGGGTGTTTGGCGATAACTAGCCAATATCACAAAAGAATAAATCGAAATCCATCGCCTGTTCGTCCTTCTGGCGGAGCGCTGTTTCTCCCCTGCCCGCCATCACTACGAGTTATTTACTTGCAAAAATCGTGCTGTTTTGTGATGGAAAATAATGCGCCATGAGGGCAGGCAGTTATCCGGGGTCTCTGGTTTCTTTAGTGCTGAAATCCGGGGCCCGCGGTATCCGGTAAAACGGAATCTTCCGGAAAATCGGAGCGGGTGAAAAATCGAAAAAATGGGACTGGGCGGACATGGTCTGCAAGGTGCTGTTTTGATGTGCTTTCACCTTTTTACTGCTGCCAGAACGGCCTGCAAAACGATGCACTTCGGTGATAGGCGATTATTCCGTTTTTCCGGACCTGTGTTTTTGAGTGTGGTATTATGCTGATTTTATAGGTATTTTTTTTATAGAAGATTTTTCCGGGGAGTGAGTGGGTTTTCAGATCTGGTGTCCCCACTTTTGGGAATCATTTTTACTTGACAATCAAGTGGCGGGAATAGTAAATCTTGTAACAAGTTTAGTGGGTTCGCAGGTGATTTTTCCAAATGATGCCGTTTCGGGCTATGTCTGTGCGGGAAGAGGACTGGTCGGGGTTCCCCGCGAGATGCCCGGTGGTCTGCTTCCGGATGAAAACATAATCCATGTCCATCCGGAAAGTTATTGGTTTCTGGCGGGCGCGCCATCTGTTTCAATATGGAAAAGGAGGAGGAACATGACCCGAATACCCTTGCTGGCACTCTGTTTTTTTCTGACAATCGGTCTTGCGGCAACAGTGGCGGACGATTCCCCGGAAGTTGTCGCAACCATGCGGGCCGGGATGGCTGTTCTCGAGGAAAACTGCATGGAGTGTCATGGGTTGAATTGGCCCCTTGACAAGGTTGCCGATCGTCAGGGATGGGAAACGATTCTTACCATGATGGCCAATACCGGGGCCGTGGTTGCCAGGGATGACCGGGCAAAGCTCATGGAGTATCTTGTTGCCAAGTCCACCTTTCAAAGACAATGTGCCCTCTGTCATGATCTTGATCGGGCCCTGGCCAAAGAACTCTCGTATGGCGAGTGGCTGGAGACCGTTAACCGTGAAGTGGCCCGCCAGCCGGGACTCCTTGTTGCTGATGAGGTCGCCGGGGTCGCCGGATTTCTGACTGTTGGGATGTGATTGGTATCGAGTGGGATTTACGATGTTTGAATATCCCTGCCGCGGTTTCCCGGCAGGGATATTTTTGTGCCACAATGTGGTAGTTTTTTGTTGACTTGCCACCCGGGAATAATTAGTATTTAGATGTGGCCGTGCGTGACTTTATGGTGTGGAAATCAAAAGGGCACGCTCCAGAAACAAGTATATCAGGAGGAGTGTATGGAACCAACTATTTATCAGCTTCTTTTTCGTGATATTGTGCTCTACTCGCTGTTTGTCGCAGTGGCCGCACTGTTCTTTCGGCATGCTGCCAGGTCGGAGCAGAAGGCGGACAGCGAATAACTCGATTGGTTGAATTCAAAGTAATAAATGGGCGCCCATGGTGTGGGCGCCCATTTTTTTTGCCAGGTTTCGGTTTTTCCGCTCGCCATGCGGTAAACGGATTGCCATAACTGAATTGCCGCCATCTGGTGATTTGCGGGTATCTCTGCAAAATCGCCTAGGAGCCTGCAATGAGTCGATCATCATAAAAGGCCTGCCGCCTCGATTGAGCATGGATCTTTCGCTTTTTCTCAAGCGGGAACTCATTGACAATGTGCCTCTTTTCAAGGGCGCGGGTGATGCTTTTATTCGTGAGGTGGCACTGGAATTGCATGCAGTTGTGTGTCCTCCTGGGGAGTATGTGATTCGGTCAGGTGATGTTGGCCGTGATATGTAATTCATCAGTCGCGGTACGGGGGAGGTTGTCACCAGGGGCCAGGGGCAGGAGGTATCAGGACGATGACCGGTGGGGATTTTTTGGCGGAATCGCTTTTTTTGACAGGCCCCGCTGGGCAAGCGTCCGTTCCGGAGTTTTGCGATTTTTTCCGGCTGGGCAGGGGAAAGTTTGCGCGGATGCTCTCTCGGTATCCGGAGATTGCCGCCAGGAAGGAACTCTTTGCCCGGCAAAGAAATGGTGGGGGGTCGACTTTTTCATAGGGGGAGAAATGATCCACGGGGCAAACAAAAGGGGGGGCGAGAGGACTGTCAACCATGAGCCGGAATTCGGGTTGTTGGTTCCTTCGGCAAGGCCGGGTCGGGCCGCGGTAGAGGATGATTCCCTGTGGGGGGCTGTGTATAATGTCTCCCGTGGCGGGATGATGGCCGAATTGAACCAGGCCCTTGCCGCGGACACTCTCCTGAACCTCTCCCTCTATGATTTTACCGGCAGGAGGTGGACCCCTCACCTGGCACGCGTTGCCTGGGTTAAGCCGGCCAATGAGCGTGATGTCTTTTTCACCGGGGTGCAGTTTCTGCCGGCAACCGGGACCGGGGCACCGGAAGACGATTTCGCTTCCATTATTTCCGGTTCCCGGCTCAAGGATTTTGAGTTTCTCGTTCACACCAGGCTCTTTCATCAGATTCCGCGGAAGGCCGCCTGGTCTCTTCTGAATTGCCTTGAGCGGATCCAGTTGCCTGGCGGCACTTGTTTTATCCGGCAGGGTGATATTGGCGATGCTCTCTATATAGTCCAGCATGGCACCTGTGTGGTGCGGGTTGAAAAGGACGGCGTTACCCGGCCGGTGGACCGGGTCAATGCCGGCGAGATTGTCGGGGAGATGGCCCTCCTTACCGGCGAGCTTCGGGTCGCCAGTGTTGAGGCGGAAAGCGATGTCGTTCTCTGGCGCCTGGACAAGGCCCGGTTCGATGCCCTTGGCGCCAAGTATCCCGACCTGCGCGGGATGCTGACCGAGCTGGTTACCAGTCGGCTGGAATCGGCCCGTTTCACCGCGGACAGGTGTATAGGCCGGTATCTTATCCGGGCGCGATTGGGCAAGGGGGCGTTCAGCATCGTTTATGAGGGCATTCATCAGACATTGAAGATGCCGGTTGCGGTAAAGATGCTCAAGCATCAGTTGGCAATGGATCCTGATTTTCATCAGCAGTTCATGGGCGAGGCCAAGATCATCGCCCTGCTCAGTCACCCGAACATTGTCCAGGTTTATGATATCGAGGAGCGTTTTCAGACCATTTTTATTGTCATGGATTTTCTCGAGGGGGAGTCCCTTGAGGGGATTCTGAAGCGGAGCGGGCGCCTGTTTCCCGCGCAGGCGGTAGGGTATTTGATGCAGATTTGTGCCGGCCTTTCCTATGCGCATAAAAAAGGAATCATCCATCAGGATATCAAGCCGGACAATATCCATATTGACCTGGATGGCAGGGTCAGGATTGTTGATTTTGGTCTTGCCTGCCATTCCGGCAGCAAGGGGCTGATTCCCGAGGGAACTCTCTTCTACATGGCTCCGGAACAGATCGAGAGCGCGAGCATTGATAGCCGGACCGATATGTATGCCCTGGGCATAACCGCGTTTGAGATGCTGACCGGTTCCCGGCCTTTTCCCGAGGATGACCTGGTTGCCCTGGAAGATATGCATGTTGAGCAGGAAGTTCCCAGTCCGGGCGGGCTGGTGCCTGATCTTCCAGGGCCTCTGGTGGATTTTGTCCAGAAGCTCTGCCGGCGGAACCCTGAAGAGCGATTCCGGGACATGACCGAGGCCCTGGCGGAACTGGAGCCCCTTTACAACCGGTTGTGCCGGAGCGAGTCCGAGGCAAAGGCGGAAGAGCGGAGCATGACCACCCTGTTCTGTTTTTTTAATGATGAGCAGCGCGGGGAGATGCACCGGTTGCTCGACGAGTTCAGCGTTCGGGCCAAGGATGTGGGTATTTCCTTGAAGATTGCCGAATTCGATCAGGTTTGAATTGTGAACGCATTACCCGATAGCGAGGGCCAGTTGACACGATCAAGAGTGATAAGGTTGATTCAGGCAGCGGTGTTTTGTCTGGGTCTCTTTCTGCCTGGGCATGGGGCTGCTTCCGACGGTGGGGCTTTTTCCATGGTTAAAGTCAGCGGGACCGTTGTCCCGGAAAGGGTCCTGCCTGGGGAGGGCCGGACCGGGCCAATGGTTGTGGCTGCCGGTGTGTTGCCCGCCGGCTCCGGTCAGGGGGGGGGAGCTTCTGCAGAGGGCACCATTTCATCGGGGGAACAGCTGCTCCGTCAGGGGATGGATCTTTATTCTGCCGAGCGTTTTACCGAGGCGGCTGCGATTCTGTCCCAGGCACGGGCGGCGCTCCCGCGCTCATCATCTGTTGCCTTTTTTCAGGGGCTGGCCGAAAAACAGATGGAGAAATACGGCGCGGCAGCAGGTTATTTCCGGGATGCTGTTACCCTTGAGCCGAAGATCAAGGAGGCCCTGATCGAGCTTGTCGAGGTCCTTCATCATTCCTCAAGTCTCGCGGACAGGGAAGAGTCCTGGAAGTGGCTGGCCGTGGCTGAGGAGGAAAAGATTCTCCCTGCCAAGACCGCCTTTCTCAAGGGGCTGATGTACCAGGATAACAATGAGCACGAGAGGGCGATTGTCTCGTTTGAAAACGCGAAGAATCTCGATCCCTCTCTTTCCCAGGCCGCTGATCTGCAGATAGCCCTCTGTTATGTCAAGGACCAGAAGGTCGATCTTGCCAATGAGCGTCTTGGGGCAGTTATCCTTCAGGATCCGCAGTCAGACCTTGCCGCCTATGCCCGCCAGTATCAGGAGGTTGTGGGAAGGGATGCCCGGGATGCCAGCCCATGGCGTTTTACCCTGGGCGTTTTCGGCCAGTGTGATTCCAATCTGCTTTCCAAGCCCGATGAGCCGGAGCGGTATTACAGCATCGATCCGGAGATGGTGGCCAACAACCCGGAATCGGTTACTGTCTCGCCGACCTTCCGGGTCGATTTTGTTCCCGCCTTTAAGGGGCCGTTTCTCTTTAATGCGCAGTATTCCGCTTCCGGTTCCTGGAATACCCGCTGGTCGACCAGTCATGACACCGTGGCCCAGAGCGCCAGCATTTCACCTGGGGTCAGTTTCGGTACATTTTCCTTGAGCATGGTCTCGAGCTACAATTACTCCCTTCTCCGGGGGCCAAGCCTGAAGAGTTATACCGGCCAGGCAAAGTTCGGCCCGCTTTTTCGGATGGTCGTGGGCGAGAGATCCCTGCTCGAGATTTTTGGCGGATATTCATCCACTGAGTTTTTTCCCGATGCCGCAAGCGTGA
Organism: Desulfobulbales bacterium; assembly: GCA_041598875.1. Taxonomy (GTDB): domain Bacteria; phylum Desulfobacterota; class Desulfobulbia; order Desulfobulbales; family BM004; genus JAKITW01. The sequence goes on from JBFHXP010000050.1 coordinate 6,561, forward strand.
TGGAGGACCGCGATGCCGACGCTCAGCACGGTTATCTCAGTTGGATCTGGCTCTATCGCGAGAACGGGTTCCTCAATCTGAAATATGAGTATGCCAACAGCAATGCGGCAGGCGCCTGGTGGAGTAACGACGCCCACGCGGTGAGCCTCAACCTCACGGTGCCGGTTGCCGGTTCCTTTGTGTTGCAGTTCAGCGGTTCGGCCACGTCTCAGAATTACTCCAACCCGGTTACGGATATCGACTTTATTGCCGCCACTGCCACGGATAAAAAAAGAAGGGACACAATCTTTTCCAGTTCCGCTGGTTTTGCCTGGGAGTTTGCGCGCAATACCAAACTGGTGGTCCAGTACGCGGTGGTTCATGCGAGCTCGACCCTTGGTCGGTATGAGTATCAGCGGCGGATCGGCACTGCCGGGGTGGAATTCAGATTTTAGGGATCTGTCGAATGGGCAGGGAACAGATTCCGTTTTTTCGGAATTTACTGTTCGTTTTCCCGGAAGACTTTTGGGTGATTTTTTTGCGGGCATTTTTTTCTTTTTTAATCTGTCGAAAAAACTCAATAAATTAATTTTCTTTGTCAGTCGATCGCCTGGCACGGCGATTGCTTGATTATTGATTTATTCTTGATTGCTGCTGTCGTCTTCTGGTTCCGGTTTTTTTGCCAAGGCATAAATCACTGGGCAAATACAACGGTGTGAAGAAAGGCCAGGGACCCGGTTTTTGGGGGGGTCTGAAAAATTCTCCTGATGGCGCAGGATCTTCTCACCCCGGCGGGGAGGAAGCATTTCAGCTGAAGGAAGTTTGATGCCGATTCAGGATCAGAAAATGAACAGGGGGCACGGCCTTATGAATAAATCTTTATTTCTCCTCCTCTCGATCGTGTTTTTTCTTTTTTGTACGTCAATGGTTCATGCCGCCCCGGTGGGAAGGGTTACGTTTGTGCTTGGCCAGGTGTCGATTAAGACCGGTGACCAACCGGCCCGTGCCGTCCAGCAGGGAGATCCGGTAGAGGTTGGTGACACCATCCGCTCCAAGATTGCCGCCAAGGCGGTCATTACCTTTGATGATGGTGACATCGTCCGCATGGCGCCCAAGACCCGAATTACCATTGAGAGCTATATCCCGGAGGACCCGGTCGCCCGGATCAAGATTCATCTTGCCGGCGGCAAGATCCAGAGTGACGTGAAAAAACCGATTGATCTGGCCCAGCAGGGTTTGAACCGGTATGAGGTCGAAACCCCGACAACCATTATTGGGGTGCGGGGCACGGTTTTTTCCACATCCTTCCGTGATGGGGTGACGACATCGATTTTCCATAGCGGTCAGGGATACGGGTACAATAAAAATTTTCCCGATTCGGTCCAGGTCATTGAGCCCGGCGAGTTGATGGAGGTCAGGAACAAGAGCCTGAGGCCGTCTCTTCGGCTGGCAACAGCCGACGAAATCGCCCAGGACAATCAGGATGCCTCTCCAGAAGTCGATAGTGGCGGCGGCGACGCCGGTGGAGCCGGGGAAAGCGGTGAAGGGGAGGATGAGGCTGCTGATGATGGTTCCGGCGGCGATGGTTCCGGCGGCGATGGCTCCGGCAGCGATGGCTCCGGCGGCGGAAAACCCACCCCTGCTCCTTCCCCTCCCAAGGGCGGGAATCCTCCCGCAACGACCGCCCCGACCGGCCCGGTACCCCCTCCGGCGGTCATTATTCCTCCGGTGGTTCCGCCGGTACCGCCGGTACCGACGAATACCACCAGCGCCACTCCTGTTTCTCTCGCCGGCCTTGGCCAGGGCACCATGGGGCTGAGTCTTGATTCGAAAACCGGGGTTGGTGCCGTGTCCATGTCCGTGACGGTAGGCAGCAATGGCATGGCCAGAACCCAGGCCGGTTCTTTTAATGGCACATTCTCCAGCGGGGCGGTGTATAACGGCTTCCTGGCCGGCGCCACCGGTTCCTGGAATGGCCTTCTTTATTCTCTGCATGTGGCGCCAAACGGTGCTGTGCGGTATCTGAGCAGTGTCAACCTCAACGGGGGTGTGGCTGGCAATACCCTGAAGGTGGGGGGGCTTCTTGGCCAGTCCGCCGTGGTCGGCAATGCCGGAATAACTCCGGCACTCCTTGGCCACTCCCTGGTCAATTCTCCTGATTACCGCTCTCTTCTCCCTGATCTTGGGATCATTGATTTTGGCAATGCATTTGCGCAGGCCGGCTCATCGCACAGCGAGATCAAGATTCTGCCGCTTCAGAATGGCGGATTTGCCTCGGTATGGAATATGACCAGCACCAACGGAACCTATCTGAACTTAAGTGGTGCCAACCTGTGGTCAGATGTCCGTTTCTGGTCCTGGGACGGCAAACTTCCAGCCTATATGTTCGGCAATCTCAACTTTTTTGATGCCGGAGTAACGCCTACGGGGCCGGGGCATACCACGATCTGGGGTGATTTTGTTTCGCTTGTCAGCGGTCCCGAGGGCAACCTCGGGTATCTGGGAGCGCTTCATCTTGAATCCCGCGGCACCTACCAGAACCAGGCGGCGGGCGGCAGCTATCCGTACCACAGCGTCTCGGCCGGCACCAATACCCTGACTCCGCTCGCCGTGGCCGGCGACGTGAGCGGAAAATTCTACTACCGCGCTCCGGGTTCTCCCCTGCCGGCGGTTGACAACTCATCAGAGCTCACTGGAATGTTCGGAGGCATACAATCCCTTGGTGCGGGGCCTGTGCCGTTTCTCATGCTCGGGCGCTTTGATCTGGGTGATTTTGTTGATTCCGGTTCGCCAACCTTTTCAAAGGCCCAGGTCGATGGAAGAACCAGCGACGGGGGGGCTTTTCTCTTCTCTACCATCAACCTTGCTTTTGAGGGGCTTGTGCGTAATCTGGGTACAGGGCTTTCACTCCTGCCCGATCCAGCGAATCCGGGTTCGTTTTCTGCAGGGCTTCTCCGGGTAGATCCGTTTTCCGGCAGTGGCGATTTGAATGCGGGCGCATGGATGGCAGAGGGGATGATGAACAGCCTTGTCATTGGGCGGACAGAGCTTGCGGCCGGGTCTCTTGCTGAAGCGATTGTGACCAGCCTGGCCACATCGACATTCAGCAGCGGGCCGGTCAGTGGTTCTCTCTCCTCGACCTTCCAGGGATTGCCGGGTGAGCGGTGGGGTACGTGGACCGCAATGCTTGGGGGAACCTATCAGGCCGCACCACAGGGCAGCTGGTCGGCAACGGGCATGACCGCCACAACCGTGGGCGGGTATGGGCTGCTTGATTGGATCCTGGCTCCGGGCGCGGGAGGATGGTCCGGCCCTGAGGGTGGTACCTCGTTGCAGGATGTCCAGGCCTCTGTTACTGGAAACACCATAACCATGGGAAGCCAGAAGGGGCAGGTACCGGGAATATACGGCGCTTCAGCTCAGTTGCCCAACGGTCCGGGCCAGTACACGATTACCTTTTCCTATGACCTGAATACCTATGATTATCCCTACTATGATTCCTTCTCGGTATCCACTTCCGGGGTTCCGTTCTGGCAGCTGGAGGGATTGAGTGATCCCCTGGATGGAAACAGTGGGCAGCTGGATGTCGGTTTTCTCTGGTATGGTACTGATAGCAACTTGGAAAATATCCAGGGAAGCCAGGAGTCAACCCTGCGATCCTTTGCCCCTGGGACATGGCTCAATATTATTCTAGATACGCTGACCGAGAGTGATTCGGATGGAGTTCTTCCGTCCTGGGGAACCATTACCGTCAATGCGCCCGCCAACGCCCAGGTTGTCACCATCAATGGCGGATCCTGGGCGGATGACAGGTTTGAGGGCGCCGCAACCGGGGCCTGGGTCAGCTGGGAAGAGGCCACCACCCATGTGATGGCCGGTGACCTTGCCGGCACCTTTGATCCCGGGGCCGCTGCCTGGCAGGCGGGTATTGCCGGGGTCTGGTTCGAGACCGCGAATTTTCTTGAGATGGTGGAGAGCGCATCCGGCCGTGACACCCTGGGCAAGCTCAATGTGCCGGCCTTTCAGGTGGGTAGTGCACGGCTTGAAAGTGCAGAGTACCTGGCCCGTGTTGCCGGTACCCTTTATGGCGGGGAGGGCAGTGATCTTCAGGTTGGGATGGATGCCCGTTTCTTTTCCTATAACACCGGAGGGCCAGCCGCGCTCATGGCATCAGGAAATGTTAACGGTTTCACAAGTGGTGATACATCCGCTCTGCTCAATAACGGAGTGGCCCTGGCGTCCAATAGTCCCGGTGTCGCCACGATGAATGCCACCTTTACCCTGAACCATATGGATACCGCGACCTGGGGGGCAAGCATCAGCGGACAGGGATCGATTGGTCTTGATACTCTGAATCCGCAGAGCGTCGCATTCTCCGCCCTGGGGGCAGGGCAGGTCACGGGGTCGACCTTCAGCGGCACCGCGGCCGGCACGGTTACGCCGGGTGTGGTTCAGGCCGCGGCCGATTGATTCACCCGCAAACCAAGCTCTCTTCATCTCCGCCCTGTCGCTACCGGCAGGGCGGTTTTTGTATCGTGATGTCAAAGCTTGCAATCTTTCAATAATCCCGATACTTTTTGAGTGTTTTTTTCTCCGCCAATCTCATAAGGGTGATCATGAAACGTTTTACCGGGCGCCTTGACATCATCTTTCTCTTTTGTGTCTTTCTCCTCGCTGTGGCCGCGGAACACCACGAGCTGCTCTCTGTTTTTGAAAACCGGACAATCACCCTGCGTCACGGACTGCGGACCCGTTTTGCCGATCCTGCGGTCACCGGGTTTCCCGTTGACAAGATAGCCTTTGTTACCATTGATGATCATTTTTTTGAGGAGTACAATGGCTATCCACTGCGCCGTACCGATGTCGCCGGGATCATCGCCAACCTCAAGGAGCTTGGTGCCATGGTTATCGGTCTGAGCCGGGTTTTCGATTTCCCCAACTCCTATGGAGAGGATCCCTTTCTTGCCGCCACCCTCCGTGAGGCGGGCAACGTGGTCCTCGCCTCCCATGCGGTTTTCCGCGATCACAGGTTCGATACCATGACCTACCCGGTATCTCCCCTGCGGGAGGCCTGCCGCTCCGGTTATGCCAATATCTCGTCGTCCTCGACCGCGGAATCGCTGCTCAGCCGGGTGCGGATCTACCCGGAGATAACCAGGGAAGAAAATGGCTGGCCCTTTGCCGTCGAGGTTCTTGCCGGATATCTCGGGGTGCGGCCGCGGCTCGATGGGCAGGTTCTTACGGTAGGGGATTTCACGGTGGAACTCTCACACCTTAATGATCTGTATATCGATTTTCCCGGGTTGCCCGGCGGCTTCCAGTATGCCAACCAGCTGGCCGGGGTGTCGGCCCTTGATCTTCTGGATACCTCTGATCTTGATGAGGATGATCTCCTTGATCTGCGTGATTTCATTGCCGGCAAGATTGTCCTCATCGGCGATACCACCAAGGTTTCCAATGATGTGTACATCACGCCTGCCGGCCGGGTTTTTGGTATTGAAATCATTGCCGCGACCATAAAGACCCTTCTCCATAACGGGCCGTTGCGACCTGCCCCCCGCTGGCAGGAGATTCTGTCCACCCTGATATTTCTGGTGGTGGTTTTTTTTGCCTCTTCCCGGGTGCTGGAGCCGTGGGTCCGGGTTCTTGCCACAATTCTCGCCTTTGCCTGCTTCAGCGTCCTCGGCGCGGCCCTTTATGTCTATCAGGGGATTATTCTCTCCATGAGTTACACCATGATCGCCGGTATTCTCGCATATACCGCGGTCAGTCTGCAGTCATTTGTTGACGAGCGGCGATTGCGCAGCGAGATGGAGGCCAAGGGAGAGTTTATCCGCAATACATTCGGCCGCTATCTCTCCGACGATATCGTCCAGAAGCTTCTGGATACACCGGGAGGGCTTCATCTGGGCGGCGAGAAGAAACTTCTCACCATCATGATGACCGATCTTCGTGGATTTACCGCGATCAGTGAGCGGCTGCCACCGGAGAGCGTGGTGACCATAATCAACAACTACCTTGAAGAGATGACCCATATAATTGTCAAATATAACGGCACCATTGATGAGTTTATCGGCGATGCGATACTGGTTATTTTCGGCGCTCCCATCTCCCGGGAGGATGATACCCAGAGGGCGGTGGCCTGCGCCATTGAGATGCAGCTGGCCATGGTCCGGGTCAATGCGAGGAACAGGGAAATGGGTCTGCCCGAGGTGGTGCAGGGCATCGGGCTTAATACCGGCGAGGTGGTTGTCGGCAATATCGGCTCGGAGATTCGCTCCAAGTACGGGGTGGTGGGCAGGAATGTCAATCTGACCGCGCGGATTGAATCCTATACCACCGGCGGCCAGGTCTTTATCTCCGAGAGAACGCGGGATGAGGTCGGTGATATCCTCCGGATCGACAGCGATTTCCAGGTTTCACCCAAAGGGGTCTCCCACCCGATAACCATATCCGAGGTTGGCGGCATCGGCGGCAGATTCAACCTCTATCTGCCGGAGAAGTCCCCGGTGCCGCTTGTTGCGCTGGCCAGGGAGGTTGCGCTGGAGATTTTTGAACTGGCTGGCAAGGATGTGGATGCCGCCACCATCAGGGGGGCGATAATCAAGCTGGACTGCGATGTCCATATTGCCGAAATCTCATCAGTCCGGGAGTTCGCCAAACTGACAAACCTGCGGGTAACCCTGTTTGATCAGGAGGGGAAAGTCGTATCCAGGGATCTCTATGCCAAGGTTGTTGACTGTTGCGGCACGGATCGGGTGCTGCTTAATTTTACCGCCCTTCCGCCCGAGGCCGAGAGGTATCTTAAAGAGATTCTGGCTCTGGCAGGGGGGTAGGTGTATTTTTGAGCTGGCAGGCTGCCAGAAGGCACAAAATTTTTCTAAAATCACTCCTTCCAAGTAACTTAAGATTAACTGGCTGAAATTGCGTGATTCATGTTTTTAAAGAGAATGTCGAATATCGAACAAGGAATTTCGAATTATGAAGTTTATTATGGCCTGTGGTTGCACTTTTCTGTCTTTGTCACGGTCTCAACGTTTCGAATGATATGAACGGTAAAATCAATCATCTGTGCCTCAATAGTGAACTTCCTTCTTTCCCTTCGACATTCATTATTCATGATTCGATATTCGATATTCTCTTTTGCGTTTCCCAAGTTACTTTATGATAAACCCCCGCGGTGGGCGGGATGAAGCGCTAACTCCTCCCCCCCCTTAACCCTCCGGCATCCCCTCAGGAAAGATCTCGTCTTCCTCGGGATAGGTCAATATCTCGTCATCTCTGCTGGAAAACTCTGCGGCAATGTCCTTGAAGGTGTTCTGGCGTTTAACAAAGGCGTCCACAACCTCGGGATCAAAATGGGTGCCACTGCCCTTCATGATGATCGTGGTTGCCGCTACGTGGCTCATGGCGTCCTTGTAGATCCTCTTGCTGATCAGGGCATCATAGACATCAGCCAGGGCCATGAGCCTGGCCGCTATGGGGATGGAGTCGCCCGCAAGGCCCAAGGGGTAGCCTGAGCCGTCCCATTTCTCGTGATGGCCGCCGGCGATATCTATGGCGTACTGGAAAAATTTTTTATTATCCACGTGCTGGGCCGCGATTTTCAGGGCCCTGCTGCCAAGGAGCGGGTGATGTTTCATTATTTCGAATTCTTCCGCGGTCAACCGGCCGGGCTTGAGGAGGATGGAGTCCGGAATTCCCACCTTGCCTATATCATGGAGCGGGGCCATCTTGTAAAGCCATTCCACCGCGGTATTGTCAATGTCCCTGACATATTTTTCATGTTTTTGCAATTCTTCGGCCAGGGTCCGGACATACCGCTGGGTGCGGAGAATATGGCCCCCGGTTTCCGGGTCGCGGGTTTCGGCAAGGGCTGCCAGGCCGGTGATCGTGGCCTCCTGGGCCTTTGCCAGTTCCCCTGTGCGCTGCTTGAGTCTCTTCTCTTCGATGATGAATTTCTGCACGGTAAGCAGGGTGAAATTTCCCGCCAGGGTAAAAAGCGGCAGTAGGGGCATCACCGGGATTCCGTAGGAGAGGAAATACCATCTGGTGCTGACAAGGATCAGGCAGGCGATAAAGGCGAATACAGCCACCCCTGCCCCGGCTCCGGACCAGGTCAGAAGCAGGGTTGAGAGGAGCCCCATGGCAAAGACGAACATGGTCTCCAGGCCCACAAGGTAGTTAGGGGATGAGTAGAAATCCCCCTGAAGGATATTGTCGGCAACCGTGGCATGTACTTCAACCCCGGGAAAGGCAGGGTCCATGGGGGTTGCCCGCAGTTCTCGCAGCCCTGTTGCCGATGTGCCGACAAAGACGATTTTCCCGCGGAGTAACTCCGGGGAAATCTTCCCGTCAAGGATGTCGGCAACCGACAGCGAGGGAAAGGTGCCGGAACCTCCCCGGTAGTTCACAAGCATGTATCCGTTGTCATCGACAGGTATTGTATTGAGGCCCCATCGCAGTGAAAGGGAGCCGTTGCTGTCGTGGTTGACAAGGATCTGGTCGGTTTCTTCTCTGTACAGCATGGCAGCCAGGGCAAGGCTGGGATAATACCCCCCTTGATACTCGATAAGAAGGGGCACCCGGCGGATAATGCCGTCAAGATCGGGCTGAACATCAAAAAAACCGGAAGATTCAACCGCCCGGGCGAGAAGGGGGAGGTTGCAGGCCGCATCCGATGCCCGGGGAAAGGAGTGGGAGGATGGCTGGTCGGCCTTGCCGGAGAGAAAACCCACGTTGACCGGATGGAGGACGCACCCGTCATCTGCCTCTTTTTCTTCGCTATAAAGAAATTTATATCCAAGGATAAAGGGGCCCCTGCCCAGGGCTTTGGCCATGGCCTGATCATTGTTCCGGAGGGATTCCGGTGCCCCGCTGATGGTCAGTTGAATGGCGTGTTCACTGAGAAAAGTCTTTTCGAGATGGTCGAGTGAGGTCCGGTCAGGCTCGGCAAAAACAATGTCCAGGGCAATGACCTGGGGGGCAAGGGCGGCTATTTTGTCGAGAAGTTCGGTAACGCGGTACCGGGGCCAGGGCCACTGGCCGAATCGGGCCAGGGATTTTTCGTCAAGATCAACAATGACCACCTCGTTGCTGGCGCTGATTTTTTTTTCGTTTCTGAGGATGGTGTCATAGATCCTGTTATTGAGGAGGGTTGTGAATGACGGTTGGAGAATACAGATGCCGGTCATTGCCAGGGTGAACAGCAGACCCGTGACCAGGATGTGTCTGCGGCCATGAAAAATTCTGGTCAGGGGCATGGCTGTCGGGCCTGGTAATTTTTATCGGACCGTGACTTCAACCCGTCTGTTCAGGGGTTCGGAGACATCGTCTCCAGTCAGCACCAGGAGATTTTTTTCCCCATGAAAGGTGATTTCCAGAATCGCCGGGTCAACCCCTCTGGAAATGAGGATGTCGGCGATCTCCCGGGCACGTTGGGCGGAAAGGGTATTGTTCTGCTGCTCGTCACCCTTGGTGTCGGTGTGGCCGACCACGCTGGTGTCAACCGAATTGCGGGCCGCGATAGTCTCAAGGATCACCGGGATGCGTTGCTGCGAATCCACGGTCAGGGTCGGTGTCCCGGTTTCAAAGTAGAGGATAAAGGTAATCGGCGGGTCGGGCTGCGCATCAACGGCCTGGCCGAACAGTGAGTCGATTCTGCTCTGGCTTATCCCGACCGTGGTTCCTGGCGCCTTTTTTCTGTTTTTGACCGTGACCATCCGGTTTGCTTCGGAGATTGTTGTTGCCCCCTTGGCGTTGGAGACCGTGATCTCGCCCACCGAGCCATCCGGGTCTTCGACCAGCACAAAATAGTTCTTGCTGCCGCAGCCGGTGAGCAGAAGAAGAATCAGAAGGGGGAAGATGCGGGTGTATATTTTCATTTTTACTGCCTCCGTAAATTTAGAGTAAGAACCGGTTGTCCGGGTGCGCATGGGTGAGCGGAAAAAGTGACCGCCGTCACTCGGCGACCTTTACCAGGAAGCTGGTGCCGCGCATACCGATGGTGGCGACCGGGGTTTCGAATCGTGCAGCGTCGGGCGCGAGTTTTGCTATTTTTCCGGTAAGTACCGATGCGATGCCCTTGAACATCCGGGCAACAAAGGAGAGTTTGTTCTGTGCCGGCGCAAAATCGAACTCCTCAAGCAGTATTTTGCTTTCCGGGCCAATGGAAAGGACCGTATCGTCACGGAGGATTACGCCGAGCGCGCCGGTATCTTTGGTGAAAAGGGAATCGTTTTTATAGAGTCGCTGGCCTGTTTCCGCTGGGATCATGTTGCCGTCGCGAATGATAAAGGCGCGGCCCTGGACGGTTTTCACACTGCCGATGACCGGCGAGTCCTCGGCTGAAACCGAGGTGGCGCCCATGGCAATCGTGAAGCAGACAAAAAGGTAGAATATGGTTTTCATGACGTTCTCCGGATCATTGGTTTTCTGGAAAAAACAGGTTGGGCCCGGTTGCTTCCGCAGCGTATTTAATCGGGCTGATACTGAAGAGATATAGTAGGATTACGCTCATGTCAACGGGATTCTCTTTTGGTGTTTTTTTTGTCCGGCCTAGGAGCCTGTCGGAGAATTCCTTTCTACTGCGACCGGCTGCGAATTCCGTGGAGCTGCGTTGGCAGGCCGAAAATCTCCTCACCGTAGCTACGGCTACGCTTCCGGGGATTTCCGGCCCACCTCCTTGCCCACGAAAAC
>JBFHXP010000051.1:0-17028 GCA_041598875.1 Desulfobulbales bacterium
AGATGGTAATGCCCGGAGATAACGTCGCCATCGAAGGCACCCTGATCACCCCGATCGCCATGGAAAAGGAATTGCGTTTTGCCATCCGCGAGGGCGGCCGTACGGTTGGCGCCGGCGTAATCAGCGAAATAATAGAATAGGAACTGTCCTCGATTTTATTGAATCGGAACAATTGCCCGCCCGCCAGGATGCTGGTGGGTGCCGCACAATAAGGAATCCGGTATGAGAAATATAATTACCCTGGGGTGTACGGAGTGTAAGAACAGGAACTACACCACCACAAAGAACAAAAAAAATACCCCGCAGAAACTTGAGTTTAAAAAGTACTGCCGTTTTTGCAGGAATCATACCTTGCATAAAGAGACCAAGTAGTCGCGGGTAGGCCAGTAGCTCTAACGGTAGAGCACCGGACTCCAAATCCGGGGGCTGGGGGTTCGAATCCCTCCTGGCCTGCCATTAATAGAGCGGCAACAATATTTTCGTCTATGAATACGAAATGCAGCAGACGGGTGGTCCTCTGTTACACTGCAAAAACTGGTCGGTGACACATAAAATGGCTATGAAAACGGCTGAAAAGCCACTTAAGAAAAAGGCGATATCCGAGGAACAGGAAGATGGTTCCAAGCCCTTTACCGTTGGCGGAATCAAGGAGTTTCTTGGTGAGGTACAGGGAGAGTACAAGAAGATAGCCTGGCCGGATAAGAAGGTGACCATGGGATCAACCATGGTTGTCATTGTCCTCGTCTTTATCATTGCCATGTATTTGGGTGCAGTAGATCTCATTATCGGTAAAATTGTCACCGGTATTTTAAAATAAATTGCGATCAGTTCCGACGGTTCGCTCACCAATTCAAAACCGGGAAGGATTATGGCGAGAAAATGGTACATAGTACACACATACTCCGGCTTTGAGGAAAAGGTTAAGGTTACCCTCCTTGAGCGTATAAAAAACGCCGGCCAGGACGCATACTTTGGCGAGATACTCGTCCCCACCGAACAGGTGCTTGAGATGATCAAGGGGGCGAAGAAGACCACGGAGCGCAAATTCTTTCCGGGCTATATCCTTGTAAACATGGAGCTTAATGACGAAACCTGGCACACCGTACGTTCGACCCCCAAGGTGACAGGTTTTGTTGGTAATGATCTGAATCCGCCATCACTTTCCGACGCCGATGCCATGAAGATCATCGGACGGATCAAGGACGGCGCGAAAAAACCCAAACCAAAGGTCATCTACGAGGTTGGTGATTCGGTAAGGGTAATAGATGGCCCCTTTGCCAACTTTCAAGGTGTCGTTGACGAGGTCTTTCCCGACAAAGGGAGGGTCAGGGTCATGGTCAGCATATTTGGCAGGTCTACTCCGGTGGAACTCGAATTTGTCCAGGTTTCAAACGATTAGTGGGTTTCACGGGTTACGGAAGCATAGAGTGTCACGCGGACAGCTTCCTCCGAACAGGTAAAGACAGAGAATACGATCAGGAGAAGATAGATGGCTAAGAAGATCACAGGATATATAAAATTGCAGATAACAGCAGGAAAGGCTAATCCATCACCACCTGTTGGCCCTGCCCTCGGACAGCACGGTGTCAATATCATGGAGTTCTGCAAGGCGTTTAATGCCCGGACCCAGAATGAAGGTGATATGATTATTCCGGTGGTGATAACCGTCTATGCTGATCGTTCCTTTTCTTTTATTACTAAAACCCCACCTGCATCCGTCCTGCTGCTCAAGGCTGTTGGCCTGAAGAGCGGATCAAGCAATCCCAAGAAGGAGCGGGTTGGCAAGATCGGACGGGACAAGATCCGGGAGATAGCCGAGCTTAAAATGCCGGATTTGAACGCCTATGACGTTGACGCGGCGATACGCATCGTTGAGGGTACGGCCCGCAGCATAGGTCTGACAATCGTTTGATACTGACCGCTGGGCGCTGGGTAATTGCCGGGAATTCAGATAGATACATTTTATTACATACCAATTAGTTAGGAAGTGGAGATAATCATGGCTAGGCGCGGAAAAAACTATAGAAGGGTCACATCCGAAGTAAATACCGAACAGGTATATACCCTTGACGAGGCAATTGAACGCACTTTGCAGACCAGCTATGCGAAATTTGATGAGTCCTTGGACATCGCGATGCGGCTTGGGGTTGATCCCCGGCATGCCGATCAGATGGTGCGCAGCAGTGTTGTGCTTCCCCATGGAACCGGACGAGTAATCCGGGTTCTGGTCTTTGCCAAGGGCGACAAGGAAAAAGAGGCCCTGGAGGCTGGTGCGGATTTTGCCGGCGGCGATGAACTGGTGGCCAAGATTCAGGGCGGCTGGCTGGAATTCGACCGAACTGTTGCCACCCCAGACATGATGGCTGCGGTCGGCAAGGTCGGCCGTATCCTCGGACCCCGTAACCTTATGCCCAATGCCAAGCTCGGCACCGTTACCTTTGATGTCGGTCGGGTCGTCAATGATATCAAGAGCGGTAAGGTAGATTTCAAGGTGGACAAGGCTGGTGTTGTTCATGCGATGCTGGGCAAGGTATCTTTTGGACCAGAGAAGATGAAAGATAATATAATGGCTTTTATTGAAAGAATTATTCAGTTGAAGCCGTCAACAAGCAAGGGCGTGTACCTTCGCGGCGTGTCTTTATCAACAACAATGGGACCTGGTATCAAGGTTGATCCCCTTGAAGTACGTGCCTTGGTAAAATAGCCGTTTTTAGGTTTTGCAAAGTGGTGATCATTCGGTAGCAGGACAAGAGAACCGAAGGATCAAAAAATAAATTTCAAGTTGTCGAAGACAGCGGGTACCCCGGTTTAATCAGATAATCTGGCCTGCCGAGACTGTAGTGATGATGATATGGCCCCTGCGCGGGGCGGATGATACGAACTCTACTCGGCGAAGTGTTTGATTAATACCTGTATCTGCTGGCGACAGGAATCACGGGAAGATAAAAGCCCGTGAGACCGCGGTAACAAAGGAGGGAAATCTTGAATAGAGAACAGAAGGCAGAGGTAGTCACAGACCTGCAAGGCAAATTTGGCAAGGCCCAGATTGCTTTTGTCGCGGACTACCAGGGCTTAACCGTGCTGGAGATTCAGGAGTTGCGCCGTTCCTTGCGTAACTACGATGCCGAGGTCCGGGTTGCCAAGAACACCTTTCTGCGTCGGGCGGTACAGGGAACTGGATTTGAGGGGTTGACGGAGCACTTTACTGGAACCACGGCTGTTACGGTTTCTTATGGTGACCCGGTCCAGCCGGCAAAGATCATTGACGAGTTTGCCAAGGCCCACCCTAAATTCACGATCCGCGCCGCTGTCATGGCAGGAAAGGTGCTCAGTCCTGAGGACATTACAGCGCTTGCCAAGCTCCCAAGCAGGGAGATACTGCTTGGACAGTTGCTTGGCGTGCTCAATGCGGTGCCCACCGGACTGGTGCGGGTGCTCAGTGGTGTGCCCCGGACCTTCCTTTATGGCCTGCAGGCAATCAAGGACCAGAAAGAAGGCGCAACAAATTAATCCAACAATGATAATTGTTTAACTTCGCCAGGAGGATAGTAATATGGCAATCAGTAAAGAAGATGTAATTGAGTTTATTTCCAATATGACAGTACTTGAGCTCTCCGGTCTCATCAAGGAGTTTGAGGAGAAATTTGGAGTGTCCGCAGCTGCCCCGGTTGCTGTTGCCGCTGCAGGTGTTGCCGTAGCCGGCGATGCCGCCGCTGTAGAGGAGAAAACCGAGTTTGACGCGATTCTTACCTCAGCCGGGGATCAGAAGATCAAAGTAATCAAAGAAGTGCGTGCCATTACCTCCCTGGGCCTGAAAGAGGCCAAGGATCTGGTTGAGGCCCTTCCCGCTCCTGTCAAGGAAGGCGTGTCCAAAGACGAGGCGAACGATATCAAAGCCAAGATTGAAGCTGCCGGCGGAGTCGTTGAGATCAAATAGTCCCGGTAGGGCTTCTGCCTGCCGCGGATCTGCAAGGAGTAGAAACTTCTGTTGCGAAGTGAACATTCATACTACTTAAAGGGTTTTGCAGCAAGGTGATCAGACGCTACGGGGTATTTCCCACCCCGTAGCGTTGTTGCGTTTTGATGGCGGGCGTTTCCACTGTACTGCTTCTGTCAGCAGATATGCCCACCTGCAAGGTATCTTCATTAGTTAACACACATTTTTTTCAGCATCATGTAGCGGGCGTGACAGCTTGATTGCTCGTTACTGAATCAGCAATACATTTTTTATTTACAATTACCGGTTCTGACCGGGCACATACAGACGAGGGCATTGCTCAATGAAGACGATGAACATAGTCAGAAAGAATTTCGCCAAGATCGGACAGATAATTGAAACGCCTCATCTGATTGAGATGCAGCGATTGTCCTATGAGAAATTTCTGCAAACGGATATTCCGCCGGATCAACGAGAGGATATCGGGCTTCAGGCCATCTTCAAGAGTATTTTCCCAATTTCCGATTTCAACGGAGTCTGTTTTCTTGAGTTTGTCAGGTATACCTTTGGTGAGCCGAAGTATACCGTTGATGAATGCGTTGAGCGGGGAATGACCTATGAGGTTCCCATTAAGATAACCGTCAGGCTGGTTACCTATGATACCGACCAGGAGACTGGGGTGCAGAATATCCGGGATATCAAGGAGCAGGAAGTCTATCTTGGGTCCGTCCCCCTCATGACCAGAGATGGAGTTTATGTCGTCAACGGCACCGAGAGGGTCATTGTCAGCCAGCTCCAGCGTTCGCCGGGCTTATTCTATTCCCATGATAACGGCCGCACCCATTCCAGCGGAAAGCTTCTCTATTCGGCGCGCATTATCCCGGTACGGGGCTCCTGGATCGATCTTGAGTTTGATATCAAGGATGTCCTTTATGTCCGGATCGATCGGCGTCGCAAATTTCCTGTGACCACCCTGCTCAAGGCGCTGGGCCATACCTCCGAGGAACTTCTCCGCTATTTCTATAAAACAGAAAAAATAGTTATCAACCGAAAGAAATTCCGGAAAATTTTTGATATCGATCTGATGCTCGGCCAGCGCATGGTGCATGATCTTGTCGATCCCAAGACCAAGGAAGTTATAGTCAAAAGTGGTCGCAAAATTACCAAGGCCCTTACCAAGAAGCTCGCTGAATCGAATATTGAATTCATTGATGTTGAAGTTGAGGATCTTATCGGTAAATTTGTTGCCCATGATGTGGTGGACAGCGCATCCGGGACGTTGATCCTCCCTGGTAATTCTGAGATTACCGAGTCCGCCCTCACCGCCATTATCGATGCAAAGGTCAGCGGATTCGAGATCCTCTTCATAGACGGATCTCATTATAGCGATGCATTTCGTAAGACCCTGGCCATGGATAAGGTCGCTTCAACGGAAGAGGCGCTGATTGAGATATATCGCCGCCTCCGGCCCAGCAGCCCCCCCACCGTTGATGTCGCAACTTCTTTTTTCAGCAACCTGTTTTTTAATGAAGGCTCCTACGATCTCTCGGAGGTCGGCCGGTTCAAGATCAATGCCAAGTTGAACGTTAATACGGATATTGCCATCCGCACCCTGACCCATGAGGATATCATGGAGGCGGTGCGCTATCTTGTACGACTCAAGGATGAGCAGGGCAAGGTAGATGATATTGATCACCTCGGCAACCGGCGGGTTCGTACCGTGGGCGAACTGGTTGAAAACCAGTATCGGATCGGGCTGGTACGGATGGAACGGGCCATTCGCGAACGGATGACCCTGCAGGAAGTGGAAACGCTGATGCCCCACGACCTGATCAATCCCAAGCCCATAACTTCAGCCATCAAAGAGTTTTTTGGCACGAGCCAGCTCTCCCAGTTCATGGATCAGACCAACCCCCTGTCAGAAGTTACCCACAAACGGAGGCTTTCCGCGCTCGGACCCGGCGGTCTTTCCAGGGAACGTGCCGGGTTCGAGGTTCGTGACGTACACCCCACCCATTACGGCAGGATATGCCCGGTCGAGACTCCCGAGGGTCCGAATATCGGGCTGATTGTTTCCCTGGCCGCATATGCCCGGGTCAACCAGTACGGCTTTATCGAGACCCCTTACCGCAAGGTGGTCAACCGCAAGGTTACCGATGATATCACCTATATTACAGCCCTTGCCGAGCGAAACCATATCATCGCCCCGGCAAAGATCGAGTTGGATGCCAAGGGCAAAATAGTTTCTGAAAATCTCATAGCCCGTCAGGAGGGCGAGGTTATCATCAGCACCAGCGACCAGGTCTCTCTGATGGACGTGGCGCCGAACCAGCTGGTCAGTGTGGCAACGGCGCTTATTCCCTTCCTCGAAAATGATGATGCCAACCGGGCCTTGATGGGATCCAACATGCAGCGTCAGGCTGTCCCCCTGTTACGGACCACCACGCCACTGGTTGGAACAGGGCTTGAGAGCGTGGTTGCCCGTGACTCTGGAACCTGTCTGCTTGCAGCCGGTGACGGGGTGGTGGAAGAGGTCGATGCCAACCGCATCGTGGTCCATTATGACGAGCCGGGGACCGATGGCTACAATACCGGTATCGCCCTGTACAGGCTCGGTAAATTCAAAAAGTCCAACCAGAATACATGCTTCACCCAGAAACCGCTGGCATTTCCCGGGCAACGGGTCAAGAAGGGAACCGTTCTTGCTGACGGGCCTTCTTGCGAACAGGGAGAACTGGCCCTTGGGCGAAATGTGACCGTGGCCTTCATGCCCTGGCGGGGATATAATTTTGAGGACTCGATTCTGGTCAGCGAACGGCTGATCAAGAATGATTCCTTTACCTCGGTCCATGTCGAGGTCTTTGAAACCATGGCCCGGGACACCAAGCTCGGTCGTGAGGAGATTACCAGGGACATTCCCAATGTCGGTGAGGAGGCCCTGCGCAATCTTGACGAGAGCGGCATTGTCCGCATCGGCGCTGAAGTCAAACCCGGCGACACCCTTGTGGGCAAAGTTACACCCAAGGGCGAGACCATGCTTTCCCCTGAGGAAAAGCTGCTGCGGGCCATCTTCGGTGACAAGGCAGGTGATGTCAAGGATTCGTCCCTTCGGGTTCCGCCCGGGGTCGAGGGGGTGGTCATTGATGCCAAGGTCTTTTCCCGGCGGGGTGTCGACAAGGATGAACGGTCTCTCCATATTGAGGATTTTGAGGTCGACCGGCTCACCCGGGATATGAATGACGAGCTTAACTGCATGAAAAAGGCGGTGCGGGTGCATCTCGCGCAGATCCTTGATGGCAAGACCAGCAAGGCCGCCCTTCACGGACCTGACGGCTCTGTTGTGCTGGCAAAGGGCAAAAAATTTACTGCCGAGGCCATTGAAGAGGCCGATTTCACTTCCCTCCGGGAGATTGATTTTGCCTCATTGAAGGTAGGTCTCGATGAGGTTGAGCTCCATTTCACTCGATATCGGGAACAGGCCAAACAGGTCCGCGCCCGGTACGAGGGGATTATCGCCCGTCAGCGCAAGGGAGATGATCTGCCTCCCGGGGTGATCCGGATGGTCAAGGTTTACGTCGCGGTCAAACGGAAACTGGCGGTGGGTGATAAAATGGCCGGCCGGCATGGTAACAAGGGTGTTGTTTCCCGGATTCTTCCGGAAGAGGATCTGCCCTTTTTTGCCGACGGAACTCCCGTGGATATTGTCTTGAATCCCCTGGGCGTTCCCTCGCGAATGAATGTCGGCCAGGTTCTGGAGGCCCATCTTGGGCTGGCGGCCAAGAAGCTGGGCGAGCAGCTGCAGCAGTTTGCCGAGAAGCATGAACTGGCTGAGGTGAAGAAAAAACTCAAAAAAATCTATTCGCCTGAGGAGTACGCAAAAATTACCAAGGGGCTTACCGATAAAGAGCTTCTTGATAAGGCGCGCAAGATGGGCGACGGTCTCCATATGGCCACGCCGGTCTTTGACGGTGCCGCAGAGCACGAGATCAGAAATCTGCTGGTCGAGGCCGGAATGAGCGAGACCGGACAGGCTTATCTCTATGACGGGCTTACCGGGGATGTTTTTGACAGGCCGGTCACCGTCGGCGTGATGTATATTCTCAAACTCCATCACCTGGTTGACAACAAGATCCATGCCCGTTCCACCGGTCCATACTCTCTGGTTACCCAGCAGCCGCTGGGCGGCAAGGCGCAGTTCGGTGGCCAGCGACTCGGAGAGATGGAGGTCTGGGCCATGGAGGCCTATGGTGCTGCCTATACCCTCAAGGAGTTTCTGACCGTTAAATCGGATGATGTGGAGGGGCGGACAACCATGTACGAGAATATCGTCAAGGGCAAAAATTTCCTTGAAACAGGGCTTCCTGAATCGTTCCACGTATTAATCAAGGAACTCCAGGGCCTCTGTCTTGACATAGAGTTGCTGGATTGATGGCTCTCACCCCATTGGCCTGGTTTTTTGCGGGTGGGTGGGGTTTGGATGATGCGATTTCAAAGGCTGGATTTTCATTAAATCTGTCTTTTGCTTACAAAATTTTACAAAAGGTGTAGCCGTGGAAGATCTTTTTAGCTTTTTTGCCAAAGCCAAGGCGCCTGTTAACTTCAAATCCGTCCGAATCTCCCTGGCCTCACCGGGAAAGATCCGTGACTGGTCTCACGGTGAGGTTAAGAAGCCTGAGACCATTAACTACCGGACGTTCAAGCCTGAGCGTGACGGTCTTTTCTGCGCCAAGATATTCGGGCCGGTCAAGGATTACGAGTGTAACTGCGGCAAGTACAAGCGAATGAAGCACCGCGGGGTTGTCTGCGAGAAATGCGGCGTCGAGGTGATTCAATCCAAGGTCCGGCGGGAACGGCTTGGACATATCAAGCTGGCCGCCCCAGTTGCCCATATCTGGTTTCTGAAGAGTCTGCCCAGCAAAATCGGCAGCCTTCTTGACATGACCCTCAAGGAGTTGGAACGGATTCTCTATTTCGAATCATACGTGGTGGTCACGTCAACCGAGGCCAGCATTCCTCCCGGAACCCTTTTGAATGAGGACGCCTACCGTCAGGCGGTGGAAGATTTTGCCGGGAAATTCGAGGCAGGCATAGGCGCCGAGGCAATCCGGGAATTGCTCAAGAATCTTGAGTTGGTCTCTCTTTCCGCCTCAATCCGCGAGGAGATGCGCACCACTACCTCGGAAACCAAGAGGAGTCGTCTGGGCAAGAGGTTGAACGTTGTCGAGGCCTTCCGGGATTCTGGCAACCGGCCCGAATGGATGATTCTGGAGGTCATTCCGGTTCTTCCCCCTGATCTCCGGCCCCTTGTGCCTCTTGAGGGAGGCCGTTTCGCCACCTCTGATCTCAATGATCTCTACCGGAGGGTCATCAACCGTAACAACCGGTTGAAACGGCTCCTTGAGCTGGACGCCCCGGATATCATTATCCGAAACGAAAAGAGAATGCTGCAGGAGGCGGTGGATGTCCTTTTTGACAACGGCCGCCGCGGTCGCCTGATCACCGGTCCCAATAAGCGGCCGTTGAAATCCTTCAGCGACATGCTCAAGGGCAAACAGGGCCGTTTCCGGCAGAACCTGCTCGGTAAACGGGTTGATTACTCCGGACGTTCCGTTATCGTTGCCGGACCGCA
This sequence comes from Desulfobulbales bacterium, assembly GCA_041598875.1. GTDB lineage: Bacteria > Desulfobacterota > Desulfobulbia > Desulfobulbales > BM004 > JAKITW01. The sequence goes on from JBFHXP010000051.1 coordinate 9,567, forward strand.
TCTCCGTCTTCATCAGTGCGGTATTCCCAAGAAGATGGCCCTGGAGCTCTTCAAGCCCTTTATCTATTCAAAGCTTGAGTCCAAAGGGTTTGTCACAACCATAAAAAGCGCGCGCAAGATGGTTGAAAAGGCCACCAAGGAAGTGTGGGACGTGCTTGAAGAGGTGGTGACCGAATTCCCGGTGATCCTCAACCGCGCGCCTACCTTGCATCGGCTTGGTATGCAGGCCTTTGAGGCGGTCCTGATCGAAGGGAAGGCGATTCAGCTTCATCCCCTGGTCTGTATGGCCTTTAACGCCGACTTTGACGGCGATCAGATGGCGGTGCATGTGCCCCTGTCCGTTGAGGCGCAGACCGAGGCGCGCGTTTTGATGATGTCCACCAACAACATCCTTTCGCCGGCCAACGGGTCGCCGGTTATTATTCCGACCCAGGACGTTGTCCTCGGGATCTATTACATGACCCGGGACAGGCTCAACGCCAAGGGAACCGGCAAGATTTTCTCCTCGGTGGAAGAAGCGCGGATTGCCTATGACTACGGGACCGCGGAACTGCATGCGAGGATCAAGGTCCGCTACGAAGGCAAGGTTATCGACAGCACGATCGGCAGGATACTTCTTAATGAACTCCTGCCGGCCAAGGTTCCCTTCAGCGTAATAAACAAGGTGATGAACAAGAAGGAACTGGCGTGGCTTATCGACTATACCTACCGGAATGCCGGCACCAAGGAAACGGTTATCCTCGCCGACCGTCTCAAGGATCTTGGGTTTGAGTATGCCACCCGGGGCGGGATTTCGATATCGGTCAAGGATATGATCATTCCGGTCAAGAAAGAGGAAATTCTTGAAAAGGCCGAAAATGAGGTTCTTGATGTCGAGCAGCAGTACACCGATGGTCTTATTACCGTGGGCGAGAAGTACAACAAGGTCATCGACGTCTGGTCCAAGGCCACCGAGGAAGTGGCCAAGGAGATGATGGCGGAGATGAGCGTCGATTATCTCCGTGACCAGGACAATAATCTTGTCGAGACGCCAAGCTTTAACCCGATCTTCATTATGGCAGACTCCGGCGCCCGCGGCAGCAAGGACCAGATCCGCCAGCTGGCGGGAATGCGCGGTCTTATGGCCAAGCCGTCCGGCGCTATTATCGAATCGCCGATCAAGGCGAATTTTCGGGAGGGACTGGGTGTTCTTGAATACTTTATCTCAACCCATGGCGCCCGCAAGGGTCTTGCCGATACCGCTCTTAAGACCGCCAACTCCGGATACCTGACCCGTCGGCTTGTTGATGTTGCCCAGGATTCCACCATTATTGAGAAGGACTGCAACACCATGGACGGCATAATGGCCGAACCGCTTATGGAAGGCGGCGAGGTTATTCAGCGTGTCGGCGAGCGAATTCTTGGCCGGGTTGCCCTTGAAGATGTGATCGATCCTTTTTCCGGCGAGGTGCTGGTCAAGGCCAACCAACAGATTACCGAGGACAGGGTTGAGGCAATCGAGGTCGCCGGCATTGACCGGGTTCTTATCCGGTCGGTGTTGAGTTGTCGTTCAAAACGTGGCGTCTGCGCCATGTGTTACGGGCGAGATCTTGGCCGGGGCCATATGGTCAACAGCGGCGAGGCGATCGGCATCATCGCGGCCCAGTCCATCGGGGAGCCCGGTACTCAGCTGACAATGCGGACCTTCCATATCGGTGGAACGGCCAGCAGGCGTGTTGCGCAGGCTGAGATCCGCTCCCAGCACGGTGGTGTGATAAAATTGCAGCGCATCCATCACGTTACCAACTCCCTGGGACGCATGGTGGTCATGAACCGCAACGGCGAGATCGGCATTCTGGGTCCGGAGGGACGCGAGCGGGAACGCTACCCGGTGAATTACGGCGCCCAGCTTCTGGTCAAGGAAGGCGACACAGTGGAACCAGGAACCATACTCGCCGACTGGGATCCCTACACCATCCCCATCATCTGCGAGGTTGGTGGTGTGGTTAAGTATGGAGATGTTGTTGAAGGCGTTACCATGCAGGAACGGGTCGACCCGGTAACCGGTAAGGCAAGCAAGGTTATCATGCAGACCCGCGGCGGCGCGGATATGAATCCGCGAATCACCATCAAGGACAAGCGCGGCCGTACCCTGAAGCTGCCGAATTCCGCAACACCTGCCCGCTATTCGTTGCCGGTTGGATCAATCATCTCCGTCCATGAGGGCACTGAGATTGAGCCGGGATCGGTGGTGGGCAAGATTCCGCGGGAGACGACCAAGACCAAGGATATTACCGGAGGTCTTCCCCGGGTTGCCGAGCTTTTCGAGGTGCGCAAACCCAAGGAGCATACGGTCATCTCGGAGATCGACGGACGTGTCTCTTTCGGCAAGGATCTCAAGGGCAAGAAAAGGGTTATTATCATCCCTGAAGTTGGCGAGGCCAAGGAGTATCTTGTTCCCAAGGTAAAGCATGTCAGCGTTCACGAGGGTGATTATGTCAAGGCGGGTGAACCGCTTATGAGCGGATCTCCCGTGCCCAACGACATCCTCCGGGTGCTTGGCGTCAAGGAGTTGGCCCGCTTCCTGGTCAACGAGATCCAGGAGGTTTACCGCCTTCAGGGTGTGAAAATCAACGATAAACATATAGAGGTAATTGTCCGGCAGATGCTGCGACGGGTTCGGATCACCAATGTCGGAGATTCCATGTTCATGCTCGGCGAGCAGGTTGAGTGGTGGCGCTTTGAGGAGGAGAACGAGAAACTCTTTGCCTCGGGCGGGCAGCCGGCAGTGGCAGAACCGTTGCTTCTCGGTGTGACCAAGGCCTCTCTTTCCACCGACAGTTTCATCTCGGCGGCCTCTTTCCAGGAGACCACCAAGGTCTTGACCAATGCCGCGATGGCCAGCAGGATCGATTACCTGCACGGGCTCAAGGAAAATGTGATCATGGGCCGGTTGATTCCATCCGGCACCGGACTCCCGGCATATCGTATTGACGACGTGTAGCAGGTTAAGTTTATCCTTGACAATGACCTGATATTCGATTAATTATTTCCGCTTTTGCTGCAGGATAACAAGCAACAAGTGAAATGTGCACTTTAGAAGTTCAATAACAGGAGTTTTCAGTCATGCCAACAATCAATCAGTTGATACGGCAGGGGCGTAAAAAGGTCGTCAATCGGAGCAATACTCCTGCATTGAAGGGATCTCCCCAGAAGCGCGGTGTCTGTGTTCGTGTTTACACGACCACGCCCAAGAAGCCCAACTCTGCTTTGCGTAAAGTGGCCAGGGTTCGTCTTACCAACGGTATGGAGGTGACTTCCTACATCCCTGGTATTGGCCATAATCTTCAGGAGCATTCCGTTGTGCTTATCAGGGGAGGCCGCGTTAAAGATCTGCCCGGTGTACGCTATCATGTGATCCGGGGCACCCTTGATGCACTCGGGGTCTCTGACCGTCGTCAGGGCCGATCCAAGTACGGCGCCAAGCGTCCGAAATAAAGATTTAGAACCAGCGCAGTTAGTTTGAGGAGGTTGAGGATAGATGCCCAGGCGAAAGATAGTTGACAGGCGACCGGTTGTTGCTGATCCGCGGTTTAACAGTGCCCTGGTGACCAAGTTCACCAATGGTATTATGGAGCGCGGTAAAAAATCCGTTGCGCAGAATATTTTTTACGGCGCAATGGACATCATTACCGAACGGGTAACCGACCAGGAGCCCATGGTGGTGTTTGAGAAGGCCATGGAGCGGGTTCGGCCCAAGGTGGAGGTCAAGTCCCGGAGGGTTGGCGGTGCTACCTATCAGGTGCCGATAGAGGTCCGGCCCGAGCGGAGAAATGCGCTGGCGATTCGCTGGATTATATCATTTGCCAGCAGCCGCGCCGGCAAGTCGATGTCAGAGAAACTGGCTGCCGAGTTGCTGGATGCCTATAACAACCGTGGCGGTTCGGTTAAGAAACGCGAGGATACCCACCGCATGGCAGAGGCAAACAAGGCTTTTGCCCATTACCGGTGGTAAGATCTCATTAAGTGGTTTTCTTGGTTGACAAACAGCTCTGCGAAGGGTAAAAGACTCCCTTCATTTCCAGCGGGAGGTGCGCGGACAGTATAAGCCTCAGCATGCTTGGGCAGATTCTGAAAGAAAGCTTGGACATTTGCTGAAGGAAAAAATCTGTGGCATCCGATGCTCTCCTTGCCAAGGTACGCAATATAGGCATCATGGCCCATATTGATGCCGGCAAGACAACAACCACCGAACGGATACTGTACTATACCGGTCGCTCTCACAAGATGGGAGAAGTTCATGACGGCACTGCAATCATGGACTGGATGGAGCAGGAACAGGAGCGGGGCATTACCATTACATCCGCCGCAACCACCTGCTACTGGAAAGACCACAAGATAAATATAATTGATACACCTGGGCATGTTGACTTCACCATTGAGGTCGAGAGGTGCCTGAGGGTTTTGGACGGTGCAATAGCCGTCTTCTGCGCGGTAGGCGGGGTTGAGCCCCAGTCAGAGACAGTGTGGCGGCAGGCGGATCACTACGCGATTCCCCGCATAGCATTTGTCAATAAGATGGACCGCGTGGGCGCCGATTACTGGCGATGCATCGCCATGATGCGGAAGCGACTAGGCGCGAATCCTTTGCCGATACAGATACCGGTCGGCAAGGAAGAGACATTCCGGGGAGTAATTGACCTCGTCACAGAAAAATTTCTTTCTTTCGACGAAAGTACCCGGGGTGCAACAGTAACGGAACACGAGATTCCGGAAGAGTTCATAGAAGAATCTGCGGCCGCCCGTATGGCGCTCCTCGAGAAGTTGGCCGACTTCGATGAGGGTGTCATGGAAAAATATTTGGAAGAACAACCTGTTGAATCAGGTGATCTGGTCAGGGCTATATGAGTCGCTACCCTTAACCTGCAAGTGGTTCCTGTATTATGCGGAAGCGCTTTCAAGAACAAGGGTGTGCAGCCAGTATTGGATGCAGTGATAGCCTGTCTGCCCTCGCCCCTTGATGTCCCCCCTGTGGTCGGGGTGAATGAAAAGGGTGAGACGGAGTCGCGGAAGACCGGACATAAGGAAAAATTCTGCGCACTGGCCTTTAAGCTGATGACGGATCCCTTTGTCGGCAACCTGGCCTTTGTCCGTGTTTATTCCGGCGTCCTGAAGTCCGGCAGTCAGGTCTATAATGCGGCCAAAAAGAAGAAAGAAAAGATTGGCCGGATTGTTCGGCTTCACGCCAACAAGAGGGAAGAGGTAGATGAAGTCGGTGCAGGGGATATAGCAGGAGTCGTTGGGCTCCGATTCACCACCACTGGTGACACCCTGACCGCAATTGGCGATACCTTCTTTCTTGAGAGCATGGATTTTCCGGATCCGGTAATCGGGATAGCCATCGAACCAAAGAGCAAGGCCGATGAAGAACGGCTCTTTGAGAGCCTTGAAAAGATAGCCCGAGAGGATCCCTCGTTTAAGATTTCATCCAACGAGGAGACCGGGCAGACCATAATATCCGGGATGGGCGAACTGCATCTCGAGATAATAGTAGATCGGCTGGTGCGGGAGTTCAAGGTCGCCGCAAATATCGGCAAACCGCAGGTATCGTATAAAGAAACGATCAGCAAAAAGGCCAGGGCGGAAGCAACCTTCGACCACCATGCGGCAGGCAGAAATCAATATGCCCAGGTGTGCCTCGAAGTGGAACCCCTGGAACGTGGCGGCGGGTTTGTTTTTGAAAACCGGGTTGGCGAAAATATGGTCCCGGTGCAGTTCATTGAAGCGGTTCGAAGGGGTGTAAAGGGCGGACTTGATTCCGGCGCACTGCTCGGATTTCCGCTGATCGATATAAAGGTCAGCCTGGTGGATGGATCCTATCATGTCGATGAGTCCACCGAAATGGCCTTCGGCGTAGCCGCGACAATGGCGCTGCGCAAGGCTGCAGATGAAGCAGATCCGATTCTTCTGGAGCCGATAATGAACCTGGAAGTGCTTGTGCCCGAAGAGTATATCGGTGAGGTCATGAATGATCTCAACTCCAAGCGGGCACGGATAATGGGAATTGAAAACAGGACGGAATATCAGGTGATAACCGCCCATGTACCCCTTTCAGGAATGTTTGGATATTCAACCGACCTCAGATCGGCCACGCAGGGAAGGGCGACATTTACCATGCAGTACGTTGCCTTTGATACTGTGCCGGCCAACAAGGCGGAGAGTATAATTCAGAGAATCAGAGGATATTAATTAAGGAAAACGCTGATCATTTAGAACAGTGGGGGTACTAAGATGGCTAAGGAAAAATTTCAGCGCACGAAACCGCATGTCAATGTAGGAACTATTGGGCACATCGACCATGGTAAGACTACATTAACCGCAGCGATCACCCGTGTACTAGCGACAAAGGGCCAGGCGAAATTTGTAGATTTCAGCGAGATCGACAAGGCACCCGAGGAGAAGGAGCGGGGAATAACAATAGCAACGGCCCATGTCGAGTATGAGACAGCGAATCGTCATTATGCGCATGTGGACTGCCCGGGCCATGCGGATTACATCAAGAACATGATCACCGGCGCGGCGCAGATGGACGGCGCGATACTGGTGGTGGGTGCCGATGACGGCCCGATGCCGCAGACCCGTGAGCATATACTTCTTGCCCGTCAGGTAGGAGTACCCTCAATCGTCGTGTTTCTGAACAAGTGCGATATGGTTGATGACCCGGAGTTGATCGAGCTGGTGGACATGGAGCTTCGCGAGCTTCTCGACAAGTATAATTTCCCCGGTGACGACACCCCGATCATCCAGGGCAGCGCCCTTCGCGCCCTTGAGAATCCCGATGACGCGGTTGCCGCGAAGTGCATCTATGACCTTATGGAGGCAGTTGATACCTTTATCCCGGAGCCGGAGCGCGATATCGATAAGCCGTTTTTGATGCCAGTGGAGGATGTGTTTTCAATATCCGGCCGCGGAACGGTGGCAACAGGTCGGATCGAGCGCGGCGTGATCAAGGTAGGCGAGGAAGTTGGGGTGATCGGAATCCGCGATACCGTGAAGACCACGGTAACCGGTGTGGAGATGTTCCGTAAGCTTCTTGATGAGGGACGCGCTGGCGACAATATCGGCGCCCTTCTCCGTGGAGTAAAGCGCGAGGACATAGAGCGCGGTCAGGTACTTGCCAAGCCGGGGAGCATCACGCCGCATACGAAGTTCAAGGCCGAGTGCTACATTCTGAGCAAGGAAGAGGGCGGTCGTCACACCCCGTTTTTCAATGGGTATCGTCCGCAGTTTTATTTCCGGACCACCGACGTGACGGGAGTAGTGACCCTTCCCGATGGAGTGGAGATGGTAATGCCCGGAGATAACGTCGCCATCGAAGGCACCCTGATCACCCCGATCGCCATGGAAAAGGAATTGCGTTTTGCCATCCGCGAGGGCGGCCGTACGGTTGGCGCCGGCGTAATCAGCGAAATAATAGAATAGG
>JBFHXP010000052.1:0-16842 GCA_041598875.1 Desulfobulbales bacterium
GCCCGTGACCTCCCGCTCCGTGGGAGGAATCTTGATCGGATGAAGATATGCTTGCTCAAACTCAGCTCTTTCGAAGATAAGCTGTACTGTGAGCTGGAGTAATAGATACATCATTTACGAAAAAAAAATTTATTGCAACAAAAGATGGTGTTCTCGTAAAAAAGTCATGGGGATGGCTTGCTGCCCGGTTCCGGCACGGGAAACCGGGGGGTCAGCCCTTGAGATCTATCTCATGGGGCGCTTCCGGCCCGGAAGGCGCCCCCTTTTCAAGGCCGTCATCGGCCTCTGTTAAAGGAAAGCGGGTGGTGACCCTGGTATATTCCCCTTCCACGCTCTCGATAATCAGCTTGCCGTCGTGGTCGGTGACAATGCCGTGGCTGATGGCCAGGCCCAGACCGGTTCCCTGGCCCGCCGGCTTGGTGGTGAAGAAGGGGTTGATTACCTTGTCGATGATCGCCGCAGGGATGCCGGTGCCGGTATCGTGAAAACTGACGTCAATGAACCGTTCCTCCTCCACCTGTTTCAGCTGCGCGGAGACGATCAGTTTTTTCTCCGGACTTCCGGTGGGGTATTTCTGGTTCAGGGCATAGCGGGCATTGTTTATGATATTGATAAAGACCTGCATGATCTGCTGGAAATCACCTATAATGCAGGGAAGTGTGTCGGATACCGCCACCTCCAGGACAATTCCGTCCTTGAAAATCTGCGCGTCGGTAAGGGCCAAGGTTTCCCTGGTGATCTCATGGATCATTACCAGGGTCTTGCCCCGGTCGCTCTCCCGGGCAAACGAGAGCAGGCTTCGCACGATATTGCTGACCCGGTCGCCCTCATTTATAATTCTGTAGAGCAGTTCATCGGTCAAGGGTTCGTCATTCTCAATGTCATCGATGAGAAGCTGGGCAAAGTTGATAATGCTGTTTAAGGGATTGTTGATCTCGTGCGCCACTCCGGCCGCCAGTTCACCCAGTGATGACATGTGGCCGGCCCGCATCGCCTCGGTCTGCAGGGTGATATCCTGGGCTATAAAGACGACCCCCTGGAACTCGCCCTGATCATTGCGGATGACCGCGGCAGAGAAAAGGACCCGTATCTTTTTGCCGTCCTTTGACTGATAGATGGTCTCGCCGATCCCGCCGAAGTCATGGATAGAGGTATCATTGAACCCCAGTTCGTCAAAATATCCCTTGGCAAAGATCAATGACATCGGCTTTTTGATCAGTTCTGCTTCCGTGTATCCCAGCAGGTCGCAGGTGGCCTTATTGACTTTCTTGATCAGGCCGTGGCGATTGACCACCACCAGGGAGTTGAGCATCGAGTTAATAATATTGTCGGTATATGCCTTTGCCTCGAGAAGCTCATTGCGGAATTTTTTGAGATCCGCGGTCATCGCGTTGAATGACGAGGCCAGGGCGCCGATCTGGTCATTGGATTTGACGTCAATCATGAAACTCAGCTTCCCCTCGGCAACCCTCCTGGTCCCTTCGACAATCTTGTTCAAGGGGCGGTGCACCACATAAAAGACAAAAAGAATGGAGATGATACAGACAATAAGGATGGTCAATAAGACGTACCAGATGAAACGGGTTTCATACTCATTCTGGCTGGCATCCACCTTGTCGAGCTCCATGATAACGTCAAGCACCCCCAGTACCTTCTGGTCGGCGCTGTGCACATGGCACTCTGCGGTCACGCATGAGGTTTCACTCTTGATCGGACTGATCAGGCCGAGGACATGGCTGCCCTCCTGGTTGAAGTAATCACGGGTCCGTTGTTGGATCGAGACGTCGCCGGCCGGGGGGTTTGATCCGTCGCTGTGGCAGACCACGCAGGCGTCGGCCTGCATGTTAACCATGGTGTTTACCTCGTCCTGGTCGGTGGAAAAGGTGATGTATCCTTCCTTGTTGTATATCCTGATCTTCTGGATGCCGGGTTCCCGGCCAATGGCATGGATAATCCGGTAAATACTCTCCCGGTCGTCGGTGAGCATGGAGTAGTTGGTGCTGCCCTGGATGATGTCGCTGACCTGGTCGGCGTTCTGGTGCACCCCGATCATCAGGTGCCCCCGGTACATGCGGATGCTCAGCGCGCCGATCACACTGAAGATAATTATCAGCGAGAGACTGAGGTAAATCACCAGTTTGGGGCCAAGACCGATTCTGTACCGCCTCATAGGCTCCCCCGCAATTGAGGCATATACCATCGGTTGGGAAGGAATTTTCTGGGGAACCGGGCAAAACAATCTCTGTTCATGGCACGCACCTCGCAGAAATTGAAAATGAATGATGATTCATTATTGTACTAACTTCATTATGGGCAAAGAGTCAAGTGTTATCACTTGTATGGGAGCTGTTGGGAGAAATCCGCAATTCTGTTGCGCGGTATCTGGTCAGGAGTAATGAATAATTTGCCGTTTCTGGTATACTTCCACCCCTGGTATATGAAAAAAAAATAAAGGTAATCCGAGGGTCTCTTGAATTTTCATAAAAGAGTCACATACACTCATGTCTGAACCAGGCGCAGGGGGCAGGCAATCGTCACCATCCCTCAGGGCGTCCATGCGGGACGGGATGTTTAATGCGGTAACCCTTGGGGTTGGCGAGGCCTACATCGGTGTCTTCGGGATATTTCTCAAGGCAACCACTTTACAGATCGGCCTGCTCGCGACCCTGCCCCAGGTCTTTGAGGCCATTGCCCAATGGATCAGCGCCCTGGCTCTTGATCGGTTCCGCAGCCGCCGGTCGGTGATGGTTTTCTGGGCATCGGTCCAGGCCCTGTTGTGGCTGCCCATTGCCCTGCTGCCATTTTTTCTCGATCCCGGCAGCATTGCCGCGGTATCCCTTATCTGCCTGGTCACGCTCAACCATATGGCCACGGGCTTTATCCATCCGGTCTGGAGCAGTCTGATGGGAGATCTGGTGCCGCTCCGGATCAGGGGCCGGTATTTTGGCAGCCGCAACCGCCTTACCGGGATGAGCAGTTTTTTCGGCCTGCTTCTTGGTGGTGGGGCCCTGCATTTTTTTCAGAACGCCGGGATCGCGGCAACCGGTTTTCTGGTTGTCTTCATGGTTGCGATGGGTGCCCGCGCCCTTTCCATACTCTGGATGCGCGGATACGCCGACCCGCCCTACCATGTCCAGCCCGAGGCGGTTTTTTCGTTCTGGCAGTTTCTGCGCCGCGCTCCCCACTCAAATTATGCGAAGTTTGTCTTTTTCTTTGCCTTTACCAATTTCAGCGTCTCGTTTTCTTCGCCCTATTTCGCCCTGTACATGCTGCGCGACCTGCAGATGACCTATCTCGAGTTTACCGCCATTTCCGCAATGGCCACCATGAGCCAGTTTCTCACCTTCCGCTACTGGGGGAAAATCAGCGACCGGTTCGGCAACAAGAAGATTCTCAATCTCTGCGGTGTGGGGATCGGGATTGTGCCGCTCTGCTGGCTTTTTTCAACCAATATCATCTATATCTGCGCGATCCAGATCTACGCCGGCATTGTCTGGTCCGGGTTTAACCTGGCGGCCGCCAACTTCATCTTTGATGCCTGCTCTCCGGCCAAGCGGGCGCGATGCGTTGCCTACCGGGGAATCATCAACAGTGTCTTTGTCCTGGCCGGTTCACTGGCAGGAGGGATGGTCGCCGGTCTTCTGCCGCCCACCTTTTCTTTCGGCCCCTGGCAGTTGTCCCATTCTCTCCTGTTTGTTTTTCTCATATCCGCGATTCTCCGGCTGGCCACGGCGGGAATTTTTTTACGAAAATTTCACGAGGTCCGCGCGGTTGAGGCGATCCGCAGCCGGGACCTCGTCTTCCGGGTAAGCCACATAAAACCCATTGCCGGCGCCACGTTCAACCTGGTGACCTATTTCTTCCGGGATCGAGGGGAGCGGCAAGCCGGGGAGAGGGATGAAGCCGGCGGGGATGGTTGAGACGTCTGTTTTTTGAGGGCAATAACGATGGTTTCCAGATGAATTTATTTGTTTTCCGTATTCCCGAAATACGGTGGGGCCGCGTTTTTGTTTAAGGGACGTCGATTTTTTCCCCCTGTGTGGACTTTGCGGATTTTTTTATCATGCCGGTTGTCTTGTTGGCCTGTCCTTTCGTTTGTTTTTTTCGTAATTTCAATGTGTAATGCGAACGATGGTAGTTTTTGCCTAACATAAAACTATCATTTTTTTATCATTGCATTGCCTCCCGATATAAGTAAAACTTGATTTTAGTTTTCCGGGCCCTTATAGCAGGCGGCATGTCCTCTGCCTTCTGCCGGGCTGTTTTCCACCTGAACCATTTCCAGCCACCACACCGGTCTCCCCTGACAGCATCACGCTGTATCCATGTTGTCATGGGATACACTTTTATTCATTTCAACCTGACAAAGGAGGGAAAATGAAAAAGCGATTCTGTGAACTGTTGGCAGCAGGGATTTTTACCGTGGCAATGAGCGGAACCGGTCAGGCGTCCAGCCTGATCATCACCGGGGTGATCGATGGCCCGCTTTCCGGGGGAACGCCCAAGGCGGTGGAGTTGTATGTTCTTGCGGATATAGCGGACCTGAGCCTTTACGGGCTTGGATTTGCCAATAATGGAGGCGGTACGGATGGGCAGGAGCTTGCTCTCACCGGCACGGCGGTTGCCGGCGAGTATATCTATATCGCTTCAGAGTCAGTGGAATTTGCCAATTTTTTCGGTTTTTCGCCTAACTATACGGGTAGTGCGGCCATTATCAACGGTGACGATGCCATTGAGCTTTTCTGGAATAACGCGGTGGTCGATGTCTTCGGGGATATCAACGTGGATGGGACCGGCCAGGTCTGGGAGTATACCGATGGCTGGGCGTATCGAAAGAGTGGAACTGCTGCCGGAACAGCATTTGATCTGAATGACTGGTTCTTCAGCGGGGTGGATGCCCTTGATACTGCCACAACAAACGGTACAGCGGCAATTCCCTTTCCGCTCAGGACATACTCTCCTTCTCCGGTCAGCACCCCGGTCCCCCCTGCCGCTCTTCTGCTGGGATCAGCTCTGGTCGGCCTTGTCGGGGTCAGGAGGCAGAGGGAAAAATCATAATATGATGAGCCTCCGGAGGGTCTGACCGGAGTCTTGGCGGAGGGGTGGCCCTGCCACGGATGGCGGAGCCACCTTTCTTGCCGCGCTACTTCTAAAGTTTCCCTGTCTGGCTCTTTCAGCGAAAGGGAGCCGGGTCTAACCGTGCAGAATACCGCTTGTTATTGCTGCTTTCTTCTGCGGAGTCGCGTGCCTGCAAGACCTGCTATGCCGGTACCAAAGAGGAGCAGGGCGCCCGGCAGGGGAACAGGTTCTGCCGAAATTCTTATCCCTAAATCAAGTTCGTCGTGAGAATGCCAATTGCCGGTCGCCAAACTCCAGAAAGCTTCATTCTCCAGTGGATATGGAGCCCCCCCTGGCTGCGCGCCATTATAAGTATCTCCTTGCCTTACTTCAAATGACACCCAGTATGTTCCAGCACCTAAAGACCAGTTTAAACCACCAGTCCCAAACCAACCATTACCAGTATTATAGACCTGAATTAAGGTAGAAAATAACTCATTTCCTGGGAATCCATTGTCATCAGTATAAAGGGCCGTAGTCAGGGTTGCCTCTTGATCGCCCCATAAAAATGCGTCTATGCCGGTTATTGTGCGATGTTGCGCTATGGAAAACTGTCCCGCTAACCATTGAGCGGTGATTTGCTCGTTGTGTAATGACCACGCTGGTCCAGTTCCTGCTCCTGTATTAACAATATAGGAAGCATCAGCCATTCCAACCATGCACGACAGGAAGACCCCTGTTACCATGCCTGTTACAAATGTATTCTTCATTTTTTTTCTCCTTTTTTTATATTTAATAATCCTGAGTGTTCCTCTAACTCCCCTGGGGTGTGAGACCACCAATGTGATACCCTCGCTGCCCGTTCTTGTGGCTGTGGTATCATGTCTGTCGATCTGCAGCATACCCCCATTTATTCCCTTGCTATATTTTGCAAAACTCATGCCTGGTAACCTTTAAAAATAATAAGCTTTTATTTCAGTATATTGAGTAAATTTCTCGCGTCGGTGATCAGGGGTACGTGCGGTAAGTTAAACGGGTAAACGGAATTCTTCCCAAAACGCGGAAAGTGTACTCTGGCACGGGAAGGGGTGCGTTGCCGGATGGCAGGTTATGTATCTTGCGAATGGATGATTTTGCGATGAATTCAGAGTGGTTGAATAATTGGGTAATTGCCCAAAGAAAATGATAGGCGTTTTTTCCGGTTATCCGGAGCGCTGTGTACAGTGTCTATTTTCTCGGTGCGGTAGAAGGTGTGGAAATATCCGACTGTATTCCATCCAGGATACTGAACTGACTGAATGGGTGGTAACGGTAAAGATGTGTGTGTTTGTAGGTTCACCCAGTCTGCACCTTGGAACCAGTACCTGATTTCCCAGGAGACCCGTACAAAAAAAGCAGGGTCGAAACGACCCTGCTTTGAATATCCCCGATTTTCTGAGGGCCTTATTCCTGATTATTTTTCGTCCGGCGGATTCCGGCGAGCCCGGCCAAGCCTGTGCCAAGAAGAAGCAGGGTCGCTGGTACCGGGACTGGGGCTGCGGATATTTTTGTAGAAAAATAAGCTGAGGAGTATTCAGCAGATGGGTCAGCCCATATCCACCGTGCTGAACTGCTAATACCTGTAGTATAACTAGATCCCCAAGGATTCACTCCATTTGCCCCCTGATCTATTAATGATCCAGCCTGTCCCCATCCAGTATTATTGCCATTCCAGTCTGTTGTGTTTGTGAGTAACGAAGTTGTGTTATTAACAAAGTGATGATCCGTTCCTGACAGGGAGAATTCGCCAAGAAATCCTGCGGGTCCATCCCAGTTATACCCATAAACATGGAGATAATAATCAGTCCCCGGGGTAAGTGTTGTGGTGTTTGTAACCGTTGTATACCAATGTGCCGCACTTCCAAATTGTGTGCCTTCTACACTATCGCTTGTGGACAGATACACTTTGTATTCATTATCCATATTGATTTTTGTGGTTAAGGTTGTTGCTGCATTCGCGAGTCCATTCAGAACGAAGACAGCCAACCCAACTGCGAGTCCAACTGAAAATTTCTTTTTCACGGTTTCTCCTTTCGATGATTTACTGTTAAGATGCTTCATGCCTGTTTCCAGTCGAGTTTTATACTTTTTCACCAGTGTGATTTTCAAAAATTATCCCTGGCTGTTTTTCCTCCTTCTTGCTTCAGTCAACCCGATCAAACCTGCGCCAAAAAGGAGTATGGCCCCTGGCAGGGGAACTGGTTGATAGAGTCTGCTTACCTCTGTTGCGGAAAGAGGTCCGTCATAAATGCGGATGTCATCAAGGGCGCCGGTGAAGTACCGGCCCAGGGTTCTATGCCGGCCGAAAAACAGGTCGGAATCATTATCAACTATCGCGCCCTGACCCGGGATTTTGTCGATGAGCTGACCGTCTATGTATAGTGCGATTTCCGCAGCACCAAGATTTGCAACCAAATGATGCCACTGCCCATCTTTGTAAGATCCTCCTGAGTTCACCCCTGGGAATGTTGTTCCATTTCCGTAGCCAGCGTCGATAGTTGGGGTGTCCTCATAATACTGCAGGACATATCCTCCGTGATAGGGGTTTGTCCCATGTCCATGCCCTTTATCAAGAAGATCGGCGTGTGTCTGCTGGCTTGCGCCCGGCTTGAACCAAAGGGATATGCCGATAGAGTCAGGATTAAGCAAGGCGCTGTAGCTGACCTGGACAAAGCTGTCTGATCCGTTGAAATCAAGGGCATAGTTCCCAACCTTGCCGGTGGTATAGGTGGCATTGCTGATAACGCCGTTAAGAGAGTTTCCAGAGATGTCCAAGGCGGTTGTGCCAGATCCTTCCTCGAAATCCCAATGGCCGATCAGGTTTGATGCGTTCGCTTCCGGGCCAGCGATTCCCACCATAAACAGTCCTGTTATCATTCCCGCAAAAAGTTTCTTTTTCATGAACCCCTCCATGTAAATACTAGTATTTTTTTCTTTTGATCCTGGTCCCCGCCAGTCCGATCAAACCTGAGCCTAAAAGGAGCAGGGCGCCTGGCAGAGGAACCGGCTGGGCATCTATTGTGAGATTGACCCCTGTGTACCATGACCACCTGGCGGGGGCTGTCTGCGTGAACAGCAGGCTGATGGTGTCACCTGCTCCAATATTGAGAATCCCGCCACCATTGATCCCCATAGGGATGTTGCGGCTAAACCCATCACCTGTACCCACTGCCCCGAAATCCAAAAGTGTGCTATTATGATACAGTTCCCAGTACGTGCCCCTGTCCTGATCTTCCCAGCCGCCCCACCAGATATTGCCGGCGACAGCAGCAGTCCCGGTTATTGGGCTTGTCCAGATGATTTTTACCGGGTCTAGTGATGATGAGTCCGTATGGCTTGCAGCATGGACTAAAACGTCCCCTCTCTGATAATCGTAGGCAGATGTCTGGGTTTTGAGCAGAAAAGGGGCGTGGTTCATGGCAGGCCACGATGCCAGCGCCCAGGCCGTTTGGCCTGGAAGGAAAGCACTTTGTAAGGGCAATGTGTTGCCACTCCACGTAAATGCCCACGCGCCATTGGGATTCGATGTATCACTCCAGTCACTGTTAAGATCGTAAATCGCTGCATGGGCTGTGCTGCACAGACCCAAAGAGGCAATTCCCAGTGCCAACAATAAAGCCAATTTTTTAATCATTGATGTACCTCCCCTTATTATGACGAGTCTTTGGTTTTTTGCCTGGTGGATGATTATTCCCCGAATCCACCAGAATGCTTTATTGCAAAAATCGTGCTGGCAGATACGTAAAAAATGAAGATTTGTCGAATCAAGGAGTTATACAGGAATGACTTTATTGTGGCGGGTTGGTGGTGTGGAAAATGTCCGGAAAATCGGAATGTTTCCGGAAAAAACAGAGGGTTCTCCGGGAGTGTAAAGGGGGGGTGGTGCGTGGTATTTACAACATTTTGTTTCTGTTTGCTTTTCTTGTTCGGCCGCAGAGTGAGAAAACCTTTGTGACTGAACATGGATGATAGGCTGTTTTTCCGGTATTGTGGAAAGATGTGTACAGTGTTGATTTTCTCGATGCGGTAGAAGGCATGGAAATATCCGACTGGCACATTGATGACAGTGGAATGGGGTGTGCTGGGGGGGGGACTCGCCTGAACCGCACCGCGGAGTGCACACCCTAAATTCCCGGTATGCCGATTGGCCCGGGAAGATCCGGGATGCCGCATCCGCAGAGCAAAACAATTGCGCACAGCAGGAAAAATAACAGAATTGTTCTCATGCGCATCCCCTTTTTATGGATCTCACATCACCCGTTATTGTCAAGATCATCAATTTCCATTAACTGTTTCTTGAAACACTCCGGGCAGGCGCCGTGGGAAAACTCCGCGTAACTGTGCTTGCTGACGTACGCCTCAACCTGACTCCAGAACCCCTTGTCATCCCTGATTTTTTTGCAGTAGGAACAGATCGGCACAATCCCGCGCAGGGTCTTGATTTCCAGCTCTGCCTGTTTCCGCGCGGTAATGTCTTCACCGGAAAAAAGGACTCCTGTGATCGCTCCCTGTTCATCGGTGAGGACGGTGTTGTGAAAGGCAATGATCCGTTCTTCGCCGGTGCGTGTTACCACTGAATTCTCATAGTATTCCGCCAGCGCGATATCACCGGCCAGCAATGCCTGGAACACCTTTTTGACCTCGTCAACCTGCCTTGCCGGCAGGAAATGATCAAACCAGTTTACCCCCAGCGCCTGTTTTTCCGTCACCTCTAATATTTCACAGCCCTTCTGGTTGATAAGGACTATTTCCCCTGCGGTGTTTATGGCAACCAGCATAACTCCTGCCACGTCCAGGTATTTCTGGGCCAACCTTTTTTCCTTGATGAGCTGGTGTTCCACCTGCTGCCGTTCCTGGATTTCGACGGTCAGCAGGGCGTTGGCCGTTGTTAATTCATGGGTGCGTTCCAGTACCTTCTGTTCAATATCCTCATATGCCTTCTGGAGATTTTTTTCCGCCTGGATTCTCATCAGAAGTTCCGCCCTGGTTTCGGCATAGGATTTGTGCAGTTTTGCCGACATCTCATTTATTGAAGAGACGGTCTGGTCCAGTTCATCGCCAGTTATTTTCTTGCGGGGAAGCGTTAATATCTGTGACGGCGCGGTCAGGTCTATCTTTCTCAGAAAGGTGTCGATTTCATCCAAAAACCGGATAACCAGGGAGTGGAAAATGAGAAAGATGAAGGCAGAGACGAGAAAGGTCTTTATGGACTGGGATATGAGGATGGTAATCAGCCGGTCATAGAGGCGGGAATAGACGTTGCTCATGGTTGCCACCACCGTCAGCCCGCCGATTTCATGGGTGCCGCTCGCCCCGGTATGGATCAGGGGGAAATGCCTTGAGATGGTTTTTTTTGATTCTTTCCGGCCAACGGCAATAGATACCTTTTCTTCGCCAATAAGTTCCAGGTATTCAATATCCCTGAAATTCGATATCCCCTCCAGCTGCAGGGTGATTGATTCTTCATTGAAAAACCACAGGGCCTGGGCCAGGGGTTTTATGAATATCTCTTCAATCCGGATAAACTGGTCATCTATCGATTCAATATCCCGTTTATATTCAGAAAAAAGTTGAACCGCAGAGATGCAGACAGTGACAAGCCCGCTGAAGAGCAGGATGTAGGCGAGAAGCCGGTAGGCAATTTTTTTTCTCATCAGATTGAGATAATAAGAGATCATATATGGTTGATGTCTCTGCCTTTGGACCTGAGCGGTTACTCATAAAGGCTATTTGGTTTTCATCCGGAAAAAACAGACTTTCCGGACGGACACTATTGGGCATCGAGGAATGTCTCGTAGCTGCCGCGGATAATCTCCAGTTCTTCGGGGTCGGTATGGCCTATTTCTACTATCCGGCGAAACTCCTCGGTGGGTTTTACCCTGCACAGCGCGGCATTGACCTGATCGATGACCCTTTTCCCCCACTCATTTCTGGTGCACGCCAGATAGGCATAAGTAATCGGGTCCATCTCGGTGATGGGAATGCTGACAATGGCGTCGGGGTCGGCACCATGTTTTCCGGCATGATAGGAGGCGACAACCGGATACTCTATGGTGTAATCGATTCTGCCGGTTATCACCATTTTGATCATTGATTGAGAACCTTCGGGGATGCGGGTCAGGTTGGAGCCCGGTTCGACATCCTTCAGGATATCGTCAATCTTTCCGGTGTATGACCTGGTTTTTTCAATGGCCCCGGAAAACCGCTTGTCGTGCAGGAGGGTGACAATGGAATATTTTTCCGGATTCCCCAGTTTCTCCTTGGTGCTTTTTTTCATGATGATCGCATTGGGAAGGCCGATGGTCAGCGGGGTTGAAAAATAGGCGATTTCCTCCCTTTTTCCACTTTTATAGGCGAATATATTGCAGTAATTGTTCTTGTTATCTTCCAGTTCATGCCAGAATCTCGCCCAGTTCATATTCTCGGTCCGATGCTCGTATTCAGGCAGATTTTCCTGGAGTATCCGGAGAATATGATTGAATCGGCCCTGGCCGGCGTCCTCGCCGGTAAGCATCATCCAGGGCGGCCAGTCCAGTATCAGCCAGGTGATTGTTTCCCTGGCTGAAGCCGGGGGGCAAAACAAAAAAAATATCAGTATTCCCAGTAGAAGACGCTTCATCTTTTTTCCTGTTGCTGATGTTTTTTCACTGGTTGGTGAATTTTCTGCAAACGTCTGTGCTCAATAAGTACATATCCGGATAGTAGCACAATTTTGTCAGGCCTGCATTATTCCATGTTCGATATTCTCCTGTCAATGGTACGTTTTTTTGTTGTGGTCTGCGGGTAACTCTCTGTTTTTATGATGCAACAGCGTTGGCCCGGCTGGTGGGACCGGCGCGGTGTTTTTTCACACCACCCCCTGATCAAGCATCGCGTCCACCACCTTGATAAAGCCGGCGATATTGGCACCGGCAAGGTAATTTCCCGGCACACCGTACTCTTCGGCCGCGCCAAGGCAGGTGGCGTGGATCGATTTCATGATCTGCCGGAGGCGGTTGTCCACCTCTGCCCGTGGCCAGGAGAGGCGCATGGAGTTCTGGGCCATCTCAAGACCCGATACCGCCACCCCGCCGGCATTGGCCGCCTTGCCAGGTGCGTAGAGAAACCGGTGCTCGAGAAAGGTGTTCATCGCCTCGGGGGTGGAGGGCATATTGGCCCCCTCACTCACCAGAAAAACTCCGTTGGCTGCCATGTTTTCCGCATCACGGCCGTTGATCTCGTTTTCCGTGGCAGAGGGGAAGGCGCAGTCCGCCCGGTGGTTCCAGAGGGGGTTGCTCTCTGCGGCCGGGTCCCTTGGGGTATAGACCGCCTGGGGATACTTTTCCGCATACTCGCTGATCCGGCCGCGGCGGAAGTTTTTCAACCGCTTGACAAAATCGATTTTTTCCCGGTCAATGCCCTCTTCGTCCAGGATGTACCCGGATGAGTCGGAGAGGGTGATCGCCCTGCCGCCCAGATCGAGGATTTTTTCCACCGTGTGCTGGGCCACATTGCCGCTGCCCGAGACAAGACAGATCTTGCCCTCCATGGTGTCATTGCGTGTTGCCAGCATCTCCGCGGCAAAATAGACCGCCCCGTAGCCGGTTGCCTCGGGCCGGATCAGGCTGCCGCCCCAGTTGAGGCTCTTGCCGGTGAGCACCCCGGTGAATTCATTGCGCAGTTTTTTGTACATCCCGAACAGGAACCCGATCTCGCGGGCGCCCACCCCGATGTCGCCGGCCGGGATATCGGTGTTGGGGCCGATATGGCGGTGCAGTTCAGCCATGAAACTCTGGCAGAAGCGCATTACCTCGGTATCGGAACGGCCCTTGGGGTTAAAGTCGGAACCGCCCTTGCCGCCCCCCATGGAGAGGGTGGTGAGGCTGTTTTTAAAGGTCTGTTCAAAGGCGAGAAACTTCATGATTCCCAGGTTCACCGAGGGATGGAAGCGGAGCCCGCCCTTGTAGGGGCCAAGGGCGCTGTTCATCTCCACCCGGAAGCCGCGGTTGACCTGGACCTGCCCCTGGTCATCCACCCATGGGACCCGGAAAATAATCATCCGCTCCGGTTCCACAATCCTTTCCAATACTCCTGCCTTGCGGTATTCGAGGTTGCGCTCAAGCACCGGTTTCACCGAGTGGACAACCTCGCGGACCGCCTGGTGAAACTCTTTCTGCCCCGGATCTCTGGCCATGATCAGTTCCATGATTTCCATCATCTCTTTTTCATCTCCCTGGTAAAGAGTATTCCCTGGCCGGTGTGGCCGTCGATTTTTATGGTTATCGGCGCGTTTAACCGGATGTGGCTGACCAGTTTGCCTCTTATCGGCGCTGGCCGTCCGGCAAGCCACTCCCGATTGAGAAAATCCTCTGACCTGTCGGTAAGTTCGTTGACCGTAAGGTATGGGATTCCCATGGCCGTAATGTTCTGGAAGAAGTGAGACCCCTGGGAGGCATCGGCGTTAAATCCGGCAAGCAGGCACTCAACAATGGCGCTGACACCGGAAATATCCTCCCACTGCACCGGAATGCCGAGCCACGGATCAGCCGAACCCCAGCGGCCCGGGCCGATAAGGATATAGGGTCTTTTTTCCGTGATCAGGGTGCTGTTGATCCGGCCTATTTCCCGGGCCGTTTCCTTGGCGGATGGTCCATCCGCCTCGAGCAAGGTTACGAGAATGATGTCTTTGATATCACGGAACTCACCATTGCCAAGGGCCTGGCTCGAGGAGCAGAAGGCCTGAGCGCGCTCTCTGTCGGTGATCCGTACTGGCGCGTTGATGCTGCCGGCGGCAACCGGCCGGATCTGGAGCAGGTGACAGCGGGCTCTATCCTTGCCATCCGGCAGGTCAACGGCAAATTCAATTTCCACTGCGCTTCCCATTCCCTGTCTGCCGATCTCGAGCAGTTCGGTGAGCACTTCAGGCAGGGGGATCATCTGGTGTTTGAGGATCCGGGCAAAGGTCACTACCCGGAGCCCGCCGCTGCCGCTGTCACGGATCCGGTGTTCGTCGGCCAGGTAGGAACTGGTCAGCATTGCCACTGGTTTGTCGCCGGCAGCCGCGTCGATTTCACGTCTTTCCAGGTTGGCGGTCCTGCTGAAGGCGAGGGTCTCCGGATAGTCGACCATCTTGAGGGCATAAAAAAAACGCTGACCATTGGCCAGCATATCGTCCACGGTGGAAAATTGCGGCAGATGCTCTGGGTATGGAGGGGAAAAACGCAGGCTCTGCTCTCCCTCAACCACGGTCTTGCCAAAACCGAGGGCGAGGTTGACAATCCCGTCGTCCGGCGTCATCTCGCCCAGTGGATAATAATTATAGGAACGGGCCACCCCGGAGACCGCGGGGTAAAAAAAATCTCCATGGCGCCGGCCGGTCAGGGCCTGGATAATGACCGCCATTCCCTCCTGGCGGCCCGAGGAGTGGGTCGAGCGGGCAAAGGCCTGGGGGCCGGCAAAATAGGTGGAGGCATAGACCAGCTTGATGGCGTTTATCAGGTAACCGAGTCGCTGTTCCGGATCGGACTGGTTGTTGGGAAGCATATAGGTGGAATAGAGGCCGGCAAAGGGCCGGAAGTGGGCGTCCTCGAGAATGCTTGACGAGCGGACGGTCAGTGGTTCCCGGTTCTGGGCGAGAAAGGGGACAAGCTGGTCAATGAGCCAGAGGGGCATCTCCGCCGCGAGAAAGATGGCTGCGATCGCGGCATCATCCTTTGGCAGGGAGTGCGGGTCCAGATGATTATGGTCGATAAATGAGTCGAATCCGTCGGTGGTGACAACCAGGGTCCTTGGGATCGAGACCGGAAGTCCCGGGAAATCGGCAATCAGCCTCCGGTGGCGTTGTCCGGATGCGAGAAAGGCCAGGCCCAGGGCCTTGCCCCCCATGGAGCCGGTGCCGATTTTGACAAAATCCATTATCTGGGCGTCGTAGTCGGTGGGGGAGAACCTGCCGACCACCCCCTGTTGCCTGATTCGCCGCACCTCGTGGATCATGGCGATCGTCTGCCGGCGGAGCTCCGCGGGGGGGGCCGAATCGTCGAGGCGGATGGTGTGCAGGCGGGATGCCAGTTCGATTTCCGAGCGGGCCATGATCCAGTTGGAAAAATGGTTGCGCCGGGCATGAAAGATAAAGCTCTCCTCCGGGATCTGGGCAAGTTTCTTCTCAAAAACCGCCAGGGTGTCGGCGCGGTCGATTTCGCTGTTGTCGGGCAGGCGAAAGACGAAATCACCGAATCCGAGATGGGTGAGAAAGAACTGGTGAATGCCGGCAACAAGATCGGGATCGTTCTTGTCGAGAAAGACCGCCGGAATCCCCAGGGCCCTATCGCGGTTTGCCGGCTCGGCGCTCAGCAGCAGCAGCGGCAGGTCGGGAATTTCCTGGCGCACATGGTTAAAGAGAGATATGCCGGCAGTGTCGTCAAGCTGCCCTTTTTTCCGGAAACGGGTGTCTGAGATGATGCCGAACACATAGGACTGGTACCGGTGATAGAGGGAAAGGGCCTGTTCATAGCTTTCCGCGACCAGGACCTTGGGCCGGGCCCGCATCTTGAGAAGCCGGTGGTCGACGTTGATTGTCTCGTTAAGCACCGCCTGGGTCTGCTGGACCACCTCGCGGTAGATAAGCGGCAGGAGAATGGAGCGGTAGCGGGGCGAGTCCTCAACCAGAATAAGGACCCGGACCATGGCGGCGCGGGTGTCGGAATCGACATTGAGCCGGTCTTCCAGGCTCTTCACCAGGGCCAGAAGAAAGGCCGGGTTGGGAGACCAGAGAAAAAAATGATCAATGCCTTTTATTCTGCCCTGTTCCGGGTCCGGGATAAGACCGCTTAACCGGTGGGCGAGCAGGACCACCGGCAGGCGGGATTGGATTTTCTTTATCTCCGCTCCCAGGGCGACGCAGTCCATGTCACCCACCTGGGGCATGGTAATCACCAGGTCGTAGCGATGGCTGCGGATCGCCTTGAGGGCGTCTGCCGCGCTTTTCACCTGGGTCATCCGCGGCGGGTTGGAGAGGTTCAATCCTTTGTATTCGGTGGCGATACGGGTGGCAAGACTGCCGTCCTCCTCCATGATAAAGGCGTCAAACGGGCTTAACACCAGAAGGATTTCCCTGATTCTTCTGGGCATCAGTTCGTGGAAGATCTTAAAGGTGCTGTCCTGGGGAGTGAAATCCCGACTTTGGGAAGGCTGCATGGGATCAGAGCTCTTCGTCTTCCTGGGAAATTATCGAGCGGGGCAGGGCCGAGATGTCAATTTCCCGCGCCGCTGCAAGCCCTCTCAGGAACGCGGCCCGGTTTGCCTCCACCGATTTTGCCGGAACCCGGTTGATCAGGGCATTTTCCATGGCCGCCGGGGTGACCCAGGGGCAGAAGTGGCTGATCGTCCCCAGCGCGGCCATGTTGGCGGCCATCGGGGTTTTCGCCTCTTCCTGGGCAAATCTGGTAAAGGGCAGGGAGATCACCCGGCTGGTGGGCACCTGCTCCACCATGGTGGAGTCGACCAGGAGCAGGCCGTTGGGCTTGAAGTCGTAGAAATAGGCGTCGCAGGAGGCCTGATTCATGGCCAGAAGCAGATCGAGCTGGACCACCCTGGGATAATCGATGGGCAGATCGCTTATCACCACTTCGGCCTTGCATTTGCCGCCTCGGGCCTCGGGGCCGTAGCTCTGGGTCTGGCAGACATGGTGGCCGCTGTTAATGCCCGCCGCCTCGGCAAGGACAACCGCGGCAAGGATAATGCCCTGGCCACCGGAGCCGCTTAAACGGA
>JBFHXP010000053.1:0-16662 GCA_041598875.1 Desulfobulbales bacterium
ATAGTTTTTTTGTTTTTTATCTCTTCTTGCGCGCCACTGCGGTCTGAGACGTATCATCAAATTCCTGCTAGGGAGCACTGCATAATGCTGAGAAAATTCCTGGTTGCAGTAGATGGATCCGTTTACAGCAACAATACCCTGCGCTACCTCGGCCGCCTGTTCGCGGATCTCGATGAAATCCACTGCCACCTTCTCTGCATCGTTCCCTGTACCGTCTCGGCAACAGGCCGCGAATGGCTCGATGAACTCGATTTGCTGAGCACCCTGAGCGCGGAATCCCGCAAAAAATTCACCGCTGCCAAACGCTACATGAACGAGGCGGTTCTTCAATTCGGCCGGCGCGGGATCAGCCCGAACCAGGTCACCACCCAGGTCCTGATCTCCCGGATGGACATTGCCAGTGACATTGTTCTTGAGGCACGCAAGGGATTGTACGATGCGCTGATCATCGGAAGACGCGGCCTGGGAAAACTGGAAGAGATGGTCATGGGGAGCACATCCTCACGGGTCATGGAAAAGTGCAGCGATGTCCCGATCTGGATCGTGGACGGCCAGGTCAACTCCCGCAGATTTCTCGTGCCGGTGGATGGCTCCTTCCACACACTGAAGGCGGTCGATCATCTTGCCTTTGTCCTTAAGAATAACCCCTATGCCGAAATAACCCTTTTTCATTCCGCCGCCATGTTCGGCCAGATGCGATCGGTGGACATGGACCAGTGCCGGGAACTGCTGGGCCCCCGGTGCAACGATGAACTCCTTGCCGACCCGGAAAGCCATTTCCTGATACCGGAGCGGATTCTCCTGGACAGCGGCTTTTCCCCGGACAAAATCCTTCGCAGGACCACAACAAAAGGCCTTTATCCCAGCCGGCAGATAGTCCGCCAGGCCCTGATGGAAGAACACGGAACCATCGTCATGGGCAGGAGAACCGAAGACGTTAAAAAAGGTCTCTTTGGCAGCGTTTCCGATCAGGTCATTGCCATGGCTGAAGATATCGCGATCTGGATCGTAAGCTGAACCACCCACTTTTCAACGCAGAAAAACCAGACATGGCCCGTTATTCCACTGCCACACTCCTCAGGATCTCGACCATCATCCTGTGGATCATTCTCGTTGCCGCCCTGCTCCGACGGGACTACTTCATCGAGGCCCTTGATCTCCGGGAAGCCCGGGTCGTCCGCCAGGGCAGGGAAGAGAGCTTCATGGGGGTCTATTTCCGCGAGGAACGGATCGGGTATGTCAAGAGCCGCCTCTATCCCCTTGGCCCGGAGACCCTTGCCCTTTCCCAGGAGGCATTTCTCCGCCTCAATATTCTTGATGAAAATCATCCGATCCGGATGCATGTCAACGCAGAACTGACCAGCGGGATGCTCCTGAAGAACTTCACCTTCCGCCTCCGTTCCCCTTTTTACGAGATGGATGCAAAGGGCGAAGTCCGGGGCAGGGAAGTCCGCTTTCAGATGTCCACCGGCAAGGAAACGATAGATGACACCATTGCCCTGGCCAGTCCGCCCTATCTTTCCACCAACCAACGCGCCTACCTACTGTCCCAGAATCTTCAAGCCGGAGACCGGCGGCGGGTGCCCTATTTTGACCCCCTGACCCTCTCCGGCCAGAACACGGTGGTCCATTACCATGGCACGGAAAAGGTCCTTCTCCGCGGCCGGGTACACAGACTGCACCACTTCACGGAATCCTATGCCGGGCTCAAGTTCAGCTCCTGGCTCAATGACGAGGGCAAGCTCATCAAGGAGGAATCCCCGGCCGGCTTTACCTTTATCTCCGAGCCGGAATTCAAGGCCACCGATATTGTCAACAAAGGCAGGGAGATCCTGAGCACGGTCTCTGTTCCTGTTACCGGGACCATGCCCCCCCTCCAGGGACTGACCAGACTGAGTTATACCCTGACACTGCCGGAAGATTCCCAATTCACCCTCCATGACGCCCGGCAGTCCCTTGATGGCAACATACTCACCGTAACCATTGAAAATATGCCCAGCGATGAGGCTCCGGCCTGCGGAGGTCCCGCGGAAACACTGGCATCGACCCCCTATATTCAGGCGAAAAACAACGCAATCAACGCCCTTGCCCAGGAGCTTACCGCCACCGCGCCCACCCCCATGTCCCGGGTCCGCATCCTTGCCGAATGGGTGTATGAAAATCTCGAAAAGCGGCCGGTACTTGGTATTCCAGACGCCCTCA
The DNA here is from genome assembly GCA_041598875.1 of Desulfobulbales bacterium. Taxonomy (GTDB): domain Bacteria; phylum Desulfobacterota; class Desulfobulbia; order Desulfobulbales; family BM004; genus JAKITW01. Next base: position 2,203 of record JBFHXP010000053.1, read on the forward strand.
CGACCCTCAACAACCGCATGGGCGATTGCAACGAACATGCCGCCCTTTTTGCCGCCCTGGCGCGCAATGTCGGCATACCCACCCGGATTGCCGCCGGGGTGGTCTTCCACCAGGGCGCCTTTTACTACCATGCCTGGAACGAGGTCTGTGTCGGCGAATCATGGATCAGCCTTGACACCACCCGCAACGAGTTGCCCGCCGATATTACCCACATCAAATTCACCGATGGAGAGGTTGAGGAGATGGTCAAAATCGGTGCGCTCCTTGGTAACCTCGCCATTGAGGTGGCGGATGATCCGCAGCCCGACGCCCCTGCCCCGCCGAACCGCCACCAACAATAACCAGAGGAACCCATGTCTCCACAGGCAACAGCGATGATAGAGGTTGAACGTTTGAGCAAACATTTCGGGAGCTTTGCCGCGGTGGACGACGTGAGCCTCGCCATCCGCCGGGGAGAGATCTTCGGTTTTCTCGGGCCCAACGGTGCGGGCAAGACAACCACGATCAAGATGCTTGCCGGACTGCTCAAACCAAGTGGCGGGCGGATCCGCATCAAGGGCATTGATCTTGCCGCCTCACCGGTTGCCTGCAAACAGATCACCGGCTTTATCCCGGACCGGCCCTATCTCTACGAAAAATTGACCGGCATTGAGTACCTCCAGTTCATCGCCAGCCTCTACCACCTTCCGCTAGACCGGTTCGAGGCCAACTCGGAGCAGCTGCTTGCCCTGTTCGGCCTCACGGAGTGGCGCAATCACCTGATTGAAAGCTACTCCCACGGCATGCGCCAGAAGCTGATCATGGCCTCGGTCTTCATGCTCGAGCCGCCGGTGATCATCGTGGATGAGCCCATGGTCGGCCTTGATCCCAAAAGCGCCCGGATCGTCAAGGAACTTTTCAAATCACGGGCCCGCTCCGGCACCGCGATCTTTCTCTCCACCCATTCCCTGGAAATTGCGGAGGAACTCTGCGACCGCATTGCAATCATTTTAAACGGCAGAATCCGGGTGATCGGCGATCTTGCCGCCCTGCGCCAGGAGGCGCGCCTCGAGCACAGCGACCTTGAGGAGATCTTCCTGGAACTGACCGGCGCCTATGAGGTCAGGGAGGTAATTGCCGCCCTCAAGGGCATGCAGTCCCATGATGAGGAGGAAGCCTGAAATGCCCGGTAAACGGCCCGTCCTGCTCGCCCCGTTCCGCCATGGGGTAAAAAACCGTTTCTTTCCCGGAAACTCCCTGCCGTTCAGGACACTTGCCGCCCTGGCGATCGGCATACTCGTCTGCCTGGCCCTCTATCGAATCGGCTTCCGGGTGGTCACCTATTTTCACAACCAGAACGAGCTGGGGATCATCCTCAGCCTGAAAATATTCCAGATGGCCTGGGTCACCGTGTTTGCCATGCTTGTGTTTTCCTGCATGGTCTCGGCGGTCTCCACCCTTTTCCTGTCACAGGACAATGAAATCGTCTTTGCGGCGCCAATAACGCCCAGGGAACTCTTTTTCATGCGGTATATCACCACGACCATCTATACCTCATGGATGATGGTAATTTTTTCCCTGCCGATATTCAGCGCCTATGGTTCGGTTTTCAAGGCCGGCCCGCTCTACCTGCCGCTCACCCTTCTCGCGGTCTTCTCCACCGCGACCATTGCCTCAGCCTTCGGCATGACGGTTACCGTGGGGCTTGTCAACCTGTTTCCCGCCCGGCGCACCAAGGATATCATCCTCTATCTTTCCATATGTTTCGGTATCTTCATCTATGTGATGTTCAGGCTTCTCAAACCCGAGGATCTGGTCAACCCGGACAAATACTCTCATTTCCTTGACTATCTCTCCTCGATCTCCAACCCTGCCGCGCCCTATGTCCCGGCGGCCTGGGCCGCCAACCTTCTCTCCCTCTATCTCCTTGACAGACAGGTAGACTGGCTCCTGGTCGGATTGATGGCCATCACCCCCCTTGCCCTCTTCTTTATCGGCGAATGGACCATGGACCGGTGGTTCTTTTCCGGCTACTCGAAATCCCAGGAGTCATTTGGCGGCCATCGCCGTTTTCACCATCTTTTCCGCTATCGGCCCCGGGCCTGGCTGTGGGTCTTCCGCAAGGAGGCCAAACTCTTTCTCCGGGATTCCGCGGAGTGGTCCCAGCTCTTCATGATCGCCGCCCTGATCGTCATCTATCTCTACAATTTCAAGGTGCTGCCCCTGGACCGTTCCCCGATAAAAGAAGAGTATATTGCCAACCTGATCGCCTTTCTCAACATCGGGCTTACCGGCTTTGTGGTCGCCTCCCTGTCCGCCCGCTTTGTTTACCCGTCCATGGGCGGTGAAGGAGGCGCCTTCTATGTTGTCCAGGCGGCGCCGATCTCCATGGGCAGATATCTGCTGGCAAAATTTTTTTTCTACGCCATCCCTTTCACCGCGCTTGCCCTTATCCTGCTGGTCTTTTCCAATCATCTGCTGAAAATAGAAGGACCGATGTGGTGGATCTCGCTTGTTATCGGCCTGGTCATCACCTGGACCCTGGTCGGACTGGCCCTTGGCTTTGGCTCCCTGTACGCCGATTTCAAGGTTGAAAACCGCGCCGCCGCCCTGGGCGGAATCGGGGCAATCCTGTTTTTATTCACTGCGGTGGGGTTCGAGCTGATGATAATCGTGGCCGGCGGGATACCGGTGTACCGACTGGTGGTGAAAAACCTGGCGGGCGAGGCGGTCCGCACCGGTGATCTCCTGATGCTTGTCACCTGGATCGGGGCGTCGATTCTCCTCTCCGTCGGCGTGGTGCTCTTTCTCCTGAAAAAAGGAATCAGGCGACTGGAGGAGGGATGAGGGAAAAAATAATTGTGAATTTTGGATGCTGAATTTTTAATTAGTGTCTGTCCGGAAAGTCTTTTGTTCCGGACGGCAACACCTATCCGTTTTCAAACCGGAAACAGACAATTTCGAAAAAGATCATGGAGATCAAAGAAGTATACGCAGGCGTACTGGAGTACGTCAGGTACACTCACTCCCCTTCCACCACGCCGCTCCCCCCGCACAGCGGACATGCCGATTCCCGTTCACACTGGCAGTCGTTCCACTCGCCATCGATATCGGTGCCGCGCCACTCGGCAGTACATTCGCAGGTACCGGCAGTGGTTTTGGAACCTTGACATTGCGGGCATTTCATCTGTTTTTTTTCGGCCATCGGTATTCCTCCAGAATAGAGTCAGGACTGCTCGAAAAAGTATCAGCTCAATGAATACACCCTGTTAAACATGCCGTCAACCGATGAAACCGGTCGCCGGGAGAAAAGATACAGACACTAGCTTCGGTAATCTGCGTTAATCTTCACGTAATCAATTGAAAAATCCGAGGTATAGACATGACCCTGGCCAGTGCCCATGCCAAGGTCAACCACCACCTCGAAATCCTTCTTCTTCAAAACCTCGGTGGCCTTTTTCTCGGCCTCCGTCCCCTGGCCCAGGCCGTTCTTCACCATCTGGACATCGTCAAAAAAGATCGCCACCCGCGCCGGGTCGATTTCAATGCCGGAACGCCCAAGGGCGGCGATGATCCGACCCCAGTTGGCATCCTCGCCGAAAAAGGCGGTCTTGACCAGGGCGGAGTTACCGATGGTCCTGGCCGCGGCATCGGCATCCCGATCATTTTCCGCGCCAACCACCCGGACAGTTACCAGTTTGGTGGCGCCTTCGCCATCTTTGACTATCTGGAGGGCAAGATCAAGCAACAGGTCACCAAGGGCCGCGGCCAGAGCCTTTCCCCCTTCCGAGTCAGAGGAGTTGATCGCCACGTTTCCCGCCCGGCCATTGGCAAGGACGAGCACGGTGTCATTGGTGCTGGTGTCGCCGTCCACGGTAATCCTGTTAAAGGACCCGTCCACCGCGTGAAGCAGCATATCCTGAAGCGCACCCGCCGTAACAGCGGCATCGGTCATAACATAGCAGAGCATGGTCGCCATGTTGGGCATGATCATCCCCGCCCCCTTGGTCATGCCGAAAATCCGGACCTTCTTCCCCTGGATCTCCACTTCACGGGAGGCGGTCTTGGGCACGGTGTCGGTGGTCATCATCGCCTTGGCGACCCGCCCATGGCTGTTCGCTTCCAGGGAGCCGACCAGGCCCGGAATCGCCACGGCAAACCGCTCCACCGTAAGCTGTTCGCCGATTACCCCGGTGGAGGAAACCTGCACCAGATTTTCGCTGATCTTCAGGGCATCGGCCACCAGCCTGCTGCAGGCAAGTGCCGCGATCATTCCAGGCTCTCCGGTGCAGGCATTGGCAATACCGCTGTTGATCAGAATTGCCTGGGCTTTGCCGAAATCGTGCAGCCGCTTCCGCCCAAGGACCACCGGAGCGGCCTGGACCCTGCTGGTGGTAAAAACACCGGCAGCCTCCGCCGGTGTTTCAGAAAAAATCAGGGCAAGATCCAGACGGTTCTTCTTGCGAATCCCAGCCTCAACCGCTGCGTAGAAAAAACCATCAATAAGCATAGTTCATACCATGAGAAAGAATAGGGGCCGGGCAGGCCTTCACAGCTTACCGCAGCATTTCTTGTATTTCTGCCCACTGCCGCACGGGCAGGGGGCGTTACGGCCGATCTTGTCGCCATCGCGCTTGACCGGCTGCAAGGCATCATCACCACCCCGGTTAAGCCGCAGCTTGCTCTGTTCCTGCTTTTTCCGTGACTGCTCGGCTAGCTCGTCGACCTCGTTGTCATCGGCGATCTGGACCCGGAAAAGGGCGCTCACGGTCTGTTCCTTCACCGTTTCGACCATGGCCAGAAACATCTCAAAACCTTCCCTCTTGTACTCATTGAGCGGATTCTTCTGCCCGTATCCCCGGAGCCCGATCCCCTCCTTGAGATGATCCATATTAAGCAGGTGTTCCTTCCAGTGATGATCCACCATCTGAAGAAGGATTATCCGCTCGAGATAGCGGAACATCTCCGTGCCGATTTGCTCCTCCCGGGCAGCATACGCGGCAGCCACAATTTCATGGAGGCGGGCGGTGAACTGCTCGCCCTGAAGGCCGGAACGTTCCGTCTCATCCCAGTTAAGGGTCAGGCCGAGCTGTGCCTTCATCTGTTCGGCAAGCCCACCCCAGTCCCACTCCTCGGAGGGGACCTTGGCCTGGATAAACTCGGCAGCCAGGCTATCAACCACATCGGTGAGCATCTCGGAAATAATCTCGCTGACATCCTCGCTCGCAAGGGCGTCCCGCCGCTGGCGATAGACCACGTCCCGCTGCATGTTCATGACGTCGTCATATTCGAGAAGATGCTTGCGGATTTCAAAGTTATGGCCTTCCACCTTGCGCTGGGCGTTTTCAATGGCCCGACTGATCATCGCATGCTCAATGGGTTCATCCTCTTCCATGCCCAGTTTTTCCATGATTCCAGAGATCCGGTCGGAACCGAAAATCCTGAGCAGATCATCTTCCAGGGAAAGATAAAACCGGGAAGATCCGGGATCACCCTGCCGGCCGGAACGGCCACGAAGCTGATTATCAATGCGCCGCGACTCATGGCGGCTGGTGCCGAGTATGTGGAGGCCGCCCAGATCCGCGACCCCCTCGCCCAGCTTGATATCGGTTCCCCGGCCGGCCATATTGGTGGCAATGGTTACCCGGCCGCGCTGCCCGGCCTCGGCGACGATTTCCGCCTCTTTCTCATGCTGCTTGGCATTCAAAACCGAGTGTTTTACCCCCGCCTTCTTGAGCATGGCGGAAATCTTTTCCGAAACATCAATGGAGATAGTCCCCACCAGCACCGGCTGCCCCTTGGCATGGAGATCCTTGATTTCACGCACCACGGCCCGGTACTTGGCATTTTCATTCTTGTAGATGACATCGGGAAAATCCTTGCGGATCATGTCCCGGTGGGTGGGAATAATCACCACGTCCAGGTCGTAAATCTTTTTAAACTCCGGGGCCTCTGTGTCCGCAGTGCCGGTCATGCCGGCCAGATTGTCATACATCCGGAAATAGTTCTGAAAGGTGATCGAGGCAAGCGTCTGGTTCTCCCGCTCGATCTTGACCCCTTCCTTGGCCTCCAGCGCCTGATGGAGCCCATCGCTGTAACGCCTGCCCGGCATGGTGCGGCCGGTGAACTCGTCAACGATCACCACCTCCTCGTCCTTGACAAGATAGTCAACGTCCCGCTTGAAGATCACATGGGCCTTCAGGGCCTGGTTAAGATGATGAAGCGACTCGATATTCCGGGGATCATAGAGGTTCTCCACTTTGAGGAGTTCCTCGCCCAGGGCAACGCCCTCCTCGGAAAGAGAAAGGGAACGCGACTTCTCGTCAACCGTGTAATGGACATCGCGCTTGAACCGGGGAATAATGCTGTTTACATGGTGATAGAGTTCGGTGGACATGTCGGCGGCGCCGGAGATGATCAGCGGTGTCCGCGCCTCGTCGATAAGAATGGAGTCAACCTCATCGACAATGGCGTAATTGAAACCGCGCTGGCAGAAATCCTTGATGTCAAACTTCATGTTATCGCGCAGATAATCGAAGCCGAATTCATTGTTGGTGCCATAGGTGATGTCCGCCGCATAGGCTGCCCTGCGGTCCTGATCAACCATATCGTGGACAATGGTGCCGGTGGTGAGCCCGAGAAACCGATAGATCTGCCCCATCCACTCCGAGTCGCGGGCGGCCAGATAGTCGTTCACCGTTACCAGGTGAACCCCTTTGCAGGAAAGGGCGTTCAGGTATACCGGCAGGGTCGAGCACAGCGTCTTGCCCTCACCGGTCTTCATCTCGGCAATCTTACCTTGATGAAGAACAACGCCGCCGACAAGCTGGACGTCGTAATGGCGTTCGCCGATCACCCGCCGGGCCGCCTCCCGCATTACGGCAAAGGCCTCGGGCAGCAGATCGTCAAGGGGCTCTCCCTTGGCCACCCGCTCCTTGAAAGAGACTGTCTTGGCGGCAAGGGTCGCGTCGTCCAGGGGACGAACGCCATCTTCCAGACTGTTGATTCGATCCACCAGCGGCCGGATCTGTTTCAATACCCTTTCATTTTTGCTTCCGAAAACCTTGGTCAGTACTGATCCCAGCATCTAATTTATTTCTCCTCTGCTATGCAGAATTGCCCCTGTTTAAAAACGCGCACTCCAGGAGGCTCTGTTACGTTCCAATTTTGTCAGCGCTCCAGGGGCAGAGTGACAAAGGGGCAAAGTGACAGAGTGACAAAGGGGCAAAGTTTTTTCAAATAACCTCTCCATTCTCCCTTAATCCTCACTCACTCCTCACCTCTCACCATTCCCAGCCCCTTCCCAGATAAGCGCCTCTTCATTGCAGTCAGGGAATTTCGGGCACTGAATACAGTCACTCCACACCTTGTGGGGCAACTCGCCCTTATCAATATCCCTGAAGGCAAGCTTCCGAAAAAAATTGGGCTGATAGGTCAGGGTAAAGACCCGGTGAATACCAAAATGAACCGCCTCGGCAAGGCAGGCCTCAACCAGCTTCCTTCCTATTTTTCTTCCCTGAAACTCCTCGTGAATTGCCAGGGAACGGATCTCGGCCAGGTTCTCCCAGCAGATATGAAGGGAGCAGACGCCGGCCAGGCGCTTTGCCCCGCTTCCATCATCCGCATCCACCTCGGCGACCTTGAAATCACGGAGATGGTCATACAGGGAACTCAGGGAACGCCCCAGCAGCAGATCCTTGTTGGCAAAATGCTGGAGCAGAAAATAGATTCCCTTGATATCCTCCATGCGGGCGTCGCGAATCATTACACACACTTCTCCTTGCTTCCTTATCTTTCCCGCGGCCGGATGGAACACGGCACCGCTATTCCGCATCCTCAGCAACCATGAAGGCGGCCATGATCAAACCGGGAGCTACTATACTCCGGGGCCCGGACCCGGTCAAGCACCCCGGAACCGTTCACCATGAGAGAGTAAACTTCGCGGGAAAACAGTGACAGCAAGGCGGTGAACCGATGACGGGTTGCCGGCGCTCGCCCCATCTTCACTGAGAATTGTCTGCCCGGCCCAGAGCCCGAGCAGAAACATCCAGAGAAAGATGCAGAAACAGACGACCACCAAACCGAACAGTCCCCGGAGAGACAACTCAAAGCGGAGAACAGTCTTCTTTTTTTGTTTCCCAACAGCCATCGTGATAACGCACCCTTCGGTAACCGCCCGGGCAGAGAGCAATTGCCTTACATGGAATCCGGGGCCGACAGCCCGACCACCCTGAGTCCATTGCTGAAAACCAGGCGCAGGGCCTCAGCCAGCCAGAGTCGGGCCTGGGAAAGCTCGGCATCGTCGGAAATCACCATATGCTGATTGTAGTAACTGTGAAACTGACCGGCAAGGTCAGTCAGGTAAAAAATTATCCGGTGCGGCTCAAGGCCGAGGGCAGCGCTCTCCACCAACTCGGGAAAAGAGGCCAGGCTCTTGAGCATATCCCGCTCGGCAGGCTGGACCAGCCGCGAGAGATCACATTCAGCCAGGGGTTTTCTCTCTATCCCCTTGTTTTTTGCCTGTTTGCGGATACTGGCAAGCCGGGCATTGGCGTACTGAACATAGAAAACCGGATTCTCCTGGCTTTCCTTGGCCGCCAGGGTGATGTCGAATTCAAGCTGGCTGTCCGCCTTTCTGGTAAGAAAGAAAAACCTGACCACGTCCGGGCCGACCTCGTCGAGCAACTCATCCACTGTGATAAAGGTCGCCTTGCGGGTGGACATCTTGACCTGTTTCCCGTCACGGAGCAGGGTGACGAACTGATGAATAACCACCGACACCTTGGAAGGATCATAGCCCAGGGCGCTGACTCCGGCCATGACATCGGGTACGGTGCCGATATGGTCCGAGCCGAAGATATCCACCAGCCAGTCAAAGCCCCGGCGGAATTTTTCGCGGTGATAGGCGATATCCGGCAGCCGATAGGTCGGCTCACCGGTGGACTTGATGATTACCCGGTCCTTTTCCATGCCAAATTCAGTGGTTTTAAACCAGACAGCCCCTTCATGGTCATACACCAGCCCCTTGTCCCGGAGGGCCTGAACCACGTCATCGACCAGCCCATCCTCATAGAGGGAATGCTCGTTATAGTAGTTGTCAAAATGGATATCAAGGCTCTCCAGGGTGGAGACGATATCGGCAAAAATCGCCTTTTCCGCCTTTTTCTTGAACGGGACCGGGTCCTCTGTTTCCTTGAGCAAATCCCCAACCTCGCGGACCAGGTCCGCGGCAATCTCCCGGATATAGTCCCCCTGATAGCCATCCTCGGGAAACTCGAACGGCAGTCCAAGTTCCTCAAGATAGCGCGCCCGGGTCGAGGCGCCGAGTACCCGCATCTGGCGGCCGGCATCGTTATAGTAGTATTCCCGGGTTACCTCATGGCCGGTCGCGGAAAGAAGCCGGGCAATGGCGTCTCCCAGAATCGCCTGCCGGCCGTGGCCCACGGAAAGCGGCCCGGTCGGGTTGGCGCTGACAAACTCGACCAGCACCTTGCACCCCTTGCCCACGGTTGAGCGACCGTATTCGGAGCCGGTGTTATGAATGGTGTGAAGCACCCCCTGCCAGAGATGATCCTTGACAAAGATATTGACAAAACCGGGCCCGGCAATCTCCACTCTGTCGATCAACCCGGTTTCTCCGGACAGCAGATCGACCAGGCGCGCAGCCACGTCCCGGGGTTTCTTTTTCTCCTTGCCGGCGATAACCATGGCCATATTGGTGGAGAAATCGCCATGGCCTTCATGCCTGGGAACCTCAACCGCATAGCAGCCGGCCGCCGCATCACTCCACAGCCCCTGGGCAACCCCCTGGGCAAAACATTTCTGTAAAACTTCCGCTACCTGTGCCTTGATCATTTTGTCTTTTAAACCTCTAAAATAAGCGTGCATGCTGGCAGGCAGGAAGAGAGGCAGGGGGAAATGAAAGAGAGAGGGGAGACGGGAGATGGGAGACGTAACCGCGAAAATAACCTCTCACCTCTCATCTCCCACCTCTCACCTATCACTTCTCACCTCTCACTTCTCACTCCTCACCTCTCACTTCTCACTCCTCACCGCCCATACTCCCTCCGGTTACGGCTGCCAAAGAGACAAAGAACCTCATAGTTGATGGTCTCGAGCCATCCGGCCATCTCATCAGCGGTAATCTCCTGCCCACCCTGACGACCCATCAGAACAACCTCATCACCAGAACGCACCAGATCCGCTTCAGCAAGATCGGTAATGTCAACCATGCAGGCGTTCATGCAGACCCGGCCGATAATCGGAGCCCGTTGCCCGCGGATCAGGACCTCGGCCCGGTTTGAAAGCCGACGGAGATAGCCGTCGTCATAGCCCACCGGCAGGACCGCGATCCGGGTAGGTCGGCTGGTGACAAAGGTATGGCCGTAACTGATGCCAAAACCTGCCGGAACCGTCTTTACCTGGAGAACCCGGGTGGAAAAGGACATCACCGGTTGCAGACGTGGCAGCGGCGGGGAATGGGCCGCGCCGACCGTACCGTCAGGATAACAGCCATAGAGGGAAATCCCGGGTCGGACCATATCGAACAGGGCCTGGGGATGATACAGCATCCCCGCGGAATTGGCCATATGGGAGATCGATTCCCCCCCTTTTTTTTCCTTGATCCGGGCGAGCACCGTGGTAAAAAACGCAATCTGGCGCTGGGTACTCTCAACCGCTTCCGGCACATCGGCGGAAGGCAGATGGCTGAGTACCCCGGCAAGCCGCAATGAGGGCAGCGCGTCAATCCGGTCAACAAAGGCCTCGACCTGATCCGGAAGAATACCCAGCCGGCCCATGCCCACGTCGATCTTCAGGTGGACATCGAGAACGGTTGACTGCCCGCGGGCTTCCCGGGCAAGGGGATCGAGCCGTGCCTCATCAAAGAGTACCGGGGTCAGCCGATGGCCGACCACCTCCGCTGCCGCCTCATCAGGCGCGCCGAGCAGGATGATAATTCTGCCGGTGATGCCGGCGTCACGAAGCGCTATCCCCTCTTCGACCTCGGCCACGGCAAAGGTATCCGCCCCGGCGGACGCCAGGGCCTGGGCCACCTCTACCTGACCATGTCCATAGGCATCGGCCTTGACCACGGCCATGACCCGCACCGCAGGCCCGACTTCCGCCTGTATGGCTCGATAATTGGCCTGGAGAGCGACCAGATCTACATGCACTGTGTTGTACGATACCGCCATAGAGTATGTCCCACGATCTTTTCAGTTCCAGGGGCACTTCCGGCAGAGGGGATAAAGGGTAGAAGTTGTTCGTGAGATGTGAGACGTTAGATGTGAGAAGCAACTGCGAAATTCACCTCTCACCTCTCACTTCTTCCTTCTCACCTCTCCCTCTGATGCCAGGCCTGCCAGATCAGTCGGCTGGCCCAGAACAGGGCCCAGCCCACGGCCAGGTAGAGCACCCCGACAAATTCACCAGCAAGACCGGAATTACGGAGAAATCGCCCCATGACGATCATCAGGAGAACCAGCCCCCAGGTCTTCCAGGAGTATACCGAGCCTATGCATGCGCCATCATGAAATCCATCAATACGAACCAGGTTCTTCCGCGCCACCCGGTCCATGATAAAAAAGGCCTTTACCGCCCCGATGAGCAGGGCGGGCCCGGCCAGCCAACTCCGGTCAGCAAGGCGGAGAAACAAAAAACCGTTGACCATGAGAAAAAAGCCGACCACGCTCCAGATCAGGGAGGCAACCAGCAGATGGGTCCTGACCGAGACCCCCGGCTTGTATCGAGCCAGCATCTTTCTCATTGTCACGTTCTCGCAGGCTGACAAACATCATGGAAAAAACATAGGCCTGCCTCCCGGACGGGAAACAGGCCTATGCACTTGTCCGCAATGAAGTGCGTCCTGTTGGGATTACACCTCGGTAACGGTAATGGCGCCCTCGGGGCAGGTCTCGATGCAGGTCTCGCAGCCAAGACACTCGTCCATGTTTACCGGATCGGACTTGCCGTCAACCATCTCAAACACAGAAGCCGGGCACGCATCCACACACTCTTCATCGCCATTGCATTTATCTTTGTCTACAACTACTTCCCACATGGTACATACCTCCACATTAAAATTTAATAATGTTCACAAAGTACAAAACGTTCTTCCTGAACCGGGATTCACTTCCCTTTCGATAGCGTTCATTCCATCTGCCAAAGAAGATACTATCCCTTCCTTTTGCAGACAAAACAATTCCCCTCTAATTCACCCCCTTTTTTTTGTCAATAAAAAACTTCCCAGGAAAACATGAACCGATTATTAGCGGTTGACCGGCCCGCCCTGTTCCGGTAGAGTCTGGTCAAATTACCAGCCACCCTTTCAACCTTCAGCTTATAGAAGAAAAACCCATGACTCAGAAAACAACACCCAGCGACAAAACCGCGGAAAAATCGGAACAGGCGATGATCGAAGGAATTCTCGAGGGAAGTCCGGATGCCATCGGTGTCGCTGTTATCCGTCTTGATTGCAACTGCAGGAAAATGGCGGCAGTGGACAAGAACGGAGAACCGGCAAGCAAGGTGATCATGTATCGGGACCGGGCCATGTCCATCTGCGACAAGTGCAAGAAAGACAATGGGGCCTATCCCCGGATAACCGCCCAGTTCATCCACTGGGTCAAACCGGCCCCGGACAGCGAGGCCAAGGCGATAATCGAACGCAAGGTCTTTGGCGGGCCGACTCACTGAGGCTCCTCCAGCATAACTGCAGGCCTCAGGTAGCCCCCTGCTACAGATTTGAATACCGAATATCGAACCGCTGAACGGCGAATGATAAAGGATAAACAACAACAGGTATTTCCACGATACCCGGATTCGCCCCTCTATTTCTTTTTCCGCATCGCTCGCCACTCCCGCGCCTTCCCTGCCACGGCCGGCGCCCACTCCGGGGTGCCCAGGGAATGAACATGGGTATAGAGGGCAAGAACGTTGCGAAAGACCAGACCGTCCCGGTTGCGGGCGAATCCCACACCACGCTCCATGACCAGGGCAAGGTCTTCCTGAGTCCCGGCCCACTCTTCCACAGATGAATAGCGGAACTCATGGCCTTTGAGTTCAAGGCCCTGGGGGTAAAAAGGATTGGCGCCATCCACCCGCAACACGGTATACCCGTGGGCCTGTGGTCTTTCCGAGATCGTGAACCGCACCGGAAAAATCCCTGCCAGATTATATGATTCCCCGTGCAGTTCTATACTCTGGCCAAGATAAATCAACCCGCCGCACTCGGCATAGACTGGCAGGCCGGCATCAATCCGCTCCCTGAGGGATGCCAGGAAACTGCCATTGGCCGCCAGGGCTGCGGCGCTCGTTTCGGGAAAACCGCCGCCGATATAGAGTCCATCGACAGCCGGCAACTCGCCTGCGGTCATCGCGTTGATCTCAACGATCTCCGCCCCCTCCCTGGCCAGGGCCTCCAGGTTGTCCGGGTAATAGAATTGAAACGCGGCATCCTTGAGCACCCCGATCCGCACCGGGTCACGATGCACCTCCACTTCCTGGACCTTCTTTTTTACTGTCACACCCTCTGTCATGTTCTCGGCCAGGGCGGCAAGATCCACAGAATCGGCGATCATTCCAGCCAGCCGGTCGATCGCCTCCCTGGCTCCACCATGTTCCTGATAAGGGGTGACTCCAAGGTGACGCTGGGGGAAGATATCATCCTTCTGTCGGCGAAGGGCGCCCACTACCGGTATGCCTGTATACTCTGTCACCGCCTGCCGGATAACTTTCTCCTGCCGGCTGCTGCCCAGCTGGTTTAAAACCACCCCGCAGATCTTGAGCCGCCTGTCCATCTCCCGGCAGCCGAGAACCAGGGCGGCCACGGTCCGGGTGGATTTGGTGCAGTCCACCACCAGAAGCACGGGCAGATCAAGGGCCACGGCAAGTTCCGCGGTGGAGTAAGCGCCGGCAACATTGACCCCGTCATAAAGCCCGCGATTGCCCTCAATCACGATCAGGTCGGCGCCATAGCCGTGCTCGGCAACAGAGGCACGGATCTGCTCGGGAGTCATCAGATAGGGGTCAAGATTATAACAGGACCGGTTTGCCGCCAACCCAAGCCAGCCGGCATCGATATAATCGGGCCCCTTTTTAAAGGGAGCCACGACCTGGCCGTTTCGGGCAAAGGCTGCGGCCAGACCCACGGCAATTATACTCTTGCCCGATCCGCCGCGCAGGCCGGCGACAACGATCCCTCTCGGGGCAGGACGTGTAGGAGTGTTCATATTCTTTCCGTTTTTGTTAAACTTCAGTGGCAGAGGTAAAGACGCGGCCACGTTCCAGGGTCAAGTGCACAAAAGGTTCAAGTGTTCCAGTGTTCAAGTGTTCAAGCGTTCTCATGTCAATCAATGTCCTTCCCTACCAAAACGTTCCCAGGTCTTCCGGTAGAGGGTGTTAAGCCGCAGCTCAAGCTCCAGCCGATACTTTTCAAGTTCCTCGCCCCGGACACCGGGGGGCACAAAAAGCGGCTCTCCA
>JBFHXP010000054.1:0-16606 GCA_041598875.1 Desulfobulbales bacterium
CCCGCCGGGACGAACACCAACGAGCACAGGCTCGCCCCTGTCGTCGAGATCGGCCTTCAGACCGGAAAAGGAACCAAGGGTCAGGTCGGCAAAATACCGCGAGGCAATCTTCAGCACCGGGCCCTGATGCTCCTCCCGGTATCGCTCTATTTCCTGCTGCAGAATCCTTGATGCGAGTTTCAGCCGGGCATATCTCCCTGCCATGCGCCGGATTCCCGCCAGCTCCTGTTCCATCTTCTCTGCGGCATCAGCAGCCATGGCGCCGCCATCCATGGCGGCGAGCCTTGTTATCTCCTCACCAATTACCTGAGAAACCCTGTTTATCTCCGGGTGAATCCTTTCAGTTATTTCCAGGCGCAGGGAGTCAACCCTGGAGGAGATCTCGTCGATACCGGTCTCCTGCGCCTGACGGTCAAGTTCTTCAATGCTCGCTCCAGCCCCTATTCTGGCCAGGGTTTCCCTGGTGGCGGAAATCTTCTCCTGCAGCCTCTGATGCTCGACAAACCTGCCGATCACTCCGGCCAGATCCTCGGGCTTTTCGCACCCGGCGATTCTGATGAGTTCGGCCATGCGGTCACGGGCGCCCTTCAGGGTTTCCTCTGCCGCTGCGATCTCACCCCGCAACCCATCGATCTCATCTGCAAGCTTGTCATCCAGGGTTTTGCCTTTTCTGGCCTGGGCGAGCATGGCCCGCAACTGGAGAATTGCCTGCTCCAGAGGTAATGTCACCATCCCGGGATCGATCTTCTCAACAAGCAGTCTCACCTCCTGCTCAAGCTGACCCGCGTCACGGTCAATGCCGTCAATGCGTTTCTGCAGGTCATCCGCCTCTTTCACCTTGTCAAGGCAGCTCTGGAGAATATCAATATAGTCAACAGCCTCGTGGGGGGAAATACCGTCATTGAGCCCCAAGGCAAAAAGCGCCTTCCGCCATTGATCCTGCCAGTCGATAAGGGCCTCCTGCGCCGCGGCCAGGTCCTCCTTTGCCTGTGCAAGGGCTCTATCCGCAATTTCTCGCCGTTCCCGGAGCTTTTCGAGATCAGCGTTCTCACCGGCAATCACATCAAGGACCGCTTCGGCAAAAACAAGAACCGGACCAAGCGCATCACCCGCCGGAACATCCTCTTCACCCAATAGCGCAAGGTGATGAAGCACCCCATTCCTGAGACCCTGTTTTTGCAGCTCCTCCCGATGGATCTCCCGCTCCTTTTTCAGAAGATCCCCCACCCGGTAGCGCACCTTCTCCATCGCAGCGAGCCAGCCGCTCATCTCCTTGGGGGACAACGGGGAAATACCGGCCAACGCCCAGATCCTGCCCCACATCTCGTCAAACTCCTTCCGGCGCAGGGCAAGATCCTGACTGAGCCGGTCATTCTCCGCCAACGACTTCTGGAGATTTTCCTCCTGTGCACGAAACGCCGCCGCATTGGCCACCCGCTCCGCCTCGTGCCGAAGCCGGTCCGCAATACGATCCGCCAGCCGGACCATCCCCTCATAGGCTTCAGGGAGCGGCTTTTCAGGATCATAGGCCCGGCTCTCTCCTTCCACATCCTCACCGTCAAGCCACTGACAGCGCACCAACCGCCAGCCCTCTTCCCTTTTTTCCCGGGTCCGGATCAGCTCCGCCTCTGAAGGGACATCGCCGCCATACTCGATCTTCCTGATCTCGGCAGAGACATTCCGCAGCTCCCTTACGACACCCGAGCGATCCTTATCCAGGGCCCGCCTTTCATCTCCAATCGCGGCATGCTCATTCTCGCACCGCTGCACTGTTTCCAGAAGCGGCAGGGTGAGATCCACGAGCGCCTCAAGGTCTCCGCCCCAGAGTCCGATCCGCTTCAGCTCCGCAAGGCACTCCCTTCTCCCCTCTGCCGCCTCTTTTCGATTCTTCAGAAGCAGGGCATCAACATCCCCGGCCTTCTGCGCCATTTTAACGGCCAGCAGAAGATCCCGAGACTCTCTGGGCACTGCCATGCCGGCAAGGGCCCTGTCCACCTCTGCCTGTTCCCGGATCACGGCCTTATTCTGTTTTTCCGCACGGGAAAGCTGGCTGCTTATCGCCTCATATCGGCCACTCAAGGTCTGAATGGTCCTTTTCCTGGTAAGGGCGGGCCGCAGCTTCTCCACATCTTCCAGCGGCAGATCCGGCCGGGCCTGCCTAAGCAAAAGCGCTGCCTCAGACCGCAGACCGATCCGCATCCCGTTGCGTTCCGGCCTGTCCTGCTGGCCCTTGCGATACGCCCCGAGGCGCTGATGAAAATCATCTACCGTATCCGCCAGTGCCAGGAGATCGGTGTTATACGAGATTTCCCCACGCTTTTCCTCAATCTGCCTGAGCCGGTCGGAGTCCCTCTTTATCTGGGCCCCGCCTTCGCTCAGCTCCTCGACGACCTGCTGGTATCTTTGGCTGAAATCTGGTGGCAGGAGCGTGACCGGGCCCAGGGCCTTCTTTTGCTCCAGCAGCTCCTTCAGGATCGCAAGCTCGGGGATTGCCTGCTCCAGGCGTTCCAGGCGGCGCACTTCCCTGTTCTTATGGTCCCGGTCCCTCTCCAGATTCGCCCGCTCTGTTTCCGCGTCTTTCAGGGCCTTGCGGTGTTCTTTCCACTGAGTCGCGGAAAGGCTGAGGGACCTGGCATCCTTCTGCAATTCGGTGAACCTCTTGATTGCCCTGTTGATCTCCGGCACCTGCCCAGTTGATTTGAACAGGCCGGACGCCTCCTGTTCCAGTTGATCAATAACCTCGCGCAGGGCAGAGATCCCGGCCCCGGCCGCAAAAAGGGCCTGGCCGACCTCGCCCTTCCGGGCAAGGATTTCCCTGCCGCCCCGGACCAGGCTTTCATGGTCAATACCGTAGAGAAATTCAAATATCTCCGGCTGCACACCATGGATAAACGGGGCCAGAAGGCCCTGGTCCAGGGGCGCGCCCTCGGAGTCGATGAGATCGTTCACCCGCCTTTTCCGGCGCTGAAAAACTATGGTCTGCCCGGCACGGTTTTCAAGAGACCCGCCGACCAGTAACTGATTATAACTGTGGAGAAAATTATCAGGAGTCTGGGGATGAAATCCATAGAGCAGGGCCTTGAGGGCCCGCAGGGAACTGCTCTTGCCCGCCTCGTTGGGGCCATAGATGACATGGAGCCCCGGCCCACTGGAATCAAACAAGAGGGTCTGATCGGTAAACGGGCCAAAGGCCTTCAGATCAAGACGCCTGAGTTTCATCCGCCCCCCCATGGAGAAGAAGCTTTGAGACCAGCATCTCCAGCACCTCGGCACGCAACTCTGCGATCATCTCCGGCGAGGAATCACAAAAAGGGTCATCGCTGTCAAAGGCCCCGGCCGGCAATTTGCTTTTAAGAACAGCCAGTTCCGGTACCATTTCAGCAAGACTGCTGCCGGTACTCTCCAGATTCTGAACAGAACGAACCAGATTGGCAATGGGTGTATCCTCGGAGATAATCTCCTCCAGACCCACCTCGCGCCGGGTCTGGAAATTCACCTTCTCAAGCCACATACCAAGACCCAGGGCAATACCCCGAAACTCTTCGGTCCACCGGGCGGTGCGGTCAAGGAGCCGGGCATGGACCGGGCATTTTCCTGCAAGGGTCAGGCGCAGGGCCAGCGTCCTGCCTTCCGCCAGATCACGCTCCTGCTCAAAGGCCAGCCGCACCGATTCGTACACACTGTCGTCGGTCGCACAGCCGGAGAGATCCACCCGGCAGTCGGCCCAGCGCAGCACATCGATTCCGTGAAAAGCGACATCCGTGACACGTCCTTCGTCCACGGTCACCACGGTGGCTCCCTTGGGGCCGGCCTCCCGGATATGCCGCCCCTGAATATTGCCGGGAAAGAGAATCCATGGATCCCTGGAAACGATCTCCCTTTTATGAACATGGCCCAGGGCCCAGTAGTCAAAGCCCTTGGATTTCAGTTCATCCAGGGTACAGGGGGCGTAATTCTCATGATCCGGCCGACCCGAGAGAGAGGTATGGAGAAGGCCTATATTGAAGTAATGGATATTCTGCGGCGGGTAGCAGGCAGCCAGGTTCTCGGTCACGGAACGGGAGGAATAACTCTGACCGTGAACAATCACCCCAAGATCATCGAGGATCACGGATTGGGGTTTCCGGTCGGAAAAGAGGGTGACATTCCCCGGCAGGGGCATCGCCCTGGTGATCTGGCTCGCGGCATCATGGTTGCCGGATACAATAAAGACCTTGATTCCGGCCTGATCCAACCTGCCCATTCGGCCGGCGAAAAACAGTCCGGTATTATAGTCTTTCCAATCACCGTCATAGAGGTCACCGGCAATCAGGACAAAAGAAACCGACTCCTCAACAGCCAGGTCGATGAGATTATCAAAGGCCCGCCGTGTTGCGCCACGGATCTCCGCCACAGGGGCATCGTCATGGGCCTCAAGGCCCTTCAGGGGGCTGTCGAGATGAATGTCCGCCACGTGGAGGAACTTAAACATTGTCCCCCCTGGAACCCATCAGCCCCAAATATGTGAAAGCGCCCCCGCTACCCTTCATAACTCACTATTTCCACGCTGGATACCCTATGCCTGACTTGAGTGAAACCACTGAGATCAACCAGGGCTCCCAGTGACTCACTCAGATAGATCTTCCCGAACTCACCTTTATCCTGGGCCATTTTGGAGGCCACATTCACCGGCATGCCGGCAATATCTTTGCCGCCGGACGGCAGGTCAAAGATCAGAACCTCGCCATGATCAATTCCGATCCGGCAGTCGATGCCCTGACCGGCCAGTTCCCGACGGAAAGTCCGGGCAAAATCGAGCGCCATGGGCCCATCTTCAAAAACATAGATAGCAAGAGAACTGACCACCTTTATCTCCGCAGCGGATGGCGCGCCCAGCAGGCCTAACCCCACATCTTTCACTAATGCTGAAGATGACAGCTGGTTGAACATGGATATTTCATAGCGTTCCTCAACCTCACCCCTGCTCTCGATCAGCACGACCACCTTATTCTGAATATACTTGGCGATCAAATGATTTTCAGCATGGTGATCCATTTCTCCCTCAGCCAACCGGACTTGATACTCCTCTAAATCGGCGTAGAAATCCTCGGAATAGGGAATGGGATACCGCTGGTCGACCGGATCGATCCCGGACAGCCTCCTGCCATCCAGCACCCGATAGACAGGACCGATTCGAGAATCGAGCCCGCCGACTCTCTCAACTGTAAAGGTGTGATGGCCGGGAAGGCGATCATATATATGGCGTGGCTGATCAAGACCTCGCCACCGCCGGCATGATTTTCAACGATCTCCTCGATCGCTTCCGCCTCGGTTCCATACAAACCACCGCACAGGGAATAGAAGTTCCCATGGTGGGCGCCAATGCCGATCTCTATCCGGCAACTCCGGCTGATCACATCCTGGATGGTCAGCAACGCAGAAACAAGGGTTTCCGCGCCAATGGAATCCGGAAAGAACATCTGGCTGTTATCCGCGGCCCAGATCCCGACACCTTCCCCGCCGATTGCCTTGCCATAGCCGTATACTATCTTTTTCGGCTGGTCGATTATGGCAAGGATCTCCAGCAGCCCCATCTCCTTTGTCAGTTTAGTCAGGCCACTAGGAGCCTGTCGGAGAATTATAATCGTAACGAAAAAGTGAGGAATCGAGGCCAGATTTTCTGGGATTTGAGGCGAATAGCAGCGCTATTTAACGAAAATCCCTGGAAAGATGGGTCGAGTCTGTCGCTTTTGCAGTAGATTGGGAATTCTCCGACAGGCTCCTCGAGTCGGAAGATACGCTGTACCCCCTGATCGTATGCCCCCGGAGAAGTCTCAGGGCATCGTCGTGGGTCTGGTCGCTGTTCACCCATTGCTCAACCAGTTTAAGCGGCAGCGCCCCGGTAATGTCCTGGGTGAGGTCAAAAAGTCGTGGGGAGTACCGATTTTTGCTGAACTTTTCCATCATTGGGGTTTCTCTGTTCCTCTTCAGGCGCGCGCCATAAGTGCCGCAGGCGCGGACCCGTCACCTTATCCCGAAAGGCCATCCTGCCAAAGAATTCTGCTGAACAAACCGACTGGCCGGGGTTTTTCTGTTACCCCTGCGAACAATTCTCCACGACTCTCTTCTTTTTATTAAAAAACACCTCCTGAATGAAACAAAAAAATGAAAGGAATCAGCACGGCTCACTCTGTGCAGGAGAAGAAGAAATATATCCGTCGACTGAATCCAGCATAAAAACGGACATACATCACCCGCCCGGAACAGGGAACTTTCAGAACAGACACTATTTAGATCAAGAAAATGTTGCAATATTAAATTTATCGGCAATAATGTATCAAAATCAACATGAACGTATTCACTACATTATTTTTTCTCAGACACCCCTGTTAAAATAATTCAAGAAACAACCCAATATTATTTCCTGATTAAGGAGGATTTCCATGGCAAAGACAATTGTGGAAATGGCGGCTGATATTGTTCAGTCTCAATGCAGCACAAGAAATATGACCAATGAAGAGATCACGGCGGCCCTTCTCAACACCTTTAATTCATTGCAGTCACTGCAGGCAGCTGAAACAACCGGCAGTGATGCAGCAGGTATAGCGGGAAAACCCGAACATGCTGTTACACCTGAAAAATCAATCCAGAAAAACAAGATAATCTGTCTTGAGTGCGGCCAGGAATTCAAGATGCTTTCCCCGAAACATCTGAAATCCCATAGCCTCACCGGTCGTGAATATCGGGTTAAATATGGATTTTCCCTCCGCCAGCCCCTGTGCGCAAAATCATTGTCCGATCGGAGAAAAAAGGCCGGAAAGGAACGCGGCCTGCCCGCCAATCTGAAAAAGGCTATCGACAGCCGCCGCGGCAAACGCAAGTCAGCGCCCAAGAAAAAGAAATAAGTTGACTGCATCCGCAAGCCGACGTACCCTTGGCCGCGCCATTGGCCGGGATATGAGTTGGATGGCCCATCCAGAGACCTCTAGCCGGCACCGGATCGATACTTCCGGTACCGGCTTTTTTTTCAAGAAACGGTAGCACTATGATCGGAATATTTGATTCAGGGGTCGGAGGGATGACCGTGGCCCGGGCGGTTGAGAAAATTCTTCCCGAACACCGGATCGTCTATTTCGGAGACCTGGCCCGCACGCCCTATGGCACGAAAAGCCCGGAAACCATCATTAACTATTCGCTGGAAAACACCGAATTCCTTCTCAGTCAGGGCGCCAAAATAATTATCATTGCCTGTAATTCCGCGGCAAGCGTTGCGACCACCATCCTGCAACGCACCTTTTCAATGCCCCTCTTCGAGGTGATCACCCCGGCCATAACAAAGGCCATTGAGGTAAGCGCCAGCGGAAATATCGGGGTCATCGGCACCACGGCCACGATCAGAAGCGGGATATACGAGCGGGAAATACTCCGCCGCGCCCCGGATCACCGGGTCTCGTCACAGGCATGCCCTCTTCTCGTTCCCCTGGTTGAAGAGGGCTGGCTCGACAAACGTGAAACCAAAATGATCGTCAGGGGATACCTTTCCTCCCTCAAACAGAAACAGGTCGACACCCTGGTTCTCGGCTGCACCCATTATCCTCTGTTAAAAGAGATCATTGCCCACAAGATCGGCGGAAAAAAGGTGGTCATGGTCGATTCCTCAAACGAGGTCGCCCATACCCTCAAATCATTTCTCGAGGCGCACCCGGCCATCGACGCCACCCTCAGCCGGGAGGGGGAAAACAGATATTTTGTCTCCGACATCACCGCGGCGGCGGATGCCATTTCGCGAAATATTTTTGGCCGCGCCATAAAATTGGTTAAGGTGTAAAGGGTTCACGGGTTCCTGTTTACGGATCAGGGCAACGCATCCCGGACCATGCCCATAAAATTCTCATACGGGTATCATTTCGATATGAAACGACTACTTTCCCTGCTGTGCATCCTCTCATTTTTTCTTCTCGCCTCCGCGGCTGATGCCGGAGAACCGCTCACCCCTGAAGAGGTCGCCGGCCGGGTGCAGAATAATTACGAGAGCGCCAGAACCATGGCAGCCGACTTCCGCCAGGTCACCGCGGTCAGCATGAGCAGTCGTTCCCGTGAGGGAAGCGGACGACTGATCCTCCAGAAGCCGGGCAAAATGCGCTGGGACTATACATCCCCGGACCGCCAGGTCCTGATCTGTGACGGCAGGAGCATAACAATGTACCTGGAGAAATCACGGCAGATGGTCATCTCCGATGCCAGGGAGTATCTTAAATCAGATGTCACCTATGGATTTTTCACCGGCACCGGTGATATTCTCCGGGACTTTGTTGTTTCCTATCCCGATTCCCTGCCCCATGGCGATGACACCTATGTCCTCAGTCTTGTTCCCCGGCAGACCCATCCCCAGGCAGCCCAGATCCTGATCTGGGCGCAGGCGGACACTTTTCTCATCAGCCAACTCCGGATCATAGATCACTTCAACACCGTAACGGATCTCTATTTCACCAATATCCGCATCAACGAGGGCAAGGACGCAGGGGCGGATATCTTCTCCTTTACCCCGCCGCCCGAGACTGAAATAATCACCCAGTAACCGGATCCATGCCCTCAACGCGCCAGCCCGTCACACCGGAGCACTCTTTACCACCATTTCGGCTGGCTCTGGCCGCCATGCCCTGGACTCCCTTTAACCGGCCATCGATCCAGCTTGGTGCCCTTAAGGCGTTTCTCTCCGGCAGGCCGGGCATTGAGGTCGACACCCTCCATCCCTATCTGGAGGCGGCCCGGGAGATCGGCACCGGGACCTACCATTTTATCTCCCAGGACCCATGGATAAGCGAAGCGCTCTACAGCAGCATCCTTTTCCCAGACCACTCCCGGTTTGCGGAAAAGCTGGCGACCGAACGGCTGGCCAGAAAATGGAAAATAAAAAAAACATACCATTTTGATTTCCATCCCGTCAAAAAGGCCCTGGATTGCCAGCTTTCCGCCTGGATAGACAATCATGACTGGTCCCGATACAACCTGATCGGATTTACCGTCTGCTTCAACCAGCTTCTCTCCTCGCTCACCGCCGCCGCCCGCATTAAAGAGAGTTACCCGGATATTCCGGTGGTTTTTGGCGGCAGTTCCTGTGTTGGCGACATGGGGAGATCGCTGCTCACCTTCCCCCAGATCGACTATATCGTTCCGGGCGAAGGTGAAATCCCGCTTCTTGCCCTCTGTGAATCCCTTCGGGACAGGGAAAAAATTCCGGCTACGGTCTTCTCCCGCGGCCAAAATCCGGACACTGCTTCCTGCCCGCAGCAGGTTTTACACTTAAACGACCTGCCGCCTCCGGATTACGATGACTACTTCACCGAAGTCACGAAGAATTTTACCAGATCCCCCTTTATCCCGGTACTCCCTGTGGAGTTTTCCCGGGGCTGCTGGTGGGAAAAATGCGCCTTCTGCAATCTTAATCTGCAGTGGCAGGGGTACAGGCGCAAGTCTGCCGGGACCATGGTCGAACAGGTGACATCCATGGCCCGCAGGTATCGGGTCCTTGATTTTTTCTTTACCGACAACGCACTGCCGCCCAGGGAGGCGGATCTTTTTTTTGCCGCCATGGGATCGGCAAAAAAGGATATCTCCTTTTTTGCCGAGATCCGGGCCACCACCCGGGCTACCACCCTGGAAAACTACCGTCAGGGAGGGCTTGCTTCCATCCAGGTGGGGATTGAGGCCCTGAGCACCTCTCTGTTGCGGAAAATCAACAAAGGGGTTACCGCCATTGAAAACATTGCGGCAATGAAACATGCCCTGGGACAGGGAATCGAACTCGAGGGAAACCTGATCACCGAATTCCCGGGAACCACGGCCGGTGAGATCCAGGAGACTCTCGATGCCCTTGACTTTGTGCTCCCCTTCCCGCCGCTGACCATTGCCGCCTTTTTCCTTGGCCACGGCAGCCCGGTGGCACGGGACCCGAAAAAATTCGGCATCCGGGCGATCACCAAGCACCCCGGCAACAGGGCCCTTTTCCCCCCCCATATTCTCAATAGCCTCATCCCGCTGATCAAGGGTTATCAAGGCGATCGGATCAACCAGCGCACCCTCTGGAAACCGGTCCTCAAAAAAATCGCCATCTGGCACCAGTTCCATCAGGATCGCCGCAGATCGACCGCAAAACCCTTTGCCCTCTCCTTTCGCGACGGCCCTGGTTTCCTGATAATCCGCCAGGAACGTCCCGGGCGACCCGCTCTTCATCACCGCATGCAGGGGTTGTCCCGGGCCATCTATCTCAGCTGCGACACCATCCGCACCATGGATGAGTTGGCAAAAGAGTTTCCATCCCTTGCCAGAGAAAAAATCCGCGCTTTTCTTGACGATCTCCGTGAAAAAAGACTGGTATTCATGGAAAATGATCACTACCTTGCCCTGGCAGTGCGCGAGACACCCCATACCGGCCATGCAGCGCCATCTTGAGGCGATACGGTTTATGATTGTCTTGTAAAAATAACCACATCGAGATGACTGAGTCAAAAAATTTGCCACCCATTCAATACACGAGGACACCAT
Organism: Desulfobulbales bacterium; assembly: GCA_041598875.1. Taxonomy (GTDB): domain Bacteria; phylum Desulfobacterota; class Desulfobulbia; order Desulfobulbales; family BM004; genus JAKITW01. The sequence goes on from JBFHXP010000054.1 coordinate 10,525, forward strand.
GAGCGAAAACTTTGAAGATCTTTTCAAACAGACAGACATCCGCCGCCAGAAACTGAACCCCGGCCAGAAGGTTGAGGCAACGGTTACCGGCATCAGCAAGGAATATGTTTTTCTTGATATCGGCAGCAAGGGAGAGGGGTCGATCGAACTCAAGGAGTTTGTCGGCGCCGATGGCATCCCCACGGTCTCTGAAGGGGATCGGCTCACTGTTTATTTTCTCGGCAGCGCCAACCAGGAAATGCAGTTCACCACCAAAATCGGCAGCGGAAGCGGCTCGGAACAACTCCTTGCCGCGGCATTCCACGGCTCGATCCCGGTGGAGGGAACCGTGGTCAAGGAGATCAAGGGCGGCTTCGAGGTTACGGTTGCCGGCACCCGCGCCTTCTGCCCCTATTCGCAGATTGATCTGCGTCGGGCCGAAGATGCCGAATCCTATATTGGCCAGCGGTATCTGTTCAAGATAACCGAATATGATGCGCAAAAACGAAACCTGCTGGTCTCCCGGCGCGCCATGCTTGAGGAGCATCGGGCCGAACAGAAGGAGAATCTCCGCGCCACCCTGAAGGAGGGCGACCAGGTTGCCGGCACCATTACCTCGATCCGCGATTTCGGCCTCTTTGTCGATATTGGCGGCACCGACGGCCTGATCCCGCTTTCCGAAATCGGCTGGAACCGGACCGATGACATCCAGGGCTCTTTCACCGTGGGAGAGCAGGTGGAGGTAACGGTGATCAAACTTGACTGGGAAAACGACCGGATCACCCTCTCGATCAAGGCTGCCCAGCCCGATCCCTGGGACAAGATCGACGATTTTGCGCCAGGGTCGCTGCACCGGGGCATTGTGGCCCGGCTGATGGAATTCGGCGCCTTTGTCACCCTGCGGCCTGGCATCGACGGCCTGATCCATATCTCGAAACTGGGTAAAGGCAAAAGAATCCATCACCCCCGTGAGGTTCTGGAACCGGGACAGGAGGTCGAGGTCACCATCGAGGGGGTTGACCGCGACAAGAAGAGAATATCCCTGAACCTGCCGGGGGTTTCCGAAGAAAGGGAAGAGGGAGAGCAGAGCGAGGCCGAGGTCCGGGAATTCTTGGAAAAACCCGCTGCAGGATCACAGAAAATGGGGACCCTGGGTGATCTGCTCCAGGCCCAGATGAAGGAGAAGAAGAAAAAATAGCGATGTCAAACGGTCATGATTGCCCCGCCCTCTGGATAATTAGTGTCCATCCGGAAAGTCTTTTTTTTCCCGGATGGCTACACGTGGTTGTTTTCAATCCGGAAACAGACAATTTTGAAAAAGATCAAGGAGATCTAGGAAGTATGCGCAGGCGTACTGGAGTACGGCGAGCACATACTTCTGCAGATCGACACCGAGATTTTTAAAAAGTGGCGTTTCCGGATGAAAACTAATTAGTGTCCGTCCGGTCGGGAAAGGGAAGCAGATAACCGCATCTTTATCAACATATCATCGGAATAAATATGGATCCTATCTGGATATCAATGGCGTTTCTTATGGGTTTTGTCGTGCGGCAGATTGGCCTGCCGCCGTTGGTGGGTTATCTTGCCGCCGGGTTTGTCCTGAAAAGTATGAACGTAGTAGGCGGGGATATCCTCCAGGTTGTTGCCGATCTGGGTGTGACCCTGCTTCTTTTCACCATAGGCCTCAAACTGAATATCAGACGACTCTTGAAACCCGAGATATGGGCAACCACTTCGCTCCATATGCTGGTAACGGTCGGAGTCTTTGCCGGTCTTTTTTTTTGGCTGGGAACAACGGGGTTTGTTTTATTCGCCGGATTGGACTTGAAACTCTCCCTGTTGATCGCCTTTGCCCTGAGCTTTTCCAGTACGGTTTTTGCGGTAAAGGTCCTTGAGGAAAAAGGTGAACTGTTCTCCCTCCATGGCCGGATTTCGATCGGCATCCTGGTCATGCAGGATATCTTTGCGGTTATTTTTCTCACCGCCTCCTCCGGCAAGATCCCATCGCCCTGGGCCTTTGCTGTGGTGGCCGGTCTTTTTGCCTTAAGACCCCTGCTTTTCAAGGCAATGAATCGCTGCGCCCATGGAGAACTCACCATCCTGTACGGTTTTTTCCTCGCCCTGGTGGTGGGCGCCGCAAGTTTTGACCTGGTTTCAATGAAGGCGGACCTGGGCGCCCTGATCGTCGGCATGCTTATGGCCGGCCACCCCAAGTCCAAAGAGGTTGCCAAAAGTCTCTTCGGCTTCAAGGAGCTTTTTCTGGTCGGGTTCTTCCTGAGCATAGGACTTTCCGGCTCACCGAGTTGGGAGGCGGTTTGGGCAGCGCTGTTCCTGGTGTTACTGATTCCACTTAAAGCCGGGCTTTTTTTCCTGCTTCTTACCCGCTTCAAGCTCCGGGCGCGATCTTCGGTGATGGCTTCGTTCAGCCTGGCCAATTACAGCGAATTCGGGCTGATCGTGTGCGCCGGTGGCGTCGCGAACAAATGGATTGGCAGTGAATGGCTTATTGCCATGGCCATGACCGTGTCCATGAGCTTTTTGCTGGCTGCGCCGTTCAATATGGCGGCAAACACCATTTACCGATACCTGCACGACCTATTGCTCTCCTTTGAAACAGAGGAGAGACACCCCGATGACCAACTGGTGGACCCGGGTCCTGTAACCATGGCGGTGTTCGGTATGGGACGGATCGGGACAAATGCCTATGATTTCCTGAGGACAAAACATGGCGACACTGTTGTCGGTTTTGACTTTAATGAAAAAACAGTAAAAAAGCATCAGGATGCCGGGAGGCATGTCATCTTCGGTGATGCCACCGATCCCGATTTCTGGGAGCGGGTGCGGAACGGGAAAAGAAATTCAGGATTAAAGGCTGTCTTGCTGACCATGCCCAACCACAAAGCAAATATGTATGCGGTGCAGCAACTTGAAATTGGGGGGTACAAGGGATCAATTGCGGCCACCGCGATGTTTGATGACGAGGTACAGGAACTCAAGGATGCCGGGGTGCACGCGGCGTTCAACCTTTATGCCGAGGCTGGTTCCGGTTTCGCCAAGCACGCGGATGAAAAACTGACACTCGGGGCCTGACCTGCTGGTAACGGAAATTTATTTTCGCTCGTACTCCCCTGCGGCTGCTGTATAGCTGAGTTGACCTGCTGGTCTGCTTGTACGAAACCTGTACCCGCAGGGTGAATATTCATCTTAACCCCATACGGGCCAGGCTAAATGCTCTGGAGAAATACCCATATGCAGGGTACAGTAGGTCATGCGGCACTGCGGGAGCAAGGGCACCACCTTGAACTGCAGGAAACCATGAACATTCTGCCTGTTTAATCGTTATCGGCACACCGAGCACTATCGAAGAACTCAAAAACCTGGCCCCTTGTTCAGCGGCTCGAATGAAACACACGAGGTGATCCATGAAGCGTTTCAAAAACATCCTTTACCTGAACGAACCGGCCGTGGACCAGGCATCAACGATCGCGCGCGCTGTCTCGCTGGCAATAAACAATCAGGCCGACCTGACAATTCTTGATGTAATCCCGTCCCAGGTCGTCACCGTAGAGAGCGGTCTTCCGCCGGGAGGCCCGATATCCAACGAACTGCGGGCAGCCATTGTATCCGATCATCGCAAGGCGATGGAGACAATGGTTCAATCCTTCAAAGAACGCCTGCCGATCCGGCTGGAAATATTGGTTGGCAAGACGTACCTTGAGGCGATCCGAGCCGTTCTGAAAAATGGGTATGACCTGCTCATCAAACCAGCGGAAAATCCAACCTGGACGGATAGGCTGTTCGGCAGTGACGACCTGCATCTTCTCCGGAAATGTCCCTGCCCGGTCTGGCTCATGAAATCACCAGAGAAATCAAACTACAGCAGCATCATGGCGGCAGTCGGTTTCGATCTGTCAGCCCCTCTGCCTTCAGAACAGGATCTGAACCGCGAAATTCTGGAACTGGCCGCCTCGGTGGCGCTTTCCGACTCCTCGTCCCTGAACATCGTTCACGCCTGGGAAGCTCTTACTGAGAGAATGCTGGTATCAAGGGGCGGGGTGTCGCAGGAAGGCGTGCTCAACTATGTTGAAAGAGAGCAGGAGCGCCACAGCAGCGAACTTTACAGGCTGGCCGGGAAATTGCGTGGATGGATCGGAAAGGACGCATATGATAGCCTTTCGCCCGGGGTACACCTTCCCAAGGGACCGGCAAAAAAAGTGATTGCGGCCTTGGCTGCGGAGTTGCGGGCGGATTTTGTCGTCATGGGGACGGTCGCACGCACCGGCATATCAGGACTGATCATCGGCAACACCGCCGAATCCATTCTCGATCAGCTGGCCTGTTCAGTGCTTGCCATAAAGCCTCCCGGCTTTAAAACGCCGGTGAAGGTCGAATCGGAAACTCAAGGGGTCGCATCTTAAAAATTCAATATTCGCGTTCTTTGCCGTCCAAAACCGGGCGGTTTTTGGATTTCGGCGAACAGCACACAAACGACCTGAACAGCTATATGAGGGGAGTCTATTTTTGTGACATAAATATTTGGAATTTTTTCAAACATTGCTCGTGCGATCATGTTCCTGCCAATTTCTAGCGGGAGCACAGCGAGGGGAAAAATAAGAAAAATTAATACCACACCAGGTATCCATGTTTGTTGAATAATCGCGATATGCCACGATAATACAAAAAGTACTACCCAGCTAAGATACATAAGCAGGGTCAAAACAAAATGTGAATCAACTGGACATCCCTTTATTGTGTCAATAGTTTCAATCAAAGAGTGAGTCATTGCGAGGTGAAAAATGAATGCGCCAGCAGTTAGTGGCATTTTAAGTCTAATCCTCAGTAATACGACAAGCATAATGTAGAAAATGGCATATGATTTTTCTACATTACCTGAATTTTGAGAGAAGAAACCCAATGCAACGAATGACAAAAACAAAAAGAGATCTTTTGCTACCCTCGGTAGTTTGTCTAAGTGCGAGGTATTAATAAACAAGTATTGCACACTAGGCACCTGGATACCTCACCTCAAACCACAGGTTCCGCATGCCAGCACTAAAGCCCTGTGTCGTTTTAGGGCCATAGTTGCCAATGAATCCAACCCTGCCATACGTATTCGGTAGCTTAATTTGCTTGTCAATTTCGATCTTCTTGCGTTGCTCCCCCCAAGCGGGCCAGGCATCACCGAGGGCGTGTAGTACCCGCAGCCATACCGGGTATGAAAGATAGGAAAACTTCGAAAAAACGTTATCCACAGGGCGCGGTTGGTCTCCCGGCACGAGTTCCCCAAGTGGCTCGGTCGCCCAAAGTTCTCTGCGGGGAGGGTATTCGCGAAACCCATAGTCTGTGCAAGAGCCGAGTTCGAGACCATAATAGGGGGAACTTCGAAAGGTGAAGAAGACGTCTTGGTCGACATATGTGTAATAAAGAAGCGTCATCGGATCTTCGCCGCGATGCGAATAAGGCTTTAAGTTCGAGAAGAAGATATAGGCGGCCTGGTCGTTTCGTTCGAGAAACGGCACCACCCCTTGAAAGCCTTCCACTGGACTGTTTCGGGATAGATATGGGACATTGGAATCGGTAAGCAGCTCGAACTTTAAACTTGCCTCTGTCGCAGGAGTCTTCACGTCAACAAGACTCCAAGCCGCAGGGGTTGGTGTCTCAAGTGGAATTACATAGGGTTCGGCGATGACATGGTTTGCCAACTGCTCTGGTGTCCCATCCTTTCTACCTGAAAACTGTCGGCAAAACCCTGACTGCCACACACCGCTTCTCCAACCTCCGGTGGTGTGTAAGCCGTACTTACGCATTGCCCCGTCTAACTCCGGCCAACAGAGCAGTGCATCAACCAAAAAATCATCAATTCGCCGCCACCATCCATATGGCGGCGGATCAGGAAAGACCTCTCGATAATCGACATTAATTCCAGGGGGACGCTTCGTGTCTTGATGCGTTACGAATCGAACCGACTGGGCAATCTCGCTATCCGAATAGTGGCAGTCGAAACGTGTAATGTTCTCATGCTCAGAAACTGACCTAACGACCAATTGCTGGCCTGTAAGGTAATTCCTGATTCGGCGAGGTTCCTGCTCGTACTCAAACCACC
>JBFHXP010000055.1:0-16605 GCA_041598875.1 Desulfobulbales bacterium
CCCCATCAATGGGGTATATCTGTACAGTGACTGAATTCGTGACAAAAAGATCTGCGACTCCGGATGGTAGAAAAAAACCAAGGACGTTCGGTAAAAAAACATGGACACGGGAACCAACCGATTCGACCCCATCATTGAGACCATCCGCCGGGCGCCCCGTCTTGAGCCCCCGGAAGGACTGTCCCGCCGGGTGATGACGCACATCATGCCAGCAAACAATGCGTCCTGCGCGCCCTATTTCTTCATGGCCTCCCTCTTTTTCCTGGTTCTTGGCAGTACCCTGTTCGCCGGGCTCAAACATGGCCCGGCCTGGCTCATGATGCAGCCATTACTTGCCCTGCTCTGCGGCGCGCTTTTTGCGATTCTCGGCATGATCCTGAAGACCGATTCCCGGTTTGCCCCCCGGATCATCCGCCTGGGAATCACCTGCTATTCACTTCTTATACTTGGCAACACCCTGGCGATCAGCCCGATGACCACGTCGGCAACACTCGGAATCGTGCTGACCATTGCCCTCTCTACGGCCTGCGTCCTCATGGGGCAGATCCTGGCCCGGGCCGTTTTCTCCCTTGACCTCACCGACACCAACGACAAGGCGACGCCATGACCACAAGAGGAAGAAACGCGATCTCTCCCCACGGCCAGGGCGGATTCACCCTGATTGAACTGGTTGCCGTACTCCTGGTGATCGCCATTGTCAGCGCGCTGGCCCTGTCACGGGCAACCTCGACCGCAACCGCCAATCTTGCCCGCGAGGCCGATACCCTGACCGGCCATCTCCGCTACGCCCAGGCCCGGGCGATGAACGATACCGTGCCCTGGCGGATTACCCTCACCGGTAACGGCTATACCCTGTTTCGCAACACTACCCCACAGAGCCTGCCCGGCGAGACGGCCACCCACTCCTTTGCCAGCGGGGTCTCCCTCACATCAGGCGGTGTTACCGTCTCTTTTGACCGATGGGGCAGTCCGGGCAATACCACAATCACCATCACCCTGAACAACAGCAGAACCATCACCATCACCAGAAACACGGGATTCATTCCATGAAAAAACCCCACTCCATCAGCAGCAGCGGCTTCACCCTGCTGGAGATAATCATCGTGCTGCTCATATCCACCATCCTGGCTGCGATGATGCTTCCCTATTTCGGCAGAAACCTGCACCAGAGTTCCGCCCCGATATTTGACCTTCAGAAGTCCCTCTCCATTGTCCGGGTGATGGAGAACATCACTGCTGATTACAAGGCATCGAACCGATCAGGGGCCGCGCTTACCGCCCTGAAAAACAAAATAGACAACGGGATCTTTACGACCAACCCGCCCTTTACCACAACGACCTCCTGGGTTGACCTGGACACGGGAAACGCCAATGACCCGGTAACCCTGCGGGTGACAGTTAAAAACACCACCAACGGCGAGCAACTGCTTGCCCTTTTTACCGTGCATTGAGAACTGCCACTGACCTGAACACCAAAAAAACACCTCTTGCGGCGTAAGGATACCCCACATGACTGAACTGCCGAAACGCGAACACGGATTCACCCTGCTCGAGATGATCGTTGTCCTGATCCTGGTGGGGATCATGGCGGTAATCGCCGGCATGGGCATCGCCTCCGGGGTCAACGGCTATTTCTTCACCAGAAATAACACTGCCACCGCCCAGAAGGGGCAACTAGCCATGACCCGCCTTACCAGGGAGATGAACGGAATAACCTCCGCCTCCTCTCCCTCCGGCTCGAGCTGGACATTCACCTCGGTCCGCCAGGGCGTTTCCGGAGACCATACCATCTCCTGGTCCGGGAACGTTCTGCGACTGGACAACGATATCCTCTGCGACCAGGTTGTTGCCTTCAACCTTACCTTCCTGGACACCTTCAACGGCAGCAGTTACACCTCCTGGTCCGGGTCCCGCCGGATTATTGAGGCAAGACTCCAGCTGCGCGGCGCAGACAATATCCCCTCCACATTCACCACCCGGGTCGCCCCCAGAAATCTCTGATACCGGAAAAAGGACATTCCCATGAAAATCACCCGTCATCTCACCAAGAATCGACCCCGACTCCATGGGAGCAGACCAGGCAACCATTCCTTCTCTCTGATGAACGAGCAGGGATCAGTGCTCGTGGGACTGATAGTCACCATGTCGATCCTGGCAGTGGCCGGCGCTGCCATGCTCAGCCTGACCGCAACCTCCACCTATACTGAAATCGCCGCAAACCGCCATAATGCCGCCTATTATATTGCCGAATCCGGCGGCAATTACGCCATCCCCCAGATCATCAACAATGCGGCCCAGGCGATATCGACCCTGCACAACAGGACCTATACCCTGGCCACCGGCCAGTACTTTACCCTGGCACTGGATAATTCCTCGTCAACAAGCTTTATCTTCCTGACTTCCACCGGCGTGGTCAGCGGCAACAGCTGGGCCGAGGCCCGGGAGACCATCACCTGGCGGTTCCCCAGAACTACAAAATCCCTCTTTGATAAAGCCGTTTTCGGTAATAAACATATAAAGATATTACAAAACTCCTATGTGGATAGTTTCGGGACCACCTGGACCTGCGAAAACTGCTCCCCGGATCCAACCATATCCCTGCTTGGCGTAAACGGAGACAAAAAGAATGATATAGATGTCAACGGCACCGTATACGGCAGCGCAGGCGAGCTCGATATGGGCAAGGATATGACCCCGAAAACGCCACCCACCACATTCAATACCCTGACTGTCAACGGCTCGACGGTTGCCCAAGACGCGACACTCGTGCTGAACAACACCACTGCAACCATCAGTTCAGGAACCTATAAGACAAAGGGGATCCAAATGAATAATGCCACCATGACGATCACCGGCGATGTTGTTTTTTATGTGACCACTGATGCGGATTTCCAGGAAAACAGCACGGTCACCCTCAACCCCGGGGCGACCCTTACCGTCTATTTTGATAATGATCTCAATATGAAGGACGGCGCCCGGATCAACATGGGCGGCGCAGCAGAAAATTTTGTGGCCTATGGCACAGCAGCCGCCAAAAAGGTCGATATACGTGGAGACGCCACCATGTTCGGGGTAATCTACGCACCCGAAGCCACTATCCACGTCAAGGGAAAGGATAATGGGGGTATGGGCCCATCCTCTGTCTTCGGCTCAATAATAGGGGACAAGGTTCATATATATGGTGACTCAAACGTCCATTACGACAGGAGACTGCTGACCTCGGCCAAGTTCAGCTCGATTGTCTCCGTTGGCCAACCGACCCAGTATTTCACCCAGTGACAGGAGCGGCATGCAGGAAAAGGAACTTGTTTTTTCCAGGGACGTTATCAGGGCGCGGACCAGAGAACTGGGCAAGAGAATCACCCATGATTTTGCCGGCTCCCCACTGGTACTGGTAGGGGTCCTCAACGGGGCATTCGTCTTTCTTGCTGATCTGATGCGGGAAATTGACCTGGACCTGGAAGTCGATTTCGTCCGGGTGGCCAGTTACGGCTCCGGAGACACTGCCGGCAGCCTCCGCTTTATCAAGGATATCGAAACCGCCATTGCCGGCAAGAGCGTTCTTCTGGTGGAGGATATCATTGACACCGGCCGGACCCTCGGCGCACTCAAGGAGGTCCTTCTCAGTCACAGACCAGGGTCGCTCAGTGTCTGCGCCCTGATCGACAAAAGGGAGCGGCGGGAGGTCGAGGTCCAGGCGGAGTATATAGGATTCGAAGTGGACCAGGGGTTTCTTGTTGGCTACGGTCTCGACTTCGCCGACCAGTACCGCCATTATCCGGAAATTTATCGCCTTATCAGGTAAAAAAAGGAGACAGGGCAGGTGGGGAGAAAAAAAATAGCGGTTATTCTGTCCGGGTGCGGCAACAAGGATGGCGCGGAAATCCATGAATCGGTGCTGACCCTCTGGGCCATCCATAAACACGGCGCGGACTACCAGTGTTTTGCCCCGGATATCGCCCAGCACCATGTGCTGAACTTCGTCTCAGGGGCGGAGATGGACGAGGAGCGCAACGTGCTTATCGAGTCGGCACGGATCGCCCGCGGCAACATTAAAGATCTCGCCGACTTTGACCCGGAGCATTTTGACGGCCTGATCATTCCCGGCGGCCTCGGGGTGGTGAAAAACCTCTCTGATTTTGCCCGAAAGGGATCGCTGTGCTCCGTCAACCCCGAACTTTCCCGGGCGGTTCTCGGCATGGCGGCGCACAAAAAGCCGATCGGCGGCCTCTGCATCGCGCCTGCTGTGCTTGCGAGAATCCTGGGCCAGGTGGATGTGACCATCGGCAACGATCCGCTCACCGCACAGACCCTCAGGGAGATGGGGGCAACCCTTCGCCCCGCGGGCCACGGTGAAATCGTCATCGACCAGCGGAGAAAAATAGTGACGTCTCCATGCTATATGCTCGACGCCCGGGTCGACCAGATTGGCGCGGGAGCTGAAAACGTGGTCAAGGCGCTGCTGGCGATGATGGATGAGTAAAGAATCCGGGCCATGAGGACCCGGCTCTGGTTCGCCCCTTTAAGGAGCTACTCTGCTGCCGCATATAATGATTAAATTGTAAGGCACTGAGGCACAGAGGCGGAAGGCACAGAGTTTTTTAACAGCAACTTCGACTGCAGAACAACACCAACTGACTCTGACCTGGCCCAGCGGACCAGGTTTTCCGGGGTGAAATAAAGGTTGCCGCGACCGGCTCCCCCGCCCTTATTTTCCGATACAGAACCTTTCAAAAATCATATCAAGCATGTCTTCGGTGGTTGTCTCGCCCACTATATCGGCAAGGCTGCCCAGGGCGGCCTGGAGATCCACGGCAACAAGATCCGGGGGCTGATTGCCCTCAAGCCCCTTTCTCGCCCGGAGGCAGCCCTCAAGCGCCGCGTCCAGGGCGGCGCGGTGTCTGACATTGGGAGCACATCCGACATCACCGGGGTTCAGCCCACCCTCCCCTCTGCTGACCACCGCCGCAAAGACGGCATCCCGGAGGGCATCGATGCCATCATGGTTGCGGGCAGATATCGGGACAAGGGTTTGCCCGGGGAAATCCCCGGAAAAATGCGTCAGATCAAATCCGGAAACAAGGTCTGTCTTATTGATTACAACCAGCACTGAGCCCTGGCAATCTGTAGTATTGATACTCGCATAAAGCGTCCGGTCTTCCTCCTGAAGGGGCACCGAACCATCAACCAGAAAAAGAATCAGATCCGCCTCCGCGCTTTTGGCCCGGGCCCGCTGAATCCCAAGCTCCTCCACCGCCTCGGTGGTCTCACGGATACCGGCGGTATCAATCAGCCGGACCGGAACCCCCCTGATGTCGACATACTCTTCGATGGTGTCCCGGGTGGTGCCCGGCACCGGCGTCACCAGGGCGCGCTCTTCCCGGAGCAGGGTGTTCAACAGGCTTGATTTTCCCACATTGGGGCGGCCGAGGATGACCGCGGAGATACCTTCACGGAAAATTTTCCCATGGTCGGCCGCGGCAAGAAGCCTTTGCAGCGCGGATTCCACTGCAATGAGTCTGTTTCCCAGGATGGCGGAGTCAAGAATTTCCGCCTCGTCTTCGGGAAAATCAATGGCCACCTCGATCACCGCGCGCACCCCGAGCAGGGCCTCGCGGATGTCCATGACCTGCTGATGGAGATGCCCCTGCAGCTGGCCAAAGGCCAGATCAAGGGCTGGTCCGGTCCGGGCGGAAAGAAGGTCAACAACGGCTTCGGCACGGGTCAGATCGATACGCCCGTTGAGAAAGGCGCGCTTGGTAAACTCGCCGGGCTGAGCCGGCCGGGCGCCGGAGTGGAATACCTGCCGGAGGATCTGTTCTAGAATCAGATAACTGCCGTGACAGTGAATCTCAACCACATCTTCCCGGGTGTAGGTATTGGGCGCCTCCATGAAAACCGCCAGCACTTCATCGAGCAGCTGTCCGGACTCCGGCTCTGTCATCCAGCCATAATACATGCGGTGACTGGCAAAGGAGGATAGCGGTTTCCTCGGCGTGAACAATCGGGAGAGAATCGATCGGGAGAGAGGACCGCTGATACGGATGATCCCGATACCGCCGGCCCCCGGAGGGGTGGCAATGGCGGCTATGGTTTCTTCGGAGGTATGGGCCGGGTCTCTGGCTGTGGGCATGGTTGCATCAAGTGAAAAAAGAACCGCCCGTCACGGGAATGGGACCGTAACAGGCGGAGATATCATTCGGCACTGCCGGCAGCAGGCCCGCGGCCACCTCCGCCGCGACGCCGGCGGCCACCGGGCTTACTGCGGCCCTTTCCCGGGCGATAGATGAGAACCTTCTTAAAAAGGCCGTCACCCACGCTGCGGCTGCGGACATCCTTATCCTCCTGCAGGGCAACATGAACCACCCTCCTCTCAGAAGGATTAAGGGAAGAGATAGACTTGGTCTTGCCGTTGGACTTGACCTCTTCCGCGAGTTTGCGGGCAAGCGCATCCAGATCCTTCAGTCGATTGGCACGGAAGTTACCGGCATCCAGTATCACCGCTATATTCTCGGAGCGTTTCTTGCTGAGGATCTTGCGCAGGAGATACTGCAGTCCGTCCAGAACCCGGCCGTCATCAGCACCAATGGCCTCAACATGGTCGCCCTCTATAAGCACTGCCACAGCGCCCTGTTCCGGCTTGACGCTGATGCTGGAGGGAAAACCCATCAGATCGAGGAGCTGGCCAAGCTCCTCTTTGACCGCGTCACAGCTCTCGGCGCTTACCTCGACTACCGTTTCCGTTTCACTGGACAGCCCGGATTCTTCCTCCTCGGAATCGCCACCCTCCTCCGTCGTCTCAGTATCGTCAGGCGAGGCAACGGTGACTTCCGGGGATACTGCTTCCCGGGGAGCATGCTCCGTTTCCGCCGGGCGCGTCTCCTGCGGAGTCTCCTCCGGGGCCGGCTCCTGATATCTCGCGGCGGCAACAGCCGGTTTCACCGACACCCGCAGGCGGACCTTTTGCCGGCAGAGCCCGAAGATCCCCAGAGAGCCGGTATTCAGCACCTCAATATCAAGATCCTCCTGGGAAACATTCAGCGTCCGGCAGGCCTTGTTTATGGCCTCGGCAACGTCTTTTCCTTGAAACTCAAATTTTTTCGGTACCATACACCCTATTCCTAATTGGTCCTACCGTGGTCGATATCGTCTCATCGCAGACACGGATCAGCGCTGTGGTTATCCCTTCCGCTCCGGCAGATTAACCATATACTGCTGCGCGATGGAAAGGAGATTGTTCACAAACCAGTAAAGCACCAGACCTGATGCAAAATTGAGAAACATGAAGGTGAAAATCACCGGCAGGAAAAGCATGATCTTGGCCTGGGTCGGGTCTGCCGGGGAGGGGGTCATCTTCTGCTGCAGGAACATGCTGCCGCCCATCAACAGGGTCAGGACCGGGATGCCCCCGAGATAGGGGATATCAATCCCGATCCACAAGCGGTCCGGGGCCGCAAGGTCGGTTATCCAGAGCATGAACGGCGCATGGCGGAGCTCAATCGCCTGGAGCAGCACCTTGTAGAGTGCGAAAAAGACCGGAATCTGCAGCAACATGGGCAGACACCCGCCCAATGGATTAATCTTGTAGGTCTTGTAGAGATTCATCATCTCCTGATTCATCCGGTTGGCATCATTCTTGTATTTTTCACGGACTTTGGCGATCTTGGGCTGAATCGCCTGCATGTTCTTCATTGATTTCATGCCCTTCTGGGCTATGGGCCAGAGGGCGAGCTTGATCAGGATGGTAACCAGAATAATCGCCACGCCATAATTATGGACGTAGCCATGGAAGAAGTTGAGCAGATAGAGAACCGGCCGGGCCATCTTGTCGAACCAGCCGAAATTGACTATCCGCTCGAGATTGTTGCCCGTTTCCTTGAGAATGGAGAGTTTCTTGGGGCCGAAATAGACGGCATAGCCATACTGTTTGCTTCCCTGCGCCGGGATGATATCCTGACCGGCGGTCAGGATGGTGGAAACCGTTTGTCCCTCAGCGCTCAGCAGAACGGACTGTTTGTCCTTCTCGTTCGGCACAACGCCGGTCATGAAATAATTTCCCTCGTAGGCGGCCCAGTCGATACGACCTGCTATCGTCTCCTTCTGCTTGTTCAGGTTGTCGACCTTTACCTCCATGAGGTTGTCGTCCACGAGAACCGCCGGACCTGCAAAAAGAAAACCCTGGGCATCAGGATCAAAGGGATTATTGGTCAAGCCGAGAAAGGGGGCTCCCTGCAGGGCTAAATCAGTGGGATTCACCACCTCCACGGTCATCTGGATCAGATAACTCTCCGGAACAAACGTAAGGCTTCGAACAATTTTAATCCCCGAGGAAAGGGTGGCCTCCATGGTCAGAACTTCCGGGCGGCCGGAGACGGACGCGACCTTGTCCCTCGATGCGGTGTACACGGGAATTTCGGACTTGTCCGGGCTCACGCCCCAGGAGAAATAGAGGGGAAGCTGGTTGAAAGATTCGGTAAGGACCAACTCCTTGAAATCGGAATCCGGGGCCAGGGTCTCCATGTACTTTTTCAGCCTGAAACTCTTAACCCCGCCGCCGGTCTCGGAAAATACCGCCGCGTACAGATCGGTGTCCACGGCAATATCCCTGCCAGGCCGGACTGGAACGGGCGCGGATTCGGGAGGGGGCGCAATGGTGGATACCGGGGGCGCGGGTGCCGGTGCGGGCTCAGATGCTCCCTGGCCAGCCGACTCTTCCTGGGCGCGCTGCTCGGTTGTTGCCTGATTTTCCTGCAGCTGTTCCTGGGGAGCGATAAAGAAATACTGATAACCCATCAGAATGGCGAAGGAGAGAACTACTGCGATAAGAGCCCTTTGTGTATCCATACTCACTTTTCCTCAGATGCCCCGGAGTCTTTCCGGTCACCACATGGATCTCCCCGTGCCGGCGGGAGCCTTTAATTGTCAACGGGATCAAAACCACCGGGATGAAAGGGGTGACAGCGCAGGACTCTTTTTACGGCAAGATACAGTCCGCGCCCCACACCGTGTCGTCCGATGGCGTCCATGGCATACTGGGAGCAGGTGGGCGTAAATCGGCAGGAGGGAGGGAGAACAGGAGAAATAATGAGTTGATACGCCCTGATAAGGGACAGACAGACATATGATCCGAATCTGTTCAACCAGTGCATGATACGATACCGGGTTTTCCGGATCCTCAGACTGCTCACAGCCCGGCGGCCCACATGGAAACCCTTCATTTTTCCGCCATGCCCACCGGCGGAGCAAGAGTCGACAACAGGACTGCAACCGCACTGCCCACTTCCACCGGTGACTGGGAAACAAACCCCTTGCGGACCGTAAAGACAATGTCCACTGACGGAGCGATAAAATCCCGGTTCAGCCTGTAAAATTCCCTGATGATTCTCTTTATCCTGTTTCGCCTGACCGACCCTTTTAGCTGGCCATGAATGCTGATCCCCAACCGGTTGTGTTCAAGGGTGTTTGCGGTAAAAATCAGACTGAATCCGCTTCCATGCAGCCGCTTGCCGCAACTGTACACATGCCGGTATTCCCAGTTTTTTCTCAGAAGATATTCCTTGGGAAGCGCGTGGGGTTTCATGGCGCGTAGTCTCTTTCCGGCTCTATCGCAACGCCTTTACCTGCCGGCCCAGACTTCTTAAGCCGATAACCGCTTGCGCCCCTTGGCTCTTCTGCTGTTGATAACCGCTCTGCCTGCCTTGGTCTTCATCCGAAGCCTGAAACCGTGGGTGCGCTTGCGCTTCAGATTACTCGGCTGAAATGTTCTCTTGCTCATGATTCCTTCCCTTGCCTTTGCATTTTTATGTTAGTATGGTTTGCTTCTGTGGCGGTGCCTGCAGGTCAATGCCCATTTCGCTTTTCCCGTGGAAGCATGGTTGCCACCGCTGATCCCGCTTGACGCTCGCGACCCATTCAGATAAGAATGCCTGGTCGAGCGGGGGAACAGATCTTCCGGAACACAGAGGATAGAGCAGGAAGAATTCGCCACATAAACTTTGGAACAACAGTAAAAAAAAAGTAATATAACCAGGCAGCGGAATGGTGTCAAACAAATTCAGGACTTTTACCCGGAACACCTGTTTATCACCGGAAGCGGCGGGCATGCAAAACAAATACGCGAAGTAGAGGAAGAATCATAATGCCGGTATACGAATATGAGCACGAAAAAGAGGGGTGCCGGCGGGGTATGAAGTTCGAGATGACCCAGCCCATGAGCGCTCCCCACCTGGAAGTGTGTCCGGACTGCGGGGGCCCGGTGCGGAGAATTATCTCCCTGGTGGCGATCAACACCCCCAAGACCAACACCGACCTCAAGGGAATGGGGTTCACCAAGCTGGTCAAAAGGGATGACGGGATCTACGAAAACGTCACCGCCACCGGCAAGGAGAGCCGGATATGGGACAAGCGCAAACCGGAAACCATGCCGGACCTCAAATCGAAAATCGGCGATTAAAGCGCGAAAAAAAACCCGTGACCCCGGGAAGATACCCCGAATAAAGCCCGCAAAACACGATCCGCGCCATCGAAGACCGCGCACACTCTATTGCCGATGCCCGGCCGACCTTCTTTCCTCCCGGCAAAACCCCGTAATATTCTCGAAAAAACAGCCCGATACAACCACAGCAAAACCTTGATTTGCAAATATCCCACCCCCCATATATAATGCCGCACATCCGCCGTCGCCCAATCAGCCAGGACGACCGCTGATCACTAAACACTATTTCGGACGCAGCAACATCCGCACCTGATCCCCTGCGAGGAGTATCCACTGCGTATTGCGATATCCGTGGAGAAAGAACCGTGCGCATAATGATTGTCGGAGCCGGCCAGGTCGGTCATCATCTCAGCGAAAAACTCTCCCTGGAAGGCCAGGAAGTCGTGCTGGTGGACAGTGACGAGTCCAAGCTGCGGCGCCTGGAGCGTGAACTGAATATCCTTACCGTGCATGGCAGCGGAGCCTCATCCCGGGTCCTGGAAGAGGCAGGTATTGATCGCACCGATCTGTTTATCGCCGTGACCGACAGCGACGAGGTGAACCTGGTGGCCTGCCTCCTGTCCCGGCAATATCAGGTAAAAAAACGCATCGCCAGGGTCCGCAGCGAGGACTTCTACTCACCCGGTGCCCCGCTTAGCGAAAAAGGACTGGGAATCGATCTCCTGATCAGTCCGGACCGGGCCATGGCCAATGAGATCAAGCAGCTCTGCTCCGTGCCCGAGGCCATCAACATCGCCGAATTCGCCGAAGGCAGGATCGTTCTCCTGGGCTACGTGGTCCAGGAATCAAACCCCTGCGCCGGCCTTCCCCTGAGCAGCATCAAGCAGCTGCGCGGCAGTTACCGTTTCGTGGTGGTGGCCTTGATCCGCAACGGGGAAACGATTATTCCCCGGGGCGACGATCTCCTGAACGTGGGAGACAAGATATATGTAATGGTCAGGCGGGAAGATATCCGTGACCTTGAGGACATCTTCAACCTGACCAGCAGAAAGCCGGATCTCGTCTTTATCATCGGCGGCGGGATTATCGGCTCCCTGGTGGCGCGGGAACTGGAAGGAAAAAATATCGATGTCCGCCTGGTTGAGCAGGACTCAGGCCGCTGCGACCATCTCTCTGAACACCTTGCGGAGACCCTGGTCCTTAATTTCGACGGCCTTGAGGCCAACGTCCTGATCGAGGAGGGAATCGACCGGGCCGACCTGGTGATTGCCGTGACCGACAGCGACACCACCAATATCCTCTCCAGCCTGCTTGCCAAGCATCACGGCGCAAAAAAATGCATCACCAAGATTACCCGGCCCGATTTCATCCCCCTGCTCGGCAAACTGGGCATCGACGTGGCCCTGAGCCCCCGCCAGGTGGCTGCGGACATGATTCTGAGCTTCGTCCGCCGCGGCGCGGTGGTAAGTGTTGCAACCATCCTTGAATCCGATGCCGAGCTGGTGGAACTGAAGATTTCACCAGAGACCCGCCTCAAGGATCAACCCCTGAAACAACTCTCTTTTCCCGACGGACTTATTATCGGAGGAATCGTACGCGGCGATCAGGTCTTTATCCCCTCCGGGGAAACCACCATCCAGCCCTGTGACAACCTGATCATCTTTTTTACCAAGGCCGCCCGCCAGAGCGTGGAATTTTTTTTCCAGCAATAACAGCGTGCTGCCACCGACAACCGGCCTGAAAACTCAAAACGGATTCATAAAACCAGACAATGCGCACCGGCGGTGTACTCAATATCCTGGGAAAACTGCTCATCGTTCTTTCCCTTTTCCTCCTGACCCCGATCCCCTTCAGCCTTTACTACGGGGACGGCATGGTGGAAACCTTTGTGGTCTGTTCACTGGTGGGCGCCCTGGCCGGCGGACTGCTGGTCGCCTGCTTTGCCCCGGAAAACGATCTGGGCTATCGCGACGGTTTTGCGGTGGTGGTCTTCAGCTGGCTGGCCCTCGCCCTGATCGGCGCGGTACCCTTTTATCTTTCCGGGGCCATGGATTCCTTTGTTGACTGCTTTTTTGAATCCATGTCGGGGTTCACCACCACCGGCTCCAGCGTGCTCAGCGTCATCGAGGTCCTGCCCAAGAGCGTTCTCTTCTGGCGGGCCCTGACCCACTGGCTGGGAGGAATGGGCATCATCGTTCTGACCCTGGCCATTCTTCCGCTCCTGGGTGTAGGAGGCATGCAGCTTTTCCAGGCGGAGATGCCCGGCCCGACAAAGGACCGGCTCGCCCCGCGGATTCAGGATACGGCCCGGATTCTCTGGGCCGTTTACATGCTCATGACCCTGGCCCAGATACTTCTTTTAATGCTCGGCGGCGTTACCTTCTTCGATGCCACCTGCCACTCCTTCGCCACCCTGGCCACCGGCGGCTTTTCCACCCACACCTCCAGTGTCGCCCATTTTCAGTCACTCTATGTCGAGATAGTGATCATCATCTTCATGTTTCTTGCCGGCATCAATTTCTCCCTTCACTACCGGGGGCTGCAGGGTAAACTTTCCACCTACTGGCACAATGAAGAGTTCCGCTTCTATCTCGGGCTGATCGTGGTTTCGATCCTGATCATCGTGGCGGCCAACGCCTTCTATTCCACCTACGACTCCCTTGGAGAAAACCTGCGCACCGCCGTCTTTCAGGTGGTGACGATCATCACCACCACCGGTTTCGGCACCGCGGATTTTGATCAATGGCCCCCGGTCTGCAAGGTCCTCCTCATCTCCCTGATGTTCGTAGGCGGCTGCGCCGGCTCAACCGGCGGCGGCATCAAGGTCGTCAGGATTCTTCTGTTTTTGAAATATGCCAGGCTGCAGCTCCGCAACCTGGTCCACCCCCGGGCAGTGGGCACCATAAAACTGGGCAAGGTCAAGGTGCCCAGGGAGGTCTTGATCTCCATCCTCGGTTTTTTCGCCCTGTACCTGACGATCCTTGCCATGGCAACCCTGATGGTGACCGCGCTCGGGGTCGATATTGTCACCGGGACCACCGCGGTAATCGCCACCTTGAACAATATCGGACCGGGACTCCATCTCGTCGGCCCGGCCATGAACTTCGGTGATCTGCCAGCCGCGGCCAAGGTAATTCTGAGCCTGTGCATGCTGGCCGGCCGCCTGGAACTCTATACCGTGGCAGTGCTCCTCACTCCGGATTTCTGGGCCATGGCCCGCCGCCCCAGACTGCGCTGGCACAAAGGAAACGACGCAAAGAAATGACCTCACATCCCAAGAACAATTCCTATGATATCGTGGTGATCGGCGCCGGTCATGCCGGTTGCGAAGCAGCCCTGGCAGCGGCACGCATGGGGTATAAAACCCTGGTGGCCGTGATCAATGCCGACACCATTGGCGCCATGTCCTGCAACCCGGCCATCGGCGGGCTGGCCAAAGGCCATCTGGTCAAGGAGATAGACGCCCTGGGCGGGGAAATGGCAAGAAATATCGATACCACCGCCATTCAGTTCCGCCGCCTAAACACCAGCAAGGGGCCGGCGGTCTGGTCCTCGCGGGCCCAGGCGGACCGTCTCCGCTACCGGTTGCGGATGAAAAACGTGCTGGAAAATCAGAAGAACCTTGAAATCCGCCAGACAGTGGTCGACCGGATACTCACCGACACCAACGACCGGATCATTGGCATCGTCACATCCCTTGACGAAACCATTCCGGTCAGGGCGGTGGTAATCGCCACCGGCACCTTTTTAAACGGCCTGATCCATATCGGTCTCAAGAATTTCCCGGCCGGCAGGATGGGCGATCCTCCGTCCACCAGGCTCTCGCAATGGTTCCAGGAAACCGGATTCGCCATGGGCCGGATGAAAACCGGGACCCCGCCCCGCCTTGACCGGCGGACCATTGACTACAGCGCGCTTACCGCCCAGCCGGGAGACAGCCCGCCGGTCTATTTTTCCTTTGCCAGTGACCCGAAAAAAGCGCCACCCCTGCCCCAGTTGCCCTGCCACGTCACCCATACCTCGGAAAAGACCCACGATGTCATCCGCTCCGGCATTGACCGTTCGCCGCTCTATGCCGGGCTGATCCAGGGGGTTGGCGCCCGCTACTGCCCATCGATTGAAGACAAGATCATGCGTTTTCCCGACAAGGGCCACCACCAGATATTTCTCGAGCCCGAGGGCATCGACACCGCGGAGGTCTATCCCAACGGGATATCGACCAGCCTGCCCCTTGATATCCAGATGGGACTGCTGCAGAGTATCAGGGGGCTGGAAAACGTACGCATGATCCGGCCCGGCTATGCCATTGAGTATGATTATGTCGATCCCCTGGAACTGCTGCCCTCCCTGGAAACAAAACGGGTCAAAGGGCTTTTTCTCGCCGGCCAGATCAACGGCACCTCGGGCTATGAGGAGGCCGCGGCCCAGGGCCTTATCGCCGGGATCAATGCCGTCAACTTCATCCGGGAACAGGAACCCCTTATCCTCACCCGGGCCCAGGCCTATACCGGGGTCCTGATCGACGATCTGGTCACCCTCGGCACCCGGGAGCCCTATCGCCTCTTTACCTCCCGGGCCGAGTACCGGCTCCTGCTCCGGGAAGACAATGCCGATCTCCGACTGCGGGAAATCGGCCACCAGCAGGGACTGGTGAGTGATGAGACCTACGAGGCCTTTGTGATAAAAAGGGAGGCGATTGACTCCCTGGCCACACTGCTTGAGCAGACCGTGCTCAAACCAAACCGCGAGACCAATGCCCGGATCGAGGAGGCTGGCAGTACCCCGATGGTCCAGCCCCAGAGCCTGGCCGATATCCTGCGGCGGCCGGAAATGACCATGGATGCCATTGAGCCCCTGGCGCCCTTCTCCATTGCCGAACAGCCCGCAATCAGGCAGGAGGCGCAGGTCCGGATCAAGTACCAGGGATATATCGCCCGCCAGAACGAACAGGTGGAACGCTTCAGGCGAATGGAGGCGCTCGCCCTGCCGGAAAACATCGAATACAGAGGCATTGCCGGTCTCTCCAACGAGGTGGTGGAAAAGCTGAACAGGGTGCAGCCCCGTTCCCTGGGCCAGGCATCCCGGATATCCGGGGTGACCCCGGCGGCGATTTCCGCCTTGCAAATCCACCTGAAAAAGGCCAATCTGCTCAAATGATCCCCTTTCCCCATATCGACCCGGTGCTGTTCAGCCTCGGCCCGCTCCAGATCCGCTGGTACGGGCTGATGTACGTGCTAGGCTTTCTTGCCAGCGTTGTGCTGGTCCGCCACCAGATACAGAAATTCAAAATCGCCCGGATGGAGGACTCTTTCGAGAACCTCAACCTGGTTCTGATGATCAGCCTGGTGGTGGGAGGCAGACTGGGATATGTCCTTTTTTACAATCCTGCCTATTACCTGGCCCACCCCCTGGAGATCTTTGCCACCTGGCAGGGCGGGATGTCTTTTCACGGCGGCCTGGCAGGGCTTCTTGTCGGCGGCGCCATCTACTGCATACGACACAACCTCTCGGTGCTCCAGACCGCGGATCTGTACGTGGCTGCAGGCCCCATCGGCCTTGGCCTTGGACGGCTCGGCAATTTTATCAATGCCGAACTCTACGGCCGGGCAAGCACAGTGCCCTGGGCCATGGTCTTTCCCGGCGGCGGACCCGAGGCCCGGCATCCCTCGCAGCTTTACGAGTTTCTCCTTGAGGGTGTTCTGCTGTTCATCATCCTCTGGAAACTCAAGGATGTACAGCACCGCCGGGGATGGCCGGCCGGCACGATCCTTTCCGCCTTTCTCATCTTCTATGGCATCTTCCGGATATTCGTCGAACTCTTCCGCGAACCGGATGCCCATCTCGGCTTTCTCTGGAACGCGATAACCATGGGCCAGCTGCTGAGCCTGGTGATGGTCGCGGCGGGTCTTCTCATACTGCTCTTTCTGCACCTGACCAGCCACAACCAAGGAAAGCGGTAGTAACCTCCGGGAATGACAGTGGGTGCGAGTCAGCGAGTACTCTCACCAACCCGGTGCAATAGCACGGCACGACAGTCGCCGCACCGCGTCAACTTCCGGTTTTCCGGACCGTTTTCCCGGAAAACACCCGACCGGGAGCAGTTCTCGCTATTCACCCGACAGCGCAATACACTGAAATTACACCTACAATTATCTCATGCCACCTCCCGG
>JBFHXP010000056.1:0-16445 GCA_041598875.1 Desulfobulbales bacterium
ATCTCCGACATCTGGGATGCCAAGCTCCGCGAATCAATCAAATCGCTGCCCACCAAAATGATTGATCAGGCCCTTGCCAAACTCAATGAAGAGGAATGAGCCCCGATAATGTTCTTTGCCGTCTCCCACCAGACCCGCTACGATTTCAGCGCCCCGGTCTTTCTCGAGCCTCACCTGCTGAGACTGTGCCCCCGCGCCGACTGCAACCAGAAACCGCAGGCCTTTGACATGGTCGTCACCCCACAGCCAGCCGGGTTTTCCGACATCATTGATGCTGAGGGCAACCCCGCGAGATGGATCTGGTTCAACGAGACCACCGACTTCCTGGAGATTCGGACCACGAGCACGGTCCAGACCCTGCTGGAAAATCCCTTTGACTACATCCTGACCGCGCCCTCTTTCCAGGCCCACCCCTTTCTCTATCCCGGGGAGCTTGTCCCGTCCCTGGCACCCTCTCTTGCCCCGGGTGATTTCCAGGCCGGGGAAAAGGTGGGTGAACTCTCTTCTTGCCTGCTCGCACAATCTCCGAACGGCATCTTTGAATTCCTCAACAGATTAAACAGCCATCTCTACGAGAACTGGCAGGTGGTGGTCCGGGATGAAGGAGATCCCCTCCCCCCGGAGATGACAATGGACCAGAAGGAGGTTTCCTGCCGCGACCTGGCTCTGCTCTTCATAACGGTCTGCCGGATTGCAGGCATTGCCGCCCGTTTTGTCAGCGGCTACCAGGAAGGCGATCCTGACAGCGAAAACCGCCAGCTCCATGCCTGGGCCGAGGTCTATATCCCCGGCGGGGGATGGCGGGGATATGACCCGACCCACGGGCTGGTCGTGGCAGACCGGCACATTGCCCTCGCCGCAAGTCATGTTCCCGAGGGTGCCTCCCCCTGCACCGGGAGTTTCCGCGGCACAGGGGCACTGGCCTCAATGAAGTTCTTGATAAAATTAAAAAACATCCCGGGTTAACCCGCATTTCTCACAAGCGGCCTGCTACGATGCCAGGAAGCAGTGCGCCTACCGCGTACGGTCGTATGTGTAAAACTTCGTGAACCGCGGAATTTCGAACACGGAATTTCGAATGTCGAAGGAAAAGAGAAGACTCCCGCCATCCATGGCTCGCCCGGCACTTGGACATCCCTGTCCCTTCCGGCGGCCGGGCTCCCGCCATCCCTGGCTCGCCCGGCACTTGGACATCCCTGTCCGGCGTCATATCCCGGAGATTTTTGCCAGCACCAGTGACGCGAGTGAAAAGACCAGAAAAAATCCGCACATGTCCGTTACCGTGGTAAGCACCGGGCTGGCCACCAGGGCAGGATCGAGCCTGGCCTTTTTCAACAGCAGGGGCAGGATACCGCCAAAACTTACGGCAATGATCGTATTGAGCATCAATGCCCCGCCGACCACCAGGCCGAGATAGATATTTCCCTGCCACAGATAGGCAATCATCCCAAGAAGAATCCCCAGGGCAATGCCATTGATGATCCCAAGGCCTATCTCCTTGCCCAGGACCCGCATAAACTCCCTTTTATGCAGCAGCCCCAGGGTGAGTTCCCGCATGCTGACGGCAACCGCCTGATTGCCGGAGCAGCCGCTCATATCACTGATCATCGGCAGAAAAATAGCCAGGGCAATGGCCGCGGCCAGGGTCTCCTGATACATGGCAATAATGCTTGCGGCCAGCACATTGAGAACAATATTGATGCTCAGCCACGACAACCGGCGCCCGCTTCGGGTCAAAAGAGGCATGGTCCTGAACTCCTCGCCGCCGACAATACCGCTCAACCCGAGAAACTGATGCACTGATTTTTTCGTAAAGGCCGATTCAACCGCCGATGGCAGGAGCACCCCGACAAGAACACCATCGCCGTCAACCACCGGCACCCCGAACAGGGTGTGCTCCTGAAAAAACTCCCTGAGATCCTTCAGGGTGTCCCCAACCATGACATGAAGAGGATCCCTGATCATTATCTGGTCAAGGGTTGCCGTATGAAGGGCAAAGAGCAGGTCATGGACCCGAAGGACACCGACAAGTTTATTCCGATCATCAACCACATAGATGTACTGGACATGATAGGAGCGATACCGCGACTTGTTCAGCTGGAGATCGGCAAGCACCGAGCCGATTGTCGCCCTGTCGCGATAGGCAAGGAATTCCCTGGCCATGATCGACCCGGCCGTATCCTTGGGATAGGAGAGCATCCTCCGGGCCTCGTCGGCCTGGCCCGGCTCCATCACGCCAAGGATCGCCTCGACATCTCTATCCTCCATTTCCGAGAGCACCCTGTTTTTCCGGGAACTGGTCAGCTCACCCATAATCGACACAGCCTGCTCCGGCGACAGTTCCTCTATGATATCAGCAAGCTGAACCGCAGGCATATCCTCAATAACATCGGCAGCATCGGAAGGCTCGAGAATGGTGACCAGCTTCTTCTGTTCGGCCGGTGACAAGCGCGAAACCACAAGGGCGGTCTCACCTGCTGATAAATCATCAAAAAATTGATCGAGCCGATCGTACTCCCCGTTATCCAGTATCTCACGCAATTCCTGCCATGGTTTTGCGGCGGATTTCTTTTTCATATGGGTGTCCTGTTCCTGTGGAATCACGTGTTAAGCGATGGGGCGGGTGACCATCCGTTATGAGTGGCCCCCGTCAGGTGGCGGGTTTTCATCCAGTACCCGGCGGACGAGCGCGGCCAGATCGCTCCGGCCCACCGGCTTTAAGGCATACTCCCGGATGCCCAGCTTCCGTGCATCCTCCCTGCTGATAAGCTCGTTAAATCCGGTTAAAAGAACCACCGGAATCTCAGGCCGGGCAGAGAGGATGCGCCGGGCGAGCTGATCGCCCGGCAGCTTCGGCATGCTCAGGTCGGTCAGCACAAGATCAAAGGCCGCCGGGTTATCGACAAAGAGCTGCAGGGCCTCCTCGCTGTTCACCATCGCGGTCACCTGATAGCCAAGGCTTTCCAGCACCAGCTGCAATGCTGAGGCAACCGGCTCCTCATCATCCACCACCAGAATCCGCTCCGTTCCCCGGGCCACGGTATCGCCAGGGGCAACGGACTCCTCCTCCGGATGAGGGCTGACCAGAACAGGAAGGTACACCGTGAACGTCGATCCCCGGCCGATTTCACTGGCAACGGTGACACAACCGCCGTGCTTCTCGACAATGCCGTGGACCATGGCCAGGCCAAGCCCGGTGCCCTTCCCCTTCTCCTTGGTGGTGAAGTACGGCTCAAATATACGATCCATGGTGTGCCGGTCCATGCCCATGCCGGTATCGGCAACAGTGAGCAGGAGGTACCGGCCGGCAGGCAGGGAAAGGCCCTGGCCGAGAGAATCCGGACCAATATCCCCGTTCCGCACGGCCACCCGCAACGACCCGCCCGTGTCGAGCATCGCATGATAGGCATTGGTGCACAGGTTCATCACCACCTGGTGCATCTGGGTTGGGTCCCCGAGAATAGTACCCTCCTCAGCGTCCACAGTGAGTTGAATATCAATTGTCGCCGGAAGGCCTACCTTGAGAAGCTTGAGGGTCTCCTTGACAATCGACGCCACCCCGATCGGCTTCAACTCCTGCTCGGTCCGGCGGCTGAAGGAGAGTATCTGCTGGACCAGTTCCTTGGCCCTGCCGGCGGCCTTCAGAACCTGGGTGATGTCCCGGCGCACCGGAATCTCAACGGGCAGACCAAGAAGGGCCATCTCCGAATACCCGATGATTATAGTCAGGATATTGTTGAAATCGTGGGCAATCCCTCCAGCCAGGGTGCCGATCGCCTCCATTTTCTGGGCCTGGCGGAGACGTGACTCAAGGTTCTGTCTTTCCGTGACATCCTGAAAGGTGATAACCACGCCGATAATGACCTCGTTGTCCATGACCGGGGTGCTGGAGTAGTTGACCGCAATGCCCTGCCCCCCTTTGCCGAAAAAATATTCGTTGATGCCGTGGGTGATCGTCTTATCTCTGATCGCGGCATGAATCCGGCAGTGTGCCAGGTCCAGATACTGTTTGTTCACGTCGGAGTGGCGTATCAGCCCGTGAAACTCCCGGCCGAGAATCTCCTCTGACTCAAAGCCGAGAATATTCATGGCACAGGGGTTGATAAAGGTAACCCGGCCCTCGCTATCCAGGCCGATGATCCCTTCGCCGGCCGAATCCAGGAGAAGCTCGTAGAAATAACTCAGCCGCCGCACCTCTTTGGTGGTCTCGCGGTATTCCGTTATATCACGACTGAGGCCGATCATGCCGAGGATCTCATCATCCGAGCCATAGAAAGGGGTCTTAAGGGTGTCGAGAAGGACCCGCCTGCCGTCAGGGTAGACGATCCACTCATCGTTCCGGCATGCCTGGTTCGCAGCAAACATCTGCTGGTCTTTTTTGCGATAAGACAGGGCCTCATCCCGGGGAAAGAGATCAAAATCCGTCCTGCCGATGATCTCATCCTCGCGGCGGTTGACAAGCTCTTCAAAGGCGCTGTTGCACCCGAGATATCTGCCCTCGTGGTCCTTGTAGAAAATAAGGTCAGGAATGGAATCAATCAGGTTCCGGAGAAACATGGCGCTCTGCTCCAGTTTCTTCTCCGCCTCCCGGCGGGCGGCCAGCTCAAGCTTGAGATCGTCGCTCTGCCTGGAAAGCTGCCTTTTCAGCCGCCACATCCAGAAGAGAATAACCATGGATAGGCAGAGAAGGACAAACATCCCCCGGGAGATTGCGCGCGCCAAATCCTCGGAGGTCAGACCCCACGGCCCGGATGGGGTCAGCCATTTCTCCTTGATCTGTTCATATCCCCCGGTGGCCTTGAGAATAGCCAGCCCCTGGTTGATATCTCTCAGAAGAGCGGCATTCCCCTTGGCGACGACCAGGGAATACTCTCTCGGGAAAAGGGGGGAACCGGTGGCAACCAGATTGTAGAGCTTGAAATGGGAGAGGGAATACTGGCCAACGGCCTGGGAGATAATGGCGCAGTCGGCATCACCCGCCGCCACTGCCCGCAGGGCGTCCGGCTCGCTCTCCACCGGGATGATCGTTGCCCCGAGATCATGCTGCACAAGATACTCATGGGTGAAACTTCCGCTTTCAACAGCCACCCTCCTGCCCGGCAGATCCTCCAGATCCCGGACCGGCTCGGAGTCCCTGCGGATATAGATTTCATCGTACATCACCGTAAAGGGATCGGCAAAATCAACTATTTTCGCCCTCTCTTCGGAGTAAAACATGTCCGACACATGGACCGTGCCCTCCTGTTCCAGCCTCTGGCGGATCGCAGCCCACGGCCCAAGCTCTATTTTGACCGCAAAGCCCATGACCTCGCCGATGGCCCGGATCATATCGACATTAAAACCCGCCGGCTGGCCCTCTTTATCCAGAAACTCATAGGGGGGATAATTGTGGTCACTGCCAAAGACAATGACACCATTATGGGGCGCGGCAAGGGAGGGGAGAGGGCAGAATACCAGCAGGAGGAAGAGAAGGGCGCTGATTTCTGCCCGAAAAGCTGCTGGCCGGGCGCCCTTGCCCCGGGATCGTTGACGAAAAAAGTTCATTTTTTCGGGCCCTCTTGATCTGGCGATGAAACGATCCAGCCTTACGGACCGCATGCACGATATTTTTTCACCTTTTTACCGGGAAGTCCCGCCCCAGCGGGCGATGCGTCCTAAGCGCCGCGTCATTGCTGGGTCGCCGCCGCCGGCTCCACCGGCACATGACGGAAAAAGGTGGCGCTGATCTCCTGGCCGACCTGGTTCAACCGGCCCTGCAGGGAGTCGAGATACTCATGCATCCCGAACCCGATCACCTCGTCAATATCGGTATAGTCAAGGTCCGCCTGCAGACGGCCGAGGATTTTCTCCGCCCGGTTCCCGGCAGTGCCCAGGGGCGTGCCGGTGATTTTGTGCAGGGAAAAGAGGGCGTTTGCAATGCAATGACGGATTGAGCGGGGAAACTCCGAGTCAAAGATTAGAAAATCAGCAACCTGCTTGGGCGAGATGCGATGAAATATTTTCCGGTACATGTCATGGGCGCTGACCGATTTAAGCACCGCCGCCCACTGGATATTGTCATAGGGCGCCCCGACATATTCCGCGGTGGGCAGGAGCATGAAATATTTCACATCCAGGATCCGGGAAATTTTATCAGCCCGTTCGATCATCATCCCCATGCGGGCGAAATGCCAGGCCTCGCCATGGGACATGGTCGAATAGAGAAGGCCGGTAAACATATGGCCCCGCATCTTCACCATGAGGAAGAATTTGTGGGGATCGTTCTGGGCAAACCCGGAACTCTCCGCCTCCTTGACCTCGATATAAAAGCGGTTGAGTTGCTCCCACATTTCCGAGGAGATAACCTCCCGGACCGAACGCGCGTTCTCGCGAGCCGCCTGCAGACAGGAGATAATCGAGTTGGGATACTCGCGGTCAAAGGTCAGAAACCTGATGACATTTTCCTGGCTGCTGGAGTCATATTTTTCTTCAAACCGGGCGCGGTCGCCGGTAATGGAAATCAGCGGCTCCCAGTGGTGCCCCTCTTCCAGCGGGAGATCGAGCAGGAGATTGAGGTTGACGCTGATAAAGCGCGCGACATTCTCGGCGCGTTCTATATAGCGGCACATCCAGTAGACAGAGTTTGCAACACGACTCAGCATGGTTGTATCCTCTTTGAAAGATGAATAAATATCAAATATCGCATGTGGAGATCTGCGAAAAAACCAATGTTAACCGGAATCAGAACCGGCTACAGCGGCCCGTCAACCACCCAGGTATCCTTGCTGCCGCCGCCCTGGGACGAGTTGACAACCAGCGACCCCTTGCGCAGGGCAACCCGGGTCAAACCGCCGGGCAGGACATGAATATCCCGGCCATAGAGGATATAGGGCCTCAGGTCGACATGGCGCCCCTCGATGGCGCCGTCAACTATGGTCGGGGCCCGGGAAAGGGCAATGGTCGGCTGCGCCATATAGTTTCTCGGATTGTCCCGGATCAGGGCCGCGAATGTGCCGCGCTCCTCTTTAGTGGAATGGGGACCGACCAGCATGCCGTAGCCGCCGGACTCATTGGCAGCCTTGACCACCAGCTTATCGAGGTTGTCAAGCACATAGGCCTGGTCCTTGGGGTCTGAACAGATATAGGTCGGCACGTTGGGGAGGATGGCGTCCTCGCCGGTATAATACCTGATGATCTTCTCCACATAGGCATAGATGACCTTGTCATCGGCGATACCGGTGCCGGGCGCATTGGCCATGGCTATTCTTCCCGCCTTGTAGACCTCCATCAGCCCGGGCACCCCGAGCATCGAATCGGGCCGGAAGGTCAGCGGATCGATAAAATCATCGTCCAGGCGCCGGTAGAGGACATCGATCCGCTGCAACCCCTTGGTGGTCTGCATATGGACAAAGCCGTTATGAACAACAAGGTCCTGGCCTTCCACAAGCTCCACCCCCATCTGCCGGGCGAGAAACGAATGCTCAAAATAGGCTGAGTTGTAGATCCCCGGAGTGAGCACCCCGATCCGCGGCGACAAGACGTTCTGCGGGGCCAGGTGCTCAAGGGTCTCAAGCAGCCGGTTGGGATAATCGTCCACCGGCCGCACCCGTGACGCCTCAAAAACCTGGGGAAAGGTCCGCTTCAGGACCTGCCGGTTTTCCAGGACATAGGAGACCCCGGAGGGGCAACGCAGATTGTCCTCAAGCACATAAAAAACCCCGTCGCGGTCACGGATCAGATCGGTCCCGGTCACATGGCACCAGATCTTGTGGGGCGGGCTGAACCCGATGCATTCCTTGCGATAGGTCTTGCTCGAAAGGACAAGATCCTCCGGAATGATCCGGTCTTTCAATATCTGTCTCTTGTTATAGATATCTTCAATGAATGCGTTGAGGGCAAAGATCCGCTGCTTGAGACCCTCCTCAATCCGGGTCCACTCCGAACCGTCGACGATCCGGGGCAGCACATCAAACGGGAAGATCTTTTCCGACCCCTCCTCGTTGCCATAGACCGCAAAGGTGATTCCGAGCTGCAGGAGCATGGTCTCCGCGGCCTGCTGCTTGGTCAGCAGGCTTTCCCGGGCAAGGGACTCGATTTTTTTTACAAGGAGCCGAGCGCCGGGCCGCGGAGAACCGTGCTCATCAAAAAGCTCATCATAGAACCCTTCTGTCTGGTAGGCTGAAAAATCCATTTCATATCTCCTTCTTGATGCGACGACCCGAAACCCCGCAATAAAGAGATGGGGGTGATTGGCAAGGCGGACCTCATTTGAAGATTGGCACTTTAGTGGAGCCCATCATACCATAATTATACAAAATTCCCACCATTGACGCTATTTCCCTGTAGTCACAACTTTTTCTTGATCAACACCCATGAATATGATCGAAAAGTCCCTTGCGCATCCGGACAACACTCCTTATTTAGTTTTCATCCGGAAACGGATAGGTATTGCCCTCCGGGAAAAACAGACATTCCGGATGGACACTGTTTAGAAGGATCAGTATAGTCTGCAGATGTCAGCGTCACCGCTATTTCCGAAACCAAAAGAGAAACGATTCATGGAAAAACAGGACATATTCAAAGAGTTACAGACATGGCTCCAGGGGCAGATTGTCGGCCAGCCCAAACTGGTGGAAAGGCTGATCATTGCCCTGCTTACCGATGGCCATCTCCTGGTTGAAGGGGCGCCGGGGCTGGCCAAGACCAAGGCGATAAAATGTCTGGGCGAGGCGATTGAGGGCGAATTCCACCGGATTCAGTTCACCCCTGATCTCCTGCCCGGCGATGTAACCGGAACAGATATCTACCGGCCCGAAGATGGCAGTTTCCAGTTTCAGCATGGGCCGATATTTCATAATCTGGTGCTGGCCGATGAAATCAACCGGGCCCCGGCCAAGGTCCAGTCCGCCCTGCTCGAGGCAATGGCCGAAAGACAGGTCAGTATAGGGCGCACCTCCTACAGACTGCCCGATCTCTTCCTGGTCATGGCAACCCAGAATCCAATTGAGCAGGAGGGGACCTATCCCCTTCCCGAGGCGCAGCTTGACCGTTTCCTGATGCACGTGGAAGTGGGATATCCCGATAGCGCGGCGGAGCATCAGATCCTCAAACTTGCAAGGGAAGAGGCCGCCCACCAGCACTCAGCGCCGGCACGGGTTGTCAGTCAGGATGAGATTCACCTGGCCCGGCAGGCGGTGCTGGACATCCACATGGCGCCAGCGGTGGAGGAGTATATTGTCCAATTGGTCATGGCCTCGCGCGCCCCGGAAAAATACTCAGAGACGCTGGCCGGGCTGATTGAGTATGGCGGCAGCCCCAGGGCGACCATCGCCCTTGACCGGTGCGCCCGGGCAGTGGCCTGGCTGGACGGCCGGGATTTTGTCAGCCCGGATGATGTCCAGGCGGTGCTCCACGACATTCTCCGTCACCGGCTGATCTTGAGTTTTGAGGCCGAGGCAAACGGAATCAGCAGAAACCAGGTAATCGATTCCCTGTTACACCATGTTCCCGTTGTCTGACATGAATGGAGCGTCACCCTCCTTCCGCCCCTCCGGCGCCTACTGCACCCTGGCGGAGTTGATCCGTCTGCGGTACGGGGCCATGGATCTCAAGCTTGCCAGGCAGAAAAAAACATTTTCTCAGCTGACCGGGCCGCACCAGACAAAGTTCCGCGGCCGGGGCATCGATTTCGAGGAGGTCCGTGGCTATCAGGCTGGTGACGATATCAGAACCATTGACTGGCGGGTGACCGCCCGGTCCGGCCGACCCCATACCAAACTCTTCCGTGAAGAGCGGGAACGCCCGGTCCTTCTTCTGATCGATCAGTCCCTGCCGATGTTTTTCGGCAGCACCACCTGCTTCAAATCGGTGATGGCGGCCCATTGCGCCGCACTGCTTGCCTGGGCCGCACTGCAGCAGAATGACCGGGTGGGCGGGCTTGTCTTCGGCAGCAACGAACACGCGGAGATACGCCCCCAACGGAGCCCCCGGAATGTCCTCCAGCTCCTCAACAGTATCAACAGGTTCAATCACCTGCTCAACCGCAAGTCCCGGAATTCAGACCATGGATTGAGCAAGGCCATCGAAGAACTGCGCCGCATTGCCCGGCCGGGCTCAAATATCTTTATCATAAGTGATTTTTATCAGTTCAACGGGGACGGGGAAAGGCATCTGCACCAGTTGAGCCGCCATAACGATATCTCCGCGGTTCTGGTCCATGACCCCCTGGAACAGAATCTCCCGTTATCTGGCCGGTACAGCATCACCAACGGTGAACAGCGGGCGATTCTCGACACCGGCGACAGGGAACTGCGCCGCCAATACCAGCAGGGATTTCTCGCCAGGAATGAGTCACTCAAAAACCTGCTTGGCCCGATGGGTATCCCCCTGCTCACCATATCAACCGAGGAGTCCCCTCTTCATTATTTCAGAAATCTGCTGGGAGGAGCGCGGAGATGAGTCCTGACCCCCTGGCCCAGCTTCGCGATATCCATCTTCCCGAACCAATAGGCTGGTGGCCGCCGGCCCCCGGCTGGCTGGTTGTTGCCTTCCTGTCTCTGGCCCTGGTCGGCTGGGTAGGGTATCGCCTCCTCCTCTCCTTGAGAAATAACCGGTATCGCCGGGCAGCCCGCAAGGAACTGGCCAGGTTAAGGCATCATCCCGATCCGGGCGCGGTTCTGCCCCAGGTGGCGATGCTTCTCCGGCGGGTTGCCATCCAGAGTTTCGGCCGCCGGGAGGTGGCGGCCCTCACCGGCCGGAGATGGCTTGAGTTTCTTGATCAAACCGGCGGGGGAAGCCAGTTCAGCCGCGGCACCGGAAGCGTCCTGGGGGAAAACCTCTACCAGCGGCACAGCAGCGCGGAGATCGAACCTCTCTTGCGGCTCGCCGACAAATGGATCAGGAGCCATAAGAGATGATCGATTTTATCTGGCCCTGGGCCTTTGCGCTCCTGCCCCTGCCCTGGCTCATATACCGGTTCTTTCCAGAGGCAGCCAACCATGAGGCCGCCCTTTTTGTGCCCTTTTTCGCCGAGGCCCATGGCCTTGCCCGCCAGTCGCCACCCATGGCCCGGACGCGTCTTTCCAGGACGGTGCTGTTGCTTCTGATCTGGTGCCTGCTGGTCGGCGCGGCGAGCAGACCGCAATGGGTCGGCGACCCGGTGAATTTACCGGTCAGCGGCCGCGACCTGATGATGGCGGTGGATATCTCCGGCAGCATGGGAATCGAGGACATGGTGATCAATAACCAGCAGGTATCACGGATTGTCCTGGTTAAAAAGGTGGTCAATGAGTTCATAGAGCGACGCGCCGGGGACCGGATCGGCCTGCTTCTTTTCGGCACAGAGGCCTATATCCAGACCCCGCTGACCTTTGACCGGCAGACCGTCAAGACCCTGTTTAACGAGGCGCAGCTCGGTTTTGCCGGCAAGAATACCTCCATCGGTGACGCCATCGGCCTGGCAGTCAAACGTTTAAAAGAAAGACCTGCCGAGAACAGGATTCTCATCCTGCTGACCGACGGCAGCAATAACGCCGGCAATATGGCCCCTCTGCAGGCGGCAAAACTCGCCGCCCAGACCGGCATTACCATATATACCATCGGGGTCGGGGCGGATGAGATACTGGTCCGTGATTTCTTCGGCGCCCGCGCAATCAACCCCTCCGCCGATCTTGACGAGGAGATGCTGCAACAGATTGCGGCGCAGACCCATGGCCGGTATTTCAGGGCCCGGAACAGCGAGGAGCTGGAGGAGATCTACCGGATTATTGATGAACTGCAACCCGTTGAACAGGAAACAGAAACTTTCCGCCCGGTAAAAACCCTCTATTACTGGCCCCTGGGCGCTGCCCTTGTTCTCAGTTTCCTGACCGCCCTGATGCGGATACCAATGCCCGCAAAGGGTATCCGGAGCAAGGACGCCAATGACTGAGATGATGACACCATACGCCGCGTTTCATTTTGTCCGGCCATTATGGCTGCTGGCGATACTCCCGGCCGCACTGCTTGTATATGCGCTGTGGCGGCAGCATTCACGGTCAACCATCTGGGATCGGGTCATCAACCCGTCCCTGCTGCCCCACCTCTTGGACAGCACCGGAAGCAGGCGGCAGAGCTGGCCCTGGGTGGTGTTGCTCCTTGCCTGGATCCTGTCCAGTATCAGCATGGCCGGGCCGGCATGGGAAAAACAGCCCCAGCCGGTTGAAAGGAAAGAGGATGGCCTGGTTCTTATCCAGGACCTCTCCCTCTCCTTCTATTCCCAGGATCTCCCGCCGAACCGATTGACCAGGGCCCGGCACAAGCTCACCGATATCCTGGAAAAAAGAAAAGAGGGCACCACCGCCCTGGTGGTCTATTCAGGTGACGCCCATACCGTTGCCCCGTTAACCGACGACACCCGGACAATTGCGGCCATGGTCCCGGCCCTGTCGCCGGGCATCATGCCCAATTATGGCAGCAATGTTGTGGATGCGGTGGAGATGGCCATCAAACTGTTCAAGGAAACAGCGATCAGGCGCGGCAGGATACTGCTTCTCACCGATGAGGTGAGCGCAACGGACGTAACCGCGGTGACCGACCTTCTTCAGGGCAGCGCCATCACCTTATCGGTTATCGGGGTGGGCACGGCAGAGGGCGGCCCCATACCGAAAAATGACGGCGGCTTCTGGAAAGACGCCGATGGAACGATTATCATTCCCCGGATGGACCGGGGCCTGCTCCAGGAGATGGCAGCGAAAAACCGGGGCCGGTACAGCGATATCCAGCTGACGGATGAGGATATTGATTCTCTTCTGGCCGGGGATTCACTTCTTGCTGGCAGAGAGACCTTTCACCGGTCGGAAAGGGAGTTTGATCAGTGGCAGGAACAGGGTGCCTGGCTGCTGCTGTTGGTTCTGCCTGTTGCCCTGATGGCCTTCCGCCGGGGATGGATCCTGGGAATCCTCCTGGCGTTGAGCCTGTGGCCCCGGGATTGCCAGGCGTTCACCTGGGATGACCTCTGGCAGCGCAAGGACCAGCAGGCGGCCAGGATACTGAACGATGACCCGGAGAAGGCTGCGGAACTTTTCCAATCCCCCCAGTGGAAAGGGACTGCATCGTACCGGGCCGGAAAGTTCGAGGAGGCGGCCCAGGCCTTTAACACTGCCGACACTGCCGATGCCCTCTATAACCGGGGCAACAGCCTGGCACGAATGGGCAGCTTCGCCGAAGCGGTCGCCGCCTATGAACAGGCCCTGCACTTGAGTCCGGGAATGGAGGATGCAGCCTTTAACAAGGCGCTGGTAGAAAAACTGCTGCAGGAGCAGGAACAACAGGATAAGCAGAGCCAGGACGGAGAGGAGGATCCGCCGGAAGAGCGGCAGAAACCGGACGGGGAGCACCAGCCGGACGACACCGGGTCATCGAGCCAGGGCCAACAGGGCGAGGAGCAGGAAGACAAACCAGAAAGACCGGACCAGGCCCGGTCCGGGGATGAACCGGGGGACAAACCGCAGTCCGGCGCCAACCGGGAAGATAGCAGAACAGAAGAGCAGCAGGACCGGCAGGGGGATAAAGAAAAAAAGAGCACCGCCGAGGAAAACCAGCCGATCACCCGGCAAAATCCCGATGGCGGAGAGGACGAGGAAAAACAGCGGTCCCCAGCCCCCCGGGAGACGGGGGAACACCTGGATGAAGAAGAGCGGCAGGCCCTGGAACAGTGGCTGCGCCAGGTTCCCGATGACCCAGGCGGCTTGCTCCGCCGGAAATTTGAGTACCAGTCGCAGATAAACCGGGGCAGGCGGACCACTGAACCGAACGGCAAAACATGGTAAATCAAGGCCACACAAACATGACAGGCATCTTTCGCACACTCAGAATACTCCTGGCAGCGCTCTGCCTGGCAACGGTGATCTGCCCCGCGGCCCTGGGGGCGGTGACCGCGGTTGCGGACCGGACAACCATCGCCCTGGATGAAACCCTTAACCTGACCATCAGCAAGGACTCCAACTCCTTCTTTTCAGGACCGGACCTGTCTCCGCTGGAAAGTGATTTCACCATACTGGGCCGGAACCAGACCAGTTCCACCCAGATCATCAACAGCACGGTAACCGCCTCCGTTTCCTGGAACATTGTCCTGGCCCCGAAAAGGACCGGCGACCTGCGGATTCCCGCGATCACCGTGGGCAATGAAGAGACAAACCCGCTGACCATACACGTTGTCGACCGCCCGGAACCGAAAACCGGCAGCAATGAGGACCCTCTTTTCCTTGAAACCGAGGTTGACAGCCGTTCCGTCTATGTTCAGTCACAGCTTGTCTACACCCTGCGGATCTTTGTGGCCGAAGGGGTGCAGGCCCATGATCCAGGCATCCCGCAGATACCGGACGCGGTGGTGGAAAAGCTTAATGATGCCTCATACACCAAGATCGTTGAGGGACGGTCTTACCAGGTATTTGAGCTGAAGTATGCGATCTTCCCTCAGAAAAGCGGCGTCCTGGAGATACCCCGCATCGAGGTCCAGGCCACCATGCCGGGCCAGCAGCGGGTCACCACCTTTTTTGGCCCTTTTGGCAATCAGGGCAGAAAAATTCAAGTGCGCAGCAGGGGCGAGGAGGTCACGGTCCTGGAAAAACCGGATTCCTATCCCCGCTCCGCCACCTGGTTGCCGACCGACAGCCTGACTGTTGCTGACAAATGGAGCCAGAACCCGGAAAATCTGACGGTTGGCGAATCCGCCACCATGACCATAGAGGTGACCGGTAATGGTCTGCTTGGCAGCCAGCTGCCGCCCATTGAATTGGGCGAGGTGGAGGGCGTCAAGCTCTACCAGGGAAAGGCTGAGGTGGGAAATCACGCCACCAGCGAGGGGATCACCGGGTCCCGGCTGGAATCAGTTGCCATGATTCCCACCAGGCCGGGCACCGTCCGGTTGCCCGAGATACGCGTCCCATGGTGGGATACCCGGACATCCCGGGTCGAGTACGCGGTCATCCCGGCCCGGGAGGTGAGTATTACCGGAGATGCGCAGAAAACAACGCCCGCCCCTGCCGCTCCGCCAACACCGGTCAGTCCATCCGCACAGGCGACGATTCCCGGGATACCGGCCGACACAAAACCGATCTTCTGGATCACCGCCTGCGCAATCCTCGCGGGGTGCTGGCTGACAACCCTCCTGTTGCTCGTGCGCGCCAGACGGCAACTGACATCAGGTGGGGCCGACGGTCTTGAGCGGAAAAATGAGGCCCTGACCATACGGGAAAACAAGGCCTTCACCGTTCTCGAGAAGAGCTGCCGGGCCAACGAGCCCCTGGCAGCACGAAAGGCGATAATCAGCTGGGCAAAGACGGCCTGCCCTTCAGAGAAAATCCATTGCCTTGCTGACCTGGAAAGGATCTTCCCGGAACTTGCCCCTGGCCTGAAAGAGATCGACCGCCACCTCTACGGTTCGGATGAAAAAAGGAAATGGCAGGGAAACGGCCTGCTGGCAGCGCTGAAAGAGGTACGGAAAACCGGCGGGAAGGAGACGAAAAAAGCTGAAATCCTGGAACCGCTCTATAAGTCAACGACTATCGACTGAAAGGCGATAGCATGAGGCACCATAGTTACAGAGGGGCAGAGTGACAGAGAAAGTGAGACGTAAGACGTGAGACGAATCTTACAAAACTTTGCCACTCTGCGCCTTTGCCACTTTGTACCTGAACAACGAACATACCACTAACTGAAAGCTGACCGTCTGAAGACGGTGGTTTCAACCTTGACGCGAGACTAATGAAAACTATTTGATTTCAATCTGCTTCACAGCCGCCGCTGGCATCGGTTTCCTGGGTATGGTTATGGCCAGAACGCCATCCTTGAAAGTCGCCGTGACCTTGTCCTGATCCGCATCCTCGGGGAGTGACAGCACCCTCTGAAAGGAGCCGTAGGATCTTTCTACTCGATAAAAATCCTTGTTCTTTTCCTCTTTTTCCTGTTTCTTCTCGCCCCTGACCGTCAGGGTATTGTGTGCAATCTCAAGTTTCACGTCTTTCTGGGTAACACCCGGCACCTCGATACTGATCGCATACTCCTTCTCACTGGCGCCGATATCCAGGGTGGGCTTGAGCATGCCGGAGTTCAGGGAGTCGGACAAGAGGCTCCCAGGCCTGAAGGGGGAATGACCGAACCCCCTGAAAAAATTATCAAACAACTGATCCATTTCCTGGTGGAGCTGTCCGACGGGCCCATGAAAATATCTTTGCGGCTGGCGGGAATCCGCGTGCCTGACCGGGACAGGGGCACCAACATCTTCTTCCTCTTTTGTGAACCAGTTCCACGGCGCTAATTTTTTCAGATCCATGACACACCTCCATCTTCGGTTTTTCTCTTAAATAGTGTCCATCCGGAAGTTTTTTTTCCGGATGGCTACACGTGATTGTTTTCAATCCGGAAACAGACAATTTTAAAAAAGATCAAGGAGATCAAGGAAGTATGCGCAGGCGTACTGGAGTACG
>JBFHXP010000057.1:0-16369 GCA_041598875.1 Desulfobulbales bacterium
CAGCCGAACACGGCCGCAACGCACATAGCAAGAACTGCAAGAATTAAAAATCTTTTCATTTTCTGTTCACAACTCCGGACACTTTCAGGAGGCACGGGCATCCTGCTGTCAAATCTTTTGGTTTTCCCGACAGTACACCTGCCCCGGACAGGAATACAGATACCGGGCACGGCTGTTTCCCCGCGGGCAGTCCGACACATTACTTCTCCCAGCCCATTAAATCAAGGAGAACGCCACATTTCATCCCAAGGTATTCCCTGGTTGCCCTTGTCTGAAATCTATGGCATTTTCTCTTGACCCGGAATCGATACGCCACCTGAAATCGCGCCCCGATTTCCCCTGAGGAACACCCTGTTCCCGGAAACATGGCACAGAGACGAGGAAACGCAGTGGACACCCGGAAGAACAGATGGAAGATATTTCTGGTGGTGGCGGTGGGGGTCTTCATGTCCACCCTGGACAGCAGCATGGTCAATATCGCCCTGCCATCGATCATGGCAGAACTCCACAGCTCCCTGCCACTCACCCAGTGGATTGTGATGATCTACCTCCTGACCATCACCAGCACCCTGCTCCTGTGGGGCCATATCGGCGACCGGGTAGGACGGGGGCGGATCTATCCCTTGGGCATGCTCTTCTTCGGGATGGCGTCTCTGGGGTGCGCCCTTGCCCCCTCTGTCCCGTGGTTGATCTTCTGGAGATTGTTTCAGGCCATAGGCGCGGCGATGATGATGTCCTCCGGCCCCGCCCTGATCAAGGACTCCTCTCCCCCGGAACAACTCGGACGCAGCCTGGGGCTGGTCGGGGTGGCTGTGTCCGTCGGCCTGATGGCCGGCCCGTCACTGGGCGGCCTTATTATTGAATATCTCTCCTGGCGCGCCATCTTCTATCTCACCGTGCCCATCGGACTGCTCTTCTCAGTCCTCGCCCTCCTTGTTCTCCCGCCCCCCTCCACAAAAGAACACACCCATAGATTCGATACGGTCGGCGGTATTACCTGGACCATTGCCCTCACTCTCCTTGTTCTTGTCGCCACCATCCGTTCAGGTACGGCCCTTTTTCTGCTTTTTGTGACCATCCCGATCCTCTACTTCTTTCTCCGCCATGAGAGGAGAGTCTCAAACCCACTTCTTCCCATGGGGCTTCTTGCGAAAAAATTCTTCAGCGCGGCAGTACTCAGCGCCCTGCTCTCCTTTACCGTTCTTTTTTCTGTGATACTCCTTGTTCCCTTCTATCTTGACCGGATTACCGGCCTTGCCCCGCTTAAAACCGGGCTGGTGATGATGGCCATTCCTCTTTCCGTGCTGCTGGTCGCTCCGACTGCGGGCTGGCTTTCGGATTACGTGGGCGCGCGCCTCCTCACCACCGCCGGACTGGTCATCAGCACCGTGGGCCTTATCCTCATGACCGGGCTCTCAGTCGATTCCCATCCCGTAACCGTGGCCATTCTCCTCGCGATCCTCGGCGGCGGGCAGGCCCTTTTTCTCTCTCCCAACAGCGCCTCGGTACTGGCACATGTCGATTCAACCAAGGCAGGGGTCGCGGCTGCGATGCTGGCTACGGCACGGAATCTGGGCATGCTGACCGGAGTCGCCCAGGCGGGGGTCGTTTTTTCCTTTTATTTTGCCATGAATACCGGCGGACTGGATCTCAAGGATTTCCGCCCGGAACATGGCGCGGCCTTTATGACCGCGCTCCGGGCATGCTTTCTTTTTACCGCGGCCATAGGGATAGCCGGTATCATCGCCTCCTGGTCACGGGGGCGGATTCTGGCGAGGAACGAGGTGGGAAGGGGGGGAAGTGAGGAGTGAGTAAGGGAAGTGACAGAGGGGCAAAGTGGCAGAGTGACATAGGCGACACAGAGTTTTCTGCCCGCTGAACAGCCTGCCAGCTATAAAGAAGTGAGAGGTGAGACGGGGAAGAACTGAGGGCTGAGGGCTGAGTACAACCAACGCCATCACTTTGCCACTCTGCCACTTTGCCACTCTGCCACTCTGTCACTTTGTCACCCCGTGCCTTCTTCTAAGAAACAGGAAGGCGGACAACCACCTCGGTGCCCTCCCCTTCACTGCTTTTCATCGAAAAGGTTCCGCCATGATCATGGACAATCCGTTCCACCAGGGTGAGTCCCAGCCCGGTGCCATAGGTCTTGGTGGTAAAAAAAGGATCCTTGGCCCGGGCGAGATTGGAGTATGCTATCCCCGGACCGCTGTCAGCAATACGTATCAGCACCTCAGAGCCCTCTCTGGCGACCGAGACCACAAGATGGCCGCCATGCTCCATGGCATCGACACTGTTCTTGAGCAGATGCAACAGCGCCTGCTGCATCTGGTGATCGTCAAGGTCAAGAATCATCTCTTCATCCGGAAGGTTGACCTCCCAGGAGATATGCTGTTTTTCCATGGTGGGTTGCAGCAGCAGGACGATCTTGCCGACAAGCCTGTTCACCTGGATCGGCTCTTTATGAATTTCAGTGTGCTGGACAAAATTAAAAAGCTCCTCAAGGGTCGCCTCGACCCGGCCCGCCTCGCGGACCATCATATCGATATATTTCCGCCACTCCTCATCGGTAATCCGTTTGGCCAGCAGCCTGGCAACCCCACCAATGGAGGTTATGGGATTACGGATGGCATGCACCAGCTGGGCGGACATCTGACCCAGGGCGGAATAGCGCTCGGCCGCCACCAGCAGATCCTTTTTCGCGTCAAGCTCATGGGTGAGAATCTGCAATTCGGATATCTTCTTCTCCATGTTCATGTAGAGATGGCTGTGCTCAACGGCCAGACTTGCCTGGCTGGCGAAAAGCTCCAGGGCTGAGACCAGCTCTCCGGTAATCGGCTGCCTGGTCACGAAGTGGTCGGCAATGATCACCCCCAGGGACTTGCTCGGTGAAAAGAGCGGCACCACCACGAAATTATCCTCGCCCAGCAGGTCGATTATCTCGCGGGAGACCGGCACATCCGCCACTCCGTTGGTCACCAGGATACTTCGCCGCTCGAGAAGCGAACGGACGAGAAAATGGTTCTCATCATGGAGCGACACCTCGAGTTTGCGGATCAATTCATTCACCCGGGAATCGTTGACCTGGCAGGACTGCTTGATATTCTGCACAATATCCATGAACTCGATCTTCCGGGCCCGCATCTCGCTCCAGATCCGCCCCGCCTGTTCCCGGCAATCGGAACCAATGGCCATCCGCCCCTTGAGCAGAGTGCCGTCATCGGAGACCAGGGCCAGGAAGGCCCGGTTGAAGCGCAGCCCCTCCTCGGCGGTAATCCCCACCAGAATTGCCTGCAGGATCTCGTCAAGCTCAATGGTGCTGAGATAGGCGGTGTTCATCTTCAGGGTGAGCTGGTGGAATATCTGGATGCGGAAGTGGGCCTGCTCCAGGTCACTCTGATACCGGAAATTTTCGAAAATCAGCCGGCGCCGCTCAAGAACCCGGCGGACAACCAGGAATATCTCCTGAAACTGGGCTGGTTTTGCCAGATAATCGGCCGCGCCGTTCCTGATGCTCTCCATGGCCACATGGAGGTCCGCAACCCCGGTGAGCATGACCACCGCCAGATCGGGATACGACGCGACAAGACCCGGAATAAGCTCAAGACCGTTGGCATCGGGCAGACCGATATCAAGCAGGACCAGGGCAACCGGATGACTGGCAAGGACGCGGTGCATCTCTGCGGCGGTTCCCGCCTCGCGCACCAGAAGCTTGTTATGCTCAAAAAAAATTCTAAGAGGTTCGCGGATCGCCTCGTCGTCGTCAACAATGAGAATTGCCTCACCGGACTGCAGCAGGGCGTCGACTGACAGAGATATATGCTGATGGAGGACCGGCGCATAATTGCGCATAAGTAAAATCTCCCGGAGTTATTTATCCTACTAGATCGTATCCGCAGTTCTCTGTCAAGACCGGTGTTGTGCGCGCGGAGACCCTTGCCAAAAGAGCAAAAAAATTATAGACTTCCGCCACCGGTTACCCATCAGATTCCGGAATTTCAGTTTATTATCAGATGGTTGATTATTTCCCATGCACGTTGTCTCCAAAGCATATTTTTCACTGTTGGCCGGCAGGCCCTCCCAGCCGGCCCGGCTCCGGTAAACCGCCCACAACGGCCAAACCAGTACATGCACCCATGAATCTCAACACCATATTTGCCCCTGACGGCATCCTCTCCCAGCGGCTCCCGAGACATGAAAGCCGCTCGGGCCAGGTACTGATGGCCGATGCGGTCGCCGAAACCCTGGAAAGGGAAAACGGCACGGTGCTGGTGGTGGAGGCGGAAACCGGGATCGGCAAGACCCTGGCCTATCTTATTCCGGCGGTGCTCAGCAGACAGAGGGTCGTGATTTCCACCAACACCCTGAATCTCCAGGAACAGATTCTCAAACGGGAAATCCCCTTTATCCGCACCTATATTGATCCGGAACTCACCGCCCTCTGCGTCAAGGGCAGGCAGAACTATCTCTGTCTCCACCGCTGGCACCAGGCCGCGTCCACCGCCCAGGCGAAACTCTTTGCCCCGGCCGATACCCTGACCGCGATCGGCAAGTGGCTCTCAACCACCGAAACCGGCGACCGGGCAGAGCTTCCATGGCTTGCCGATGACTCCGCCTTATGGCCGGAGATCAGCGCCACCACAGGGCAATGCCTTGGGAGCAACTGCCCCGAGGAACCGTCATGTTTTATAAGCCGTCTGAGAAAAAAGGCGGCAGCATCACGGCTCCTCATAGTCAATCACCATCTCTTTTTTTCCGATCTGGCCCTGCGCGCAACCGGATTCGGCGAGGTACTGCCCCGCTATGAAACGGTGATTTTTGATGAGGCGCACCACCTCGAAGCTGTAGCCACCAAACATTTCGGCACCACCTTCAGCCAGTATCAGGTGGTTGACCTGGCCCACGACCTCGAACGCCTTGCCGCAGAGCACCTTCTCCCTGATTCCCGCGACAGGATCATCACCGCTGCCCGCGCCATGGTTGCTGCCTGCGAACGGTTCGCCACCCTCTTTCCCCGGGAACGGGGCCGGTTCCCCCTGCTCGAGCTGATCAGAAATGAGGCTGAATGGGAATCCGCCCTGGAAGAGCTTGGCAGCCATATCCGCCGGATGGGCGATCGAATAGCGGACAGCGCGCACAATGACGAACCATGGCCCGGATTGACAGCCCGCTGCGAAGAACTCCTTGATCGCCTGAACGCCACCGCCACCCCCTTTGCGGAAGAAACCGGCCACTACATCCGCTGGGGCGAAAGGCGGCAACGGTCGGTGGCCCTTATCTCATCGCCCATTGATATCAGCGGGCTGCTCGCCGACTCCCTTTACTCCCGGGTCAGGAGCTGCGTCTTTACCTCGGCCACGCTGACCACCGGCAACAGCTTTGACTATTTTCTCCAGAGGATGGGGCTCGCCCCTGAGACCAGAACCCTTTCCCTGGCCTCACCCTTTGACTATGCCGGGCGCACCCTGCTTTACGTGCCGGGTCCCCGTGGCGGCAGCCATTTTCCCGAACCGGGAAACCCGGCCTACCAGCCCATGGCCCAGCAGGAAATTCTCGACATACTTCTTGCCTCCCGTGGCCGGGCCCTGGTTCTCTTTACCAGTTTCGCCGCAATGGAGTCGTCGAGGATATTTCTCGAACAGCGCCTCCCCTTTCCAATGCT
Organism: Desulfobulbales bacterium; assembly: GCA_041598875.1. Lineage (GTDB taxonomy): Bacteria > Desulfobacterota > Desulfobulbia > Desulfobulbales > BM004 > JAKITW01. The sequence continues at coordinate 5,663 of JBFHXP010000057.1, forward strand.
CGTCCAGGGCCAGGCGCCGAAGTCCCTGCTTCTTGAAATGTTCCAGCAAAACACCGACTCGGTGCTTCTCGCGGTGGCCAGTTTCTGGGAAGGGGTCGATGTGCCGGGGGAATCGCTCTCCTGCGTGATAATCGATAAACTCCCCTTTGAGGTGCCGAGTGATCCGGTGATCATGGCCCGGATGAACCGCATCAGGGAACAGGGGGGCAATCCCTTCTTCGCCCTGCAGGTTCCCCAGGCGATACTCGCCCTGCGCCAGGGAGTCGGCCGGCTTCTCCGTTCGGCAACGGACAAGGGGTTGCTCGCGATTCTTGACGCCCGGCTTTTCAGCAAGAGTTACGGCCGGATTTTCCGGGCCAGCCTTCCGCCAAGCCCCCTCTGCCGGAGCATGGAGGAGGTGCGGAATTTTTTTGATCAACACGGCTGAGCCAAAACTTCCGGCGAAAAAACCTTTGGCAAAATAAGTGGTTCATTCTATGGTGCTCAACACTCCCTGAGATATCAACGGGAAAAAACTATGCGTATCCGGTTCAAGGCCGGAAGCGGCAGGACAAAACAGCGCGGCACGCTACCCCTCTGCGCGCGGTGTCACTTTTCAGGTGACACGGTAAGTATCCACCATGGGCAAAGGATTTTACTAAAGTGAAACGGGAAGAACTTCTAACCCTGCTCCAACCGGATATCAGCGCAATCGACCAGGCGATGCGCGATGATCTCGGAACCATTGGCGACAGCATGCTCGACAAAATTGTCAACCATGCCATCTTCAGCGGCGGCAAACGGATCCGCCCCCTGCTCTGCATTCTGAGCGCGCGGGTCTGTGGCGGGAACTCTGACGAGATCACCCGCCTGGCCATAGCCTTTGAATATCTTCACGTCGCCACATTGCTTCATGACGATGTAATCGACAATGCAGCCACCCGTCGGGGCAAACCATCGGTCAACGCCCTCTGGGGCATCACTCCGGCCATTCTCGCCGGTGACCATCTCCACGCACGGTCGATGTACCTGGTCGGCCGGACAGGGGGAATCCGCGCCCTGGAAATCATCTGCCGGACAACAACGTCCATGGTCGAAGGCGAACTTGAGCAGATGAAGAACGCCACCAACTTCAACCAGTCGGAAGAGGACTATTTCCGGGTCATCAGAAATAAAAGCGCCCTGCTCATCTCCGCGGTCTGTGAAACCGGAGCACTCCACGCCGGGGCCGGTGATGAAAAAACAGCCGCCCTGCGCGCCTATGGAAGCAATCTGGGCTCCGCATTCCAGATAATTGACGACATCCTCGACTACCAGGGCGACCCCGGCCAGACCGGCAAGGTGGTGGGCAATGATTTCTGCGAATGCAAGATGACCCTGCCCCTCATCCATGCCCTGGACCACGGCACCGCGGCAGAACAAAAAAGAATCCGCACCCTGCTGGCCGGGCCGGTGGAGTTCCGGCAACAGGCCCTGCCCGAAATCCGGGAAATCTTCTCCCGCCACAACAGTTTTGACTACGCCCGGAAACGGGCCGAACATTCGGTCAGCCAGGCCCTGGCCGCCCTGGAGGTTTTCACCGATCCCCCTGTTTCCCTCCATGCCGGAATTCTGGCCGGGATCGGCCACTACGTGCTGACCAGGAACAAGTAATAAAGAAACGGGCTCACCACTCTTTCCCCCCGCGACCCATAGCTGAGATCCCCTGAAATCATGCCTGCGAAAAAAAAGAAACCGGCTGACCGGAAAAAGAAAAAATCCGGATCCTGGAAGCTCTCGTGGATACTGCCATTCCTTATCCTGGTCATGGTCTCCGCGACCCTGGCCATGACCGGCTACTTCATCTTTCTCCATACCCCCGGACCCCCCGGGACTGCCACGGCTCCGCCTTTGGCGGAAAAAAAGGTCCAGGCGGACAAACCCTACCAGGCGGCGGAAAAGCCGCGGGAAATTCTCCAGGACATCCCTTTTTCGCCCATCCCGGAAGCCGGACCGGCGCCGCCCCCTGATACCGCAGACACTCCCGCTGATCAGGGCGCCCGGAAACCAAAGGTCGCGATCATCATCGATGACATGGGCTTCCATAAAAAGCTCGACAACCAACTCATGGATATGGGCATTAATCTGACCTTTTCCTTTCTCCCCTTTGGCCCCTACACCAAAAAACATTCCGAAAAAGCAGCGGACCGCAGGCACGACGTTCTTCTCCACCTTCCCCTGGAGGCCACGGATTCTAAATGGAACACCGGAAAAGGGACCCTCTTTCTCAGGATGAGCGACCAGGAGATTGTCAGCCAGCTTGACGCCGACCTGGCATCAGTGCCCCGGGCCATTGGCATCAACAATCACATGGGTTCCCGTTTCACTGCGGATCCACGGGCCATGACCCTCCTTCTCACCCGCATGAAGGAAAAAAATCTCTTTTTTATCGACAGCATCACCACATCGAAAAGCGTGGGCGCGCACCTGGCAGCCACTCTGGGAATCAAATCAGCCAGCCGCCATATTTTCCTGGACAATGAGCAGGACACGAAGAAAATCATTGCCCAGATCGAGGCCCTGGTACAGCACGCGGAAAAACACGGCCGGGGCGTGGCCATCGGCCATCCCTATCCGGAGACCCTTGCCGCGCTGCAGGAATACGAAAAAGAACTGCACAAAAGAGTGCATCTTGTTGGCATCAGCGAGTTGATCTATTAATGTAGTGTCCGGGGTGTGAGTTTTTTCCGGGAAGATTGGTCGGTTTTCACTCCGGGAAAACACCACGGGCACACCCGGCGGATGACCCGCTGAAATGGGAGTGCGACCTCTGTCACCCGCGACTCCGCGCAACTCCTTCAAGGGGATTTGAAAAAAAATGGCGCTCTATCAGAGAAAAGATCTTGCCACCCTCTTTTCCGCTCTGTCGAGGGGGGAAGTTGCCCAGGTTTACCTGGTCTTTGGCGAGCGCTACCTCTGCCGCGATGCGATTGATCAACTGGTCGCCCGCCTTCTGCCCGACGAATCAACCCGGAAAAACCAGCTCCAGCTTATTGACGGCGACCAGGAAGACTTCCAGGCCACCCTGCACATGCTCCGGACCTACAGCCTCTTCCCGGGACGGAGGGTTTTCCGGATAACCGATTCCCGCCTTTTTTTCTCCAAGGCCGTGGCCCAGCCCCTGTGGGAAAAGGCAACCCAGGCCCACGGAGCCGGCAAGCCGGACAAGGCTGCCCGGTATATCAGTCAGATGCGGGAGATTGCCGGCCTTTCGCCAACCGACTTTGCCGATGACCCGCTGGCCGGTCTTTCCGCGGCACGCTGGAAGGAACTGTTCGGTTTTGCCAGGCCAGAGGGGGATCTCAACTGGACAAAGGAATTGGCAGCGGAAAGGAAAAACAAGAGGACACTCCCCAGCGCCGACGGGGCCCTTCTCCTGACCGATGCGCTCGAGGCCGGTCTTCCCCCCGATCATATCCTGATCCTCTCCGCCGAGGCGGTGGACAAACGGAAAAAACTCTTTAAATTTCTCGAGCAGCATGGCGTGGTGATCGACCTTTCGGTGGATGCCGGCGGCAGCAGCGCCGCCCGCAAGGATCAGGAGCAGATCATAGTCGAACTGGTGGAAAAAACCCTTGCCACGTTCAACAAGAAAATTGCACCCAGGGCCCGGGAGATCCTGCTCGAGCGGGTGGGGTTTCACCCGGTGGCCGCAGTGCTGGAAACCGAGAAACTGGCCCTTTCCGTGGGGGACGCCCCAACCATTTCCCCGGAAGATCTCGACGCGGTGATCGGCCGGACTCGTGAAGAGGCCCTCTATGAACTCACCGAGGCCTACACCAGACAGCGCCTTGACCAGGCCATGCTCATCATCGCCCGGCTCCAGGAAAACGGCATCCATGCCCTGGCCATCCTCGCCACCCTGCGCAACCATATCCGCAAACTCCTGGTGATCCGCTCCTTTCAACTGCAACGGGACCCGGCATACAGCGGGGGAATTTCCTTTCCCGCATTCCAGAAAGAGTATCTGCCCCGCCTCAAGGAGGCGCACCAGGAATGGGCGGCCCTGTGGAAGGGGCACCCCTATGCCCTGTACATGCAGTTTCAGCAGGCGGAGAAATTCTCCTGCTCCTTTCTCCAGAGCAACCTCCGTGAACTCCTGGCCGCCGAATACCGGCTCAAGGGATCGGCGGTCGCCCCATCCATGGTCCTTGACTCCCTGCTCATGAACCTGATCCAGCACCGACACCAGTAAGATCCTGATTTTTTTTCTGTCCCTGCGCCCGGTGTCTGTCCGTTGATTTGTGCTGCACCCCCCTGGCCAGGAAAAAATTATTGGGGATATATCTTGGCATCCCGGCGGCGCAGTGATTAAGGTATACAGGTATGAACCCAGGGCGCTCACCGCACTGTAAATAAATTCCTCTTTCAGATGGCAACATGGCCTGAAGGTGAGCATGATTGCACCAGTCAAACAGTAACTTTCAACAGAAATGAGCGCACCGGACCCTGAATATCAGAGCGGAGTCTTAACCGAAAAGAAGCAGGAGGCGACCGAACCTCCGATGTACAAGGTCCTTCTCCACAATGATGATTACACAACCATGGAATTTGTGGTCATTGTTCTGGAAAAGATCTTTCAGCGGACCACTGCCGAGGCCACCAGAATCATGCTCAATGTCCATCATCAGGGTGTCGGCGTGGCCGGGGTCTATACCCGTGAAATCGCGGAAACCAAGATCGCCGTAGTTCATGATCTGGCCGCCCGGAACGAGTATCCGCTCAGATGTTCCATGGAAAAGGCCTGAAACGGAAAACCAACCCTTTTTCACTGAAATCGGGGCTTTCCGACCCTTGCCAGGAGCCTGTCGGAGAATTATAATCGTAACGAAAAAGTGAGGAATCGAGACCAGATTTTCTGGGATTTGAGGCGAATAGCAGCGCTATTTAACGAAAAGTCCTGGAAATATTGGCCGATTCTCTCAATTTTGGAGCAGGTTGGGAATTCCCCGACAGGCTCCCGGGAGACAACCACCATGTTCAGCCGCAAACTTGAAATGGCCCTGGTCATGGCCATACGCGAGGCGAAAAACTATAAACATGAATATGTTACCGTGGAGCACATCCTCTACGGGCTTCTTCAGGACCGGCTTGCCACCCAGATCATCACCAGCTGTGGCGGCCAGATAAGTACCCTCAAGAAAAGGCTCGAGGACTTCTTTGCCAGCGACCTGCCGACGATAAAACAACCGGCCGACCGGGAGCCATCCCAGACCATCGGCTTCAACAGGGTGCTGCAAAGGGCGATCGGCCATGTCCAGAACTGCGGCAAAAAGGAGGTCGATTCCGGCGACGTACTGGTGGCGATTCTTTCGGAGACAGACTCCCATGCCGCCTATTTTCTCCAGTCCGAAGGGCTGGACCGGGTTACAGTGGTGGAGTATATCTCCCACGGACTCCCCTCGGAACTGGCCGCTGCCCCTCCCATGGGCCCACCCCGGGAGGAAAAAACCGCGGACTCCACACTGGAAAAATATACGATCAATTTTGCCCATAAGGCGGCCGACGGACAGATCGATCCCCTGATCGGCCGGGAGCTGGAACTTGAGCGGATGATGCAGGTTCTCTGTCGCCGACGCAAGAACAACCCCCTTCTGGTTGGCGAACCGGGAGTCGGCAAAACCGCGATTGCCGAGGGACTGGCCTTGCGGATCCACGAAAAGCGGGTCCCGGAACTCCTTGACGGCACGGAAATCCATCTCCTCGACATGGGTGGCCTTCTCTCCGGCACCAAGTACCGCGGTGATTTCGAACAGAGGCTCAAGGCGGTGATCACCGCCATCGAGAACAAGAAAAACGCCATTCTCTTCATCGACGAGATCCATACCGTGGTTGGCGCCGGGGCCACCGGAAGCGGGAGCATGGACGCATCCAACCTGCTTAAGCCCGCGCTCCAGTCAGGGATACTCCGCTGTATCGGTTCCACCACCTATGAAGAGTTCAAAAATCATATCGAAAAGGACCGGGCCCTGGCCCGCCGGTTCCAGAAGATCGATGTGGAGGAGCCTTCGGTGGCTGACACCACAAACATTCTCTGGGGGCTCAAGACCCGTTACGAGGAGCACCACAACGTCTTCTACTCCAAGGCCGCGATCCAGGCCACCGCCGAACTGGCCGACCGGTATATCAACGATCGCTTTCTTCCTGACAAGGCCATTGACGTCCTTGACGAGGTTGGCGCCTCGTTCCGCCTCAAGGGTGGTGATCCCGCCAAAAAACGGACCATCACCATCCGCGACATCGAGGCAATTGTCTCGCGCATGGGCAGGGTTCCCGCCACTTCAACCACCGGCTCGGAAATAGAAAGGCTGAGGGCCCTGGGAACCGTGCTCAAGGCCACCATCTTCGGACAGGACGAGGCAGTGGACACCCTGGTTTCCACGGTAAAAAGGTCACGGGCCGGACTCGGCCATCCCGGTTCCCCAACCGGGACCTTCCTCTTCACCGGCCCGACCGGGGTGGGCAAGACCGAGGTGGCGCGCCAGCTGGCGGCCTCCCTTTCGATTCATTTCGAGCGGTTCGACATGAGCGAATACATGGAAAAACATGCGGTGGCCCGCCTTATCGGCGCCCCTCCGGGCTATGTCGGTTTTGACCAGGGAGGATTGCTTACCGATGCCATCCGTAAACATCCCTACTCGGTCCTGCTCCTCGATGAAATTGAAAAGGCCCATCCCGACATCTTCAGCATCCTGCTTCAGGTCATGGATCATTCCACCCTTACCGACAATGCCGGACGACGGGCCGATTTCCGTAACGTTATCCTGATCATGACATCCAATGCCGGCGCCCGGGAACTGAGTGAGCGGCCGATCGGTTTCATGACCGAATCCAAGGGCCGCGACCAGAAGGCGATCCGCAACCTCTTTTCTCCGGAGTTCAGAAACCGGCTGGATGCGATCATCTCCTTCAACCCCCTCTCCATGGAGGTGATCAAAAAAATCGTCGATAAAATGGTGGTGGAACTGGAGACCCAGCTTGCCGAGAAAAAGGTCACCATCCGCCTGACCGATCCGGCCCGGGCATGGCTTGCGGAAAAAGGATTCAAGCCTGAATTCGGGGCCAGGCCCCTGCGCCGGCTGATCACCAAGGAGATCGGAGACCCGCTTACCGAGGAAATTCTCTTCGGCGCCCTTGCCAGGGGCGGAGAGGCGCTGGTCTCCCTTAAGAACGGCACCCTGCACTTTACCTACGCCGAGCACGCCGCGCAGCGACAGAAATCCGCTGTCCCGGCCTGATCGGCGCCCATACCACCAGACGACATGATTGCCCTGGCAGGTTCCGGGTCACCCGGCCTTGCCGGGGCTCTTTTACGTTGACATCCTGGCAAGGCCGTTGGTATCTTCTTGCATCTGACAAAAAGCAGTGTAGAATCTGCATTTTTTTAATAATAACCGATCCCCGGTCCCGTTTCCCGGGGTACAGCACTATATTTTTTCACATTTACTTTTGCGACCGCCACTTCCTCTCGATTTCCCAGGAGATCCGTGCTGAAGAATGGTTCGTGTACCGACTACTGGAGAAAGATTAATGAGCATACGTGAAGATGCGCTGAACAGAAAACTCACCCCCCTGTTCAAGTCCTGCGCGAAGAACGAAAATATCGATCCCGAGACCCTGATGGCCGGAGTGGCAGCCGGAACCATTGCCATTCCCAAGAACAAACACCACAAGTTCTCCAAGATAATGGCCATCGGCACGGGGACCGCCACCAAGATCAATGCCAACATCGGATCTTCCAAGGATTACCCGGAACTCGGCCAGGAGCTGCAGAAGCTCTGTGTTGCCGTCAAGGCCGGCGCCGATACCCTGATGGACCTCAGCATGGGTGGAGACCTCGACGAGGTGCGGCGCGGTATTCTCGCCAACTGTCCTGTGCCCCTGGGAACGGTACCCATCTACCAGGCGGTCGCGGAAACCGTGGAGCAGCAGAAAAAGCAGATTGCCGATGTCACCGTTGACCACATCTTTGAGACCATCGAGAAACAGGCCAGGGATGGGGTTGATTTCATGACCATCCACTGCGGCATCACCCGAAACACCCTGGAGCGGTTCAAAAGCCAGAAGCGGCTGCTCGGCGTAGTCAGCCGCGGCGGCTCCTTTACCATTGAATGGATGTCCAAAAACAACAAAGAAAATCCGCTCTATGAATACTTTGACGACCTGCTGAAAATCCTCATGAAACATGAGGTCACCCTCAGCCTGGGTGACGGCATCCGGCCCGGCTGCCTGGCCGATGCCACTGACCGCAACCAGATCCAGGAACTCATCCATCTGGGCGAGTTGACCGAACGGGCCTGGGACGCCGGCGTGCAGGTGATCATTGAGGGACCAGGCCACATGCCCATGAACCAGATAACGGCCAATGTCCTTTTGCAGAAACAGTTATGCAAGGGCGCCCCTTTTTATGTTCTCGGCCCCCTTGTGACGGATATCGCTCCGGGATACGATCATATCACCGGGGCAATCGGCGGTGCCATTGCCGCGGCGGCAGGCGCGGATTATCTCTGCTACGTCACCCCGGCCGAGCATCTCAAGCTGCCCAATATCGATGATGTCCGCGAGGGGGTCATCGCCTCCAAGATCGCCGCCCATGCCGCCGACATCGTCAAGGGCATCCCCGGGGCCTTTGACCGGGACATCGCCATGGCAAAAAAGAGGAACAAGCTGGACTGGAAGGGGCAGATCGATCTGTCCATAGACCCTGAAAAGGCCAGACGTTTCCGTGACGAGGGCAATGCCTACAAAGGGGATGCCTGCAGCATGTGCGGATCCTACTGCGCTATCAAGGTTTTCCAGAAGGCCCAGAAACGGAAAGAAAAATGAGGGGGAGGATTTTGTGATGTCTGATTTTCTTGCCAGAATAGGCGAATGGCTCGCCTCTACCGGGGTACAGGCCCAGTTGAGCACCCATGACTACTCAGGGCTCTTCACCAACCCCTGGTTTCTTGTACCCCTGGTCTGCCTTATCGGCTACCTGCTCTACAAGCAGTCATTCAACTCCCTCATACTGCTTGCCATTTTCACTGGGGTGTGGATGTTCACCGGAACCCCCTATATGCAGGATCTCTTTGCCAGTTCCGGCGATGGTGTCCAGCTCGGCAAGATTCTTCCGGTGATGCTCGGCGGCGCGGTAGTACTGGCGGTTGTTGTCTACCTGGTCTTTGGCCGGTCCGACTGACTCTCTTTTTCGTTCCCGAAAACCAGGAGCAGACGCCTGCTCCTGGAAAAGGGCAGCTCAAACTCCCTTTTTTCCACCAGCGGCCAGCGTTGCGCCAACGCGGGATCGGCGTGCAAGGCCGCGACCTCTTCGTAGCCCCTGGGCCCCTTCATGGCAATGATTCTTCCCTGCCGGCCGCAGTAGGGCGCGACCAATCCGAGAAAAAACGACAACTCGGAAAAGGCCCGGCTGGTGATTGTGGAATATCTTTTGCCACCCAGGGGATCCGCTCCTCCCCCGCCCAGTCTCGCAGGAACCACCTCAATATTTCTCAGCCCAAGAACCCGAATAACCTGACGGAGAAAATAGACCCTTTTTTCCCGGGGCTCAACCAGGGTCACAGAGAGATCCGGGCAGGCGATTTTAAGGACAAGACCGGGAAAACCGGCGCCGCTGCCCACATCAAGGAGACTCGGCGGATCATGGGTCGCGTCTTGAACATTTCTCTCCAGAACGGAAAGCAGGGCCAGGGAATCGAGAAAATGTTTTTCAAGGATCTCCTCGACCGTCATCTCCCGGGCCACGAGATTGACCTTGCTGTTCCACTTGAGCAGTTCGTTGCAATAACTCTCAAGACGGGACACGCCATCGGGATTCGCCAGCGAAATCCCCATCCTGGCAAGCCCCTTGCCGAGTATTTCCCCCTTATTGATCATCTCATGCACACCAACAGGATCAGGCCCGCCTCATCCGTACGGTCACTGAGCCGGCGTGGGCGCCCAGCCCTTCCAGGTCGGCAAGGAGCCGGATTGATTCGGCATCGGCACGGAAGGCCTCCTCGCTGTACGCGATGATGCTGCTCTTTTTCAAAAAAGTCTCAACCCCGAGGGCGGAAGAAAACCGCGCCGTGCCCATGGTCGGCAGAACATGGTTTGGCCCGGCCAGATAATCTCCCGCCGCCTCAGGGGAATAATTGCCCAGGAAAATCGCCCCGGCATGACGGATCCCGTCAACCACTGACCAGGGGTCGGCGATCATGATTTCAAGGTGCTCGGCAGCCAGCTTATTGGCCACGCTGATCGCCTCGTCCACGTCCCCGGCAACCAGAATCACCCCGCGCTCCCGAAGCGATCTGCGGGCGATATCCGCGCGGCTCAAAGACTCAAGCTGCAGCTCCAGCTCCTCAACCACCTTTGCTGCGAGTTCGGCAGAGGTAGCGACCAGAATCGCCAGGGCCTGGGGATCGTGTTCGGCCTGGGCCAGCATATCAGCGGCGATAAAGGCGGGTTTTGCGGTCTGGTCGGCAATGATCAGCACCTCGCTGGGTCCGGCGATCATATCGATTCTGACCATGCCCGAGACCTGCCGCTTGGCCTCGGTGACATACTGGTTGCCCGGGCCGACGATGACGTCGACCTTATTGACGGTCTCCGTGCCAAATGCCAGGCCGCCAATGGCCCAGGCGCTGCCCATCTTGTAGATCTCGGTAATCCCGATCTCATCCGCCGCCACCAGCAGGGCGGGGTTGA
>JBFHXP010000058.1:0-15951 GCA_041598875.1 Desulfobulbales bacterium
GCCCTGTATCTGACACTTAGCTCACTGAAGAGAAAATCAATCCTCTCTTGATGAGCGACGACCGCATCCATACTGCACAGATGCTTATTCATAAGTTTGCCGAACATAGATTCGCCAATGTAGGGATTCTGGAAAAAGAATTTTATTGTTTCATAATCACCAGCATAACCATTTGGCCTGTCTATAACCGCTGAGGCGTATGGAGACGTTCGAAAATATGAATTAAGATTTTCCCGGAAGTATTCTTTATAAAGTACACTCTCGTCCTTTGCAAGAGCATCACCAATCTCATTAAGTCGCTCAATAAACCCATACAAATCAGTGAATATCTTCTCTTCAGCACCCCGGAGAAAATACTCCTGCTCCTCAGGCAATCTATAGATATTCTTCCTCTCTTCCTGATCAAGAACAAGCTTGAGTCTCTTCAGGTACATCCGCCAGTCACTGACCAATGCCTTGAATGAATCAGAAATTGTACTGTACTTTTTTAACGACTTAACAGCTGAAGAAATCAACTTTCTGTTCTGGTAGGCAGCTGACACCGAATTTATTTTGTTCACATCAAGCAGTTTATCGAGAAAACGAACTATGACCTCTACGCCGTCATCTCTTTTGCGAACAATCTGCGCCTTTGCCTGAAAGAGTATCTTGGAATCCGCCTGAAAAACAACCTCAACCTCATCTCCCACATTACTACCGATCGAAGGATGTTCAAACGCGATCCTCGCTGTGGAGGCGGTAAAATCCTTAACAGTTCCGGTACAGTTCCCTCTTTTTTTCCCCTCGCTCAACGTCAACAGAGCACGAAGGGGGACTTCAGGAAAATGACGCGGTACTCGGACCTTGCCGGAAATGGTTCTATCCAGGACTTTCTTAAGATAATGAACACCGAACCGGTTCTGCTCAAAATCAAACTCCGTGGAGTGAACAATCTTTCCAGAGGCAACAATAATCTCCACGCCCTCGGCATTTGTTATCCGTATCTTCTCAAGCACCACACCACGCTTGAAATAGGCCAGATCCTTGCTGCAGACAAAAGAAAATCCATGGGCAGAGAGCTCATGGATTTTAAAGACATGCGGATCATTATCAAATCGGCAGGACATATCATGATGGGTTTTCCGCCGGGCGTTACGGCTTTCCTCTTCGGTGACAAACTGGCTTGAATACATGAGTTTTTAAACCTGTTTCAATGTGAAAGTACCATGACAAAGCGTGCAGTACAGTCCTGGCATGGGACTGAAGACAGAGATCTCCACCCGTCCTCGCCCCCCCCAAAAGAGACTGAACCCCTTCGCCTGCTCCACAGTCTGTTCTCTTGAAAATCCATCCCCGGATCAACTTGAAAAACAGCACATATACGAGTGTTTCCAGACCTAAATCAACACACTACTTTAACAGCCTACCAGAAGCCATTAAAAAAAGGGAGTACAAACAGCACCTTCTCCACGTTTCAGGTGTTTTTTTATCTGGAACAGGAGAGGGTGCGGATTTTCTTTTTTTCTCGCCCCTGCCGGGACATCACTTCCGCGCCGCCATTACCATCGTTCATGGTTTTCTCCGAAAAAAAGACCATAACGGAAAGAAGCGGACAAATCGAGCCAGGCCCGGACCGGAATCTTCGCACGGTGGTCCCTGATTATTTGCGGATCTTATAGATAGTCGGATCGATCTGATAGCGGTGAATCTTGTAATTGATAATCCTGAGACTGGTATCAAGGGCCTGGGCCGCCCGGGTCTGATTGCCGTTGGCCTGCTTCAGGGCCTCGACAATCAATTCCCGTTCAAAATTGGCAACGCTTGCCCCAAAGGAAAGGGGTTTCTCCGAGTCCACGCTCTCCGAGGTCTGCAATGATGGCGGAAGGTGGTAGCTCTTGATTGAATCCTGGTCGCAGATGAGCACCGCCCGCTCAATGCAGTTCTGCAGCTCGCGGACATTCCCCGGCCAGTGATACTGCAGGAGAAGATCGATTGCCGGAGTGGAAATCCGGTGAATGGTCTTGTTATTTTCAGTGGAATATTTTTCCAGAAAATACTCGGCGAGCAGGAGAATATCGGTACGTCTCTCCCGCAGCGGCGGCAGATAAACAGGGAAGACATTGAGCCGGTAATAGAGATCCTCGCGAAAACTTTTGTCAGCCACCGCCTTTTCCAGATCTTTATTGGTCGCGGCCACCAGCCGGACGTCGCACTTGACGGAAACGCTGCTGCCCAGCCTTTGAAAAACCCGATCCTGAACCACATGGAGGAGCTTGACCTGGACCGCCGGGCTCAATTCCCCGATTTCATCAAGAAAAAGCGTCCCGCCCTCGGCGATCTCAAAACGACCTTTCTTTGCAACATGGGCGCCGGTAAAGGCCCCTTTCTCGTGGCCGAACAATTCGGACTCAAGCAGGGTTTCGGGCAGGGCGGAACAGTTCACCACCACAAAGGGCTGCTTGGCCCGCCTGCTGTTATGATGCAGAGACTTGGCCACCAGGGTCTTGCCGGTGCCTGATTCGCCGCGAAGCAGGACCGTGGCATTGCTGTCCGCCACCCGGTGGATCATCTCAAAAACTTCCTGCATCCGACTGCTGTTGCCGATAATATTGGCAATCCGGTATTTTTCGGACAAGGCACGCCGCAGTTCAATATTCTCGTTTCGAAGACGGGCCTTGCTCTCGTTTACCACCTGAATCCGATGGGCGGTCTGGGCGATAAGGCCGCTCAGAATGCTCAAAAAAAGCAGGTCCTCCTCGTAATTCAGGTCTTCACGGTAGGCCCGGTCGATGGAAAGGGCGCCGAATATCTGTCCCGCATGCCTGATCGGTACACAGAGAAAGGAGTTCTGCTGCTTATGGGATTCGCTCCGCGCCCCTGTCCGATCGAGAAAATTGGAATCCGCGCCGATGTGAGGAATGACGATAGGCTCGCCGGTCGCAACCACCCGGCCGGTAATGCCCTCGCCCACGTTGTATTTCCCCCGGGCCCGGGCCTCGACACTCAGTTCGGGTGCAATCTCGATTTCCAGACGCCCCGTGGTTGGATTGACAATGGTCACCGTACCATTGACCATCGCCTTTTTTTCCGAAAGGATCGCCATGATCTCCTCAAGACAATCACGCAGGTCGGTGGAGGATGCCAGGACCCTGGTGATTTCATAGAGACTGGTGAGATCGATTAACTCCTTTTTCAGGGTATCTTCTTTACGCATGGAATCAGGTAACGCCTCGCATGAAACTTTTCCAGACAAACAACAGACACTTAATGGTTAATCGCCATATAATTATCCCGTGCCAGAGGTGGCGTCAACAACTAGTTTCCCGCTCTCTGCTCTCCCCTGGGACAAACATATTGACACCGTGCCTGAAAAATGGGAAAAAACCGACAGGACAGACCACCTGTCCTGCCGTTCCCCCCGCACCGGAGGGGGCAGAAAAAACCACATTTCCCAAAGGATATCATGGGCATGAAAAATGGGACGTTGAACATCAGCACCTCCCGCAAGATGGAATTCATAGATATCACGTCACTGCTCGAAAAAGAGCTTGCCGGGACGGACAACGGGATTCTCACCGTGTACAATCCCCACACCACCGCCGGCCTGACGATTAACGAGGGGGCGGATCCGGCGGTGCAGGATGATATCATCGGAGTGCTGCGGCAGATGGTTCCCCAGAACTACCCATACCGGCACATGGAAGGAAACTCGCCATCCCATGTGATGGCATCGCTGATGGGCAGCTCGGTCACGGTTATCATAGAGAAAAAACACCTGAAGCTCGGCACCTGGCAGCGGATTTTTTTCTGTGAATTCGACGGGCCCCGCTCGCGGAAGATCTGGTGGAGCATCACCCCATGACCATGGCAGACGATACCGATTTCTCTGATTTCGTTGACCTGCCCCAGGAAATCTGCTTTGGCCTCAACCGCGATACCGATGCGGAGTCGCTGGCAAGGCTTCTGGCCATTCTTGCCGACCGGGAGCTCCTCAGCATTCTTGTCCCCAGGCTTGAAGACCAGGAAATCACCGACCTGGTCGACCACATCTTCCGCCTGCTCCGCCGCCATTTCAGCCACCGGGAATATCACCGTTTCTTTTAAGCGTGCCCCATCCGCAACCAGGAGAGTATTGACGTGACCCACGATGTCATAAAGGACCTGCCGACCTTTTTATCGGTACTGAAACAGGAGTCGGAACTGCTGGAAATCACCGAACAGGTGGACCCGTACCTGGAGATCGCCGAGATCCACCGCCGGGTAATCGCCCGGGGAGGACCGGCGCTGCTCTTCACCAATGTCCGGGGAAGCCGATTTCCGGTGGCAACCAATCTTTTCGGCACTGCCCGCCGGCTGGAACGTGCATTCGGCCGCAGACCCCTTCAGTTTGTAGAAGACCTGGTCAGGGCTGCGGAGACCTTGCTGCCGCCCTCTCTGCCCAAGATATGGGATCTGCGCGGAATGGTGGGCCAGGGGTTGAAGGTGGGCCTGAAGACCGTTAAAACCGGGCCGATTCTTGAGGAATGCATGAGTCCGCCCCGGCTGACCGAACTGCCGATGCTCACCTCCTGGCACTCCGACGGCGGCCCCTTTGTCACCCTGCCCCTGGTCTATACCGAACACCCCGACGGCCGCGGCCACAATCTCGGCATGTACCGGATCCAGCGCTATGATGACGCCACAACCGGCATTCACTGGCAGATTCACAAGGGAGGCGGCTATCATTATCATGCTGCCGAACAGCTCAACCAGGCCCTGCCCATGACCCTGTTCATCGGCGGCCCGCCGGCCCTGATGATGGCGGCAATTGCGCCGCTGCCGGAAAATATCCCCGAGCTGATGCTCGCCTCGCTGCTCCTGGGCAAAAAACTGGAGCGGGTGGCAACCGACCGACATCCCCATCCCCTGGTGGCCCACGCCGAATTCGCAGTCCAGGGTCGGGTTGAACCCCACCTCCGCCGGCCGGAAGGGCCTTTTGGCGATCACTACGGGTATAACTCCCTGACCCACGACTACCCGGTCTTTCAGGCAAGCCATGTCTATCATCGCAAAAACGCCATCTATCCGGCCACGGTGGTTGGCAGGCCACGGCAGGAGGATTTCTACATCGGTGATTTTCTCCAGGAACTGCTCTCTCCCCTCTTCCCCCTGGTAATGAGTTCGGTCCGCCAGCTCAAGACCTTTGGCGAAACCGGGTTCCACTGTCTTGCCGCGGCCCGGGTCATGGACCGCTATCCCCGCGAGGCCTTTGCCGCCGGACTCCGCATCCTTGGCGAGGGGCAGCTTTCACTGACCAAATTCCTGATCTTAACCGACGGCGATATTGACGTGGGTGATTTCAAAACGCTCTGGGTCCATGTCCTCGAACGGATCAACTGGCGCACCGACCTTTTCATCTTTGCCAATGTCTCCCAGGACACTCTGGACTATACCGGCCCCTCGGTGAACAAAGGCTCCAAGGCGATGATGATGGGACTTGGCAGGGAGCCCCTCCGCGCACTCGCCTCATCCTTTAACGGGACCCTGCCGCCGGGATGCGCCGCCCCTGTTGTCTATCTTCCCGGAACCCTGGTTGTCCAGGGCACATCCTTTGATGACGACAGGGAACTGGCGGCACGCCTTGCAGGCTGGCAGGGACTGGGCGAGTGGCCCCTGGTCATTCTGGTGGACAGCACCAGGGAGGCAACGGAAAATCTCCAGGAGTTCCTCTGGACCGTTTTCACCCGCTTTGAACCGGCAGCGGACATCCACGGCGCCTCATCAGAAACACACCGGTTCCATGTGGGGCTCAGGGAACCGGTGGTTATCGATTGCCGGATGAAGCCATGGTATCCGCCGGTACTGGAGGTGGATCCTGAAACAAAGGCCAGGGTTGATGCACGCATCGGGGCCATGGTGCCCTCCAGGTGGCGCTAGGGATGGAAGAACGGCTGCAGAAGGTTCTCGCCAGGGCCGGGATCGCCTCCCGGCGCACCGCGGAGGAATATATCAAGGCCGGGCGGGTAACCGTGGACGGAAAGGTTGTGACTGCCATGGGGACCAAGGTTGACCCAGCCCGGTGCCGGATTGCCATTGACGGAACCCCGGTGACCATGGCGGAAGAAATAATCACCCTTCTCTTAAACAAGCCCACCGGCTACGTGACCACCCTCAAGGATCCCCAGGGGCGGCCGGTGGTGACCGACCTGCTGAAAGAGATTACGGCCCGGGTCTTTCCGGTGGGCAGGCTTGATCTTGATACCGAAGGGGCCCTCATCCTGACCAACGACGGGGATCTGGCCCAGCGCATTCTTCACCCCAGCAATGAAATAAAAAAAACCTACCATGCCCGAGTGGCCGGTCATCCCACCGGAAAAACTCTGCAAAAACTGGAGCAGGGCATAGAACTGGAAGGAAAAAAAACCTGGCCGGCGCGCCTCACGGTCCTGAAAAAAAACACACGGGACACCACGGTGGAAATAACTATTCATGAGGGGAGAAAACGGCAGGTGCGCCTGATGTTTGCCGCCATGGGACATCGGGTTCTTGCCCTGAAACGGGTTGCCTATGGAAGCCTTGGGCTTGGATCGCTTCCACCGGGAAAATACCGGGTCCTCTCAAAACGTGACCTCGCCCTGATATTCACCTGAAAAAAATCCTTTGCAAATATCCTATATCTTGGTTAAAAATATATATTTAGAGAACATCACCAACAAAAAATCATAATCGGGCCGGCGGCAACCTGCCCCTACAAAAGGCTTGAAAAGGAGATAGCGATGAATAAATCAGAGTTAATCGAAGCGTTGGCTCAGGAGATCAATGTCCCTTTACGTGAAGCCGACACAATCACCAACACCATCCTGGATACCCTGGCCGATTCCCTGGTCAACAACAATGGCATTGAAATCCGTGGCTTCGGCAGTTTTGTGGTCAAGGAGTATGACTCCTATCAGGGAAGAAACCCAAAATCAGGCAAAAAGATCAAAGTCCCGCCCAAAAAGCTCCCGTTCTTCAAGGTCGGCAAGGAGCTGCGGGAGCGGGTAAACGCTGCGGCAAACCGATAAGCGCGCAGTCGAATACTTCTAAACCGCGGTCACCAGCTCCCCGACAAGATCATAGTCGTGGGCCTCGGTGATGCGCACATCCACTATGGCTCCGGCCCGGGTCTCGCCGGCTGTAATATAGACGCAGCCATCGATATCCGGTGCCTGGAACATGGTCCGCCCCTCGAGCAGGAGATCAGTTTCCCGGCTTACCCCCTCCACCAGGACCTGGACAACGCCGCCGACTTTACCCGCCAACAGCTCCCGGGAAATCCCGGCCTGCAACTCCATGATCCGGGATTTCCGGATCAGCTTCTCCTCTTCCGGCAACTGCCCGACAAACCCCTGGGCCGCACACCCCTCCTCATTGGCATAGGCAAAAACCCCCACGTGATCAAAACGATGGCGCTCCAGAAAATCGGCCATTGCATCAACATCGACCTCGCTCTCGCCGGGAAACCCGACCATCAGGGTGGTGCGGATGGCGGCATGGGGAAGAATTTCCCGAATGGAGGCAACCAGGTGCTCCAGGTGCGCACGGCCATAGGGTCGGTTCATCCTCTTTAATACCGGATCGCTCACATGCTGGAGAGGAATGTCCAGATAGGGAAGTATTCTCGGATGACCCGCCATGAATCGCAGAAAATCAGGGGTCAGGCGGGCTGGATGGAGATAGAGAAGACGGATCCAGGGGATGGGGGTTTCCGCAAGCAGCCGCTCCAGGAGGAGCTGAAGCCCCGGCATGTCGTTATCACTGCCATAGGCAAGAAGATCCTGGGCCACCAGGGTCAGCTCCTGCACCCCGAGGGCAGCGAGCCCCCGGGCCTCGACCAGAAGATCATCAAGACTCCGGCTGCGGAGACGGCCGCGGATCGAGGGGATAATACAGTAGGTGCAGCGATTATCACACCCTTCGGTAACCTTAAGATAGGCCCGGTGATTCGGGGTCGACAGGGTCCTGGGCAGGGAGCTGTCCATGACAAAGGTGGAGACCGGGTTGCGGATGAGCTGAATTTCCGGCTCCTCCCCTGCGAGCAGAGAAACAATATCCTTGAACCCATCGGTGCCGATAAAAAGGTCAACCTCTGGGAGGTCTTTCTGTAATTCCCGGCCATAGCGCTGAACCAGGCAGCCGGTTACCACCAGGCGTTTTCCGGGATCCTGGTTTTTATATTCAACCAGGGCAAGAATTTCATCAATGGCCTCTTCGACCGCGGAACCGATAAACCCGCAGGTGTTCACCAGGAGCAAATCCGCGGATTCCGGTTCAGAGGTGGCCTGATATCCGGCCTGGCCAAGCAGGCCGAGCATCACCTCTGAATCAACAAGATTCTTGGCACAGCCCAGGCTGACCATATGCACCAGTTTTTTCATCTCCACCTTCCTCATGATTCTTGTGCCGCAATCGCTCCGGCCATGGTGAACAGGGCCTCGAGCAGTGCAGTACTCCTGCGGCGGAATTCCTTGTTCTTATACTTCGGCTGCCAGGTTTCTTGCCAGAGAGAATCTGAAACGATCAGGGCGGCGGCCAGGGAAATTCTGCGAAAAACGGCAACCGCGGCCAAGGCGGAATACTCCATTTCCACGGCCACGATCCCCTGCGCCCCGTATTGACGGACCTTGTCGCGGGTTTCGCGATAGAGGGCGTCGGTGGTCCATATCGGCCCCGATCGCACGGTAAAACCTCTATCTGGCAGAAACTTTTCCAAAAAACACCGCAGGCCCGGATCTGCCTCTGCGCGGCCAGATATCGGGTAATGGGGTGAAGTCCCCTCTTCGCACACGGCCCATGTCGGAAGCACAACTGAAAGAGGTTCCACCCCGGGGAGCAAGGAACCGCACCAGCCGGAGACGATCACCTTGCGCGCGCCCAGGGCAATCAGCTTCTCCAGGGTCATCACCGCCATGGGCGCACCCACCGCCGGCCCGGCAACAAAAAAACTTCCGTTATCGCCAGCCGCCGGAACCACGGTCAGATGACCATGGAAAAGAAACCGTTCCGCTCCACCCTGGCTTTTGGCCTTCCTCTCTCCCCACCGTGCCTCGCTGGGGTTGAGGAGCAGCAAGCCCACAGGGGGTATCGCCATTTCCGTCTTCTCCCGGCGGGGCTCTATCACCATGTCGCTGTCATCGACCATATCCACTCACACAGCCAGAAAAACGGATTCAAAAGGATTTGTGTAATACCACATTGACCATGGCAATGGCCATAGAGAAATTACGGATGGACTCGAACTGGAGGGAAGACGCCTCTGGCCGGGAACCCGGGAAGGTTCAACACGGCCCGGGGAAGACTCACTGGCCAATGGCAAGGTGGTTGTAGAGGGTCTCGGCAACAAGAGGGGCAACAGTATACAGATCGAGCAGGCCGTCATCACAGACACCGGGATAGGTATCCGCGCCGATAATCCGGCTGATGCCGGCATCATGAAACTTCTGGCGGGCACCCCCGCAGAGCACCAGATGGGTTGCCATTATAATGGTATCAACCGCCCCGGCCTGGCGACAGCGCTGGGCAGTCTGGACAATAGACCCACCGGTCCGGATCATGTCATCACAGATAATCGCCGTCTTACCGCCCACAACCCCCGCCACCTGGCCGACCATGGTCTTATCCTTGGCAAACCTGTCCTTGTCCGCCGCGGTATGGGGAACTCCAAGCTGCGTTGCCAGCTGGGCCACCCATTTGCTTCGCCCGTAATCCGGAGAAACCAGCACAATATTGTCGATCCCCAAAGTCGATATTTTTTCAACGATCAATCGATCGGTCTGGATATGTTTGGTATGTATTCCGCCATCATGGGCGTGCAGCACCGCCTCGGAGTGCAAATCGACAAAGGCGAGAAAGTCGGGTCGGGCCCGGAAAATCTGCCGGGTCCGGGTAATCCCCTTGGGAATTTCCCCTGAATCGGGCTTGAAACGTTCCATGGTGGAATATCCAAGAAAGGGGATCACCACATTGACCGAATCGGCATTCCAGAAACGACTGCCGTCAATGAGATCAATCAGTTCCTGATGGGCCGCATCGTTGTAATTACTGCCGATAATGATCACGTCCTTTCCGGCCAGGTCAGCAGAAAAAGAGTGATAAATCTCGCCATCGGCAAAAATGTGTCTGCCAACCGGTGTCAGCCTGGTCCCGAGATGAGCGGCCACCTTGGCCCCCAGCTCATGGGATGCCTCGTTGGCAAGCACGACAATATTTTCCAGGGTGGTTTTTTTCATCGATGTCCGCCCTTGATCAAAAGGAAAAGGATTTTTTTATTTTTTTCCACTGTACCACGGACAGGAGAAAAAAAAAGAGCCGCAGGCTGACCTGCGACTCTTTCACAACTCCAACCGTTGCCGGCCGGCTTACTCTGCTTTAGCCAAGAAGCGGATTGGCAAAGAGAAGAATCAGAGAGATAACCAGACCGTAAATGGTAAGGGACTCGATAAGGGCGAGACCGATGATCATGGTTACGGTGATCTTGCCGGACGCCTCGGGGTTACGGGCGGTACCGGAACATGCGCCGCCAACCGCGGTACCCATGCCGATACCACAGCCAAGGGCTGCAACGCCAACGGACAGGGCTGCGGCCAGACAGATCAGGGCCAGATTGGCGCCGGAAGCTGCAGCACCACCTTCAGATGCCATGGCTACGGAGCTTAAGCCCAGTACCATAAGCGCGGTCAATACACTTGCCTTCTTCATTGTAAACATCCTCCTTAAATAATTATCGGTTTGGCCTTCTTCCAGAAAAATGTGTCAAATCCGCTCTGCGGTTTACGTATCACAATTAATGCGCATGCTCCATGGCAGCAGAAAAATAAAGAATGGAAAGCAGCAGGAAAACCAGGGCCTGGACAACGGAGACAAGCACGCCGAGGCAGAGTATGGGCAGCGGCGCGAAATAGGCGCCGGCCAGCATGAACAGGATGCCAAGCAGGGTTTCCTTGGCCATGATATTGCCAAAAAGTCGAATCGAGAGAGAGAGCAGTCGCGCCAGGTGGCTGATTACCTCAATGGGGAAAATCAGGGGAATCAACCAGGGGATGGGCCCGAGAAAATGCTTGATATACCCGGCGCCGTGAAACTTGAGGCCAAGGACATGGGTGGTTATAAAGACAATGATGGTGCAGCCCAGGGTGATGTTCAGGTTGGAGGTGGGCGACATGAAACCGGGCATCAGGCCGATCATATTGGCAACCACGATGTAAAGGGCAAAGGTTGCGAGCATCGGGAACATCATCCGTGCGCCTTCCTTGCCCATATTGTCAGCCATGAAACCCTCCAGCCCGCCGATGACCATTTCCCAGAAATTCTGGCCCTTGCCGGGAATCAGTTCAATGCTGCCCATGGTCATTTTAGGCACCAGTATCAGGAAGGCCATTACCAGCCAGGTATAAGTCATGTGAGGAGACGTAAGTTTCTCGACAATGCCGTGCCCGACCAGACCGTGGGGAACGGGCAGCCCGATTGTTTCGAGGATTATCGATATAAATAGTATCGGATGTTCCATTTTCCTTTACGCAGCCTCCTTCGAAGTTGAATAAAATTTTGTCGCCACCCCTGCCGCGGTGCATACGATACTCACTACAACCGTGGACAGGCCGACCAGCAATCCAAAAACACCCACCAGTTGATGCCGGACCAGAAAAAACAATAAAACGGCCAGCACAGCAAGGCGGATGTAATATTTCATGAAAAAACGCACCTTGGCGATACTCAGAGGCCCGGCCAGTATCCCGGTCAGATCCCTTTTCAAAAAAATAAAACTCACGTTGGCGATCAACCCGCCCACCAGCACACCCCCGGCAAAAAACCGATCTACCAGGAGCAGGGCGGAAATACTCAACGCCGCCAGCAACACCCAGTTCAATTTCTCCACCCTGCCCAGGGGGAATGTGAATCCTTCCGCACTTATACCCATCAGCATCCGCTTCGCCGGCTCACCGGCGGGTCCATGTTCACAGATCCTTTCTTTTTGTCAGCTGCAGGAGATTCCTGAACCCGGCGGCAATGCCAAAGAGAAGGAAGACAAGCATGAACCATGGCGATGTTCGGTCATCAAAGACCTTCTTGTCCAGCCACCAGCCAATGCCAAAGCCGACAAATATGGAAGATGCCAGCGTCAGGCCGATAGTTGAGAAATCGGCCAGCAGGCGCATCATCTCTTTACGAACGCCCGACATGACCAGACCCTGCCCGGCAAAAGCGCCCTGCATCCTGAAAAACTGAATCACTTGGTATCATGGCGCACCTTCAAAGTCAACGGCTTTTTTATTATTTTTGCATTTTCTTGAATGACGATTCAGTCATTTTCAGAGCAAGATCAAGATCATCTTCGCTCTGCGCGGCAGAGACAAACGCGGCCTCGAACTGGGATGGCGCCAGATAGATTCCCTGGCTGAGCATCTCCCGGTAGTGGACCCCGTATTTGCCGGCATCGGCCTTCATGGCGCTGGCATAATCAAAAACCGGGCCAGAGGTGAAGAACCCGGTCATCATTGAACCCACCCGGTTAAGGGTCACTTCCTGGGAGGTGCGCCGGGCAATCTCTTCCAGGCCACCGGCAAAACGGGCGGCCTTTTCGTTCAACCGGTCATAAAAACCGGGCTCCCGCAAAACCTTGAGGGTCGCAACGCCGGCAGCCATGGCCAGCGGATTTCCCGACAGGGTGCCGGCCTGATAGACAGGACCATCCGGGGCAATCAGGGACATTATCTCTGCCTTGCCGCCATAGGCGCCGACCGGCAGGCCGCCGCCGATGATCTTGCCGAGACAGGTCAGGTCGGGATTGATGCCAAAAAAGCTCTGCGCCCCCCCATAGGCCAGGCGAAATCCGGTTATCACCTCATCAAAGATGAGGACAATGCCCAGCTCGGCGGTCAGCTCACGGAGTTTCTGTAAAAATCCCTGCCCGGGCGCCACCACCCCCATATTACCGGCAACCGGCTCGACAATGACGCAGGCGATATCCGAACCATCGGCGCGCAGGGTCTGCTCGAGAATCACGGAATCATTATATGGTATGGAGACCGTATTCCGGACAATATCCTCCGGCACCCCTGGACTTCCGGGAATACCCAGGGTAATGACCCCGGAACCGGCCTTGACCAGGAAGGAGTCGGCATGGCCGTGATAACAGCCGTCGAATTTTATGACCTTTTTCCGCCCGGTGAACCCGCGGGCAAGACGGATGGCGCTCATGGTCGCCTCGGTGCCTGAACTGACGAAGCGGACCTTGTCCACCGAAGGCAGGGCCTCGACAACCATCCGGGCCAGCTCTATCTCCCCGGGACAGGGCGCGCCAAAACTGGTGCCGTTGGCCAGGGTTTCCCTGATAGCCTCGACCACCGCCGGGTGATTATGCCCGAGGATCATCGGCCCCCAGGAGCAGACAAAATCGACAAACTCGTTGCCGTCGACATCATGCACCCGGGCGCCCGCGGCCTTCCGGATAAAGAGCGGGTCACAGCCCACGGACTTGCAGGCCCGCACAGGGCTGTTTACTCCGCCGGGTATATATCGCTGCGCCTCAGCAAACAATTTCTTCGATTTTTCGATCTGCATACTCTTCTCCTTGACAGCACTCGCCGATCATTTTTTGCCATCCATCGCACGGGGCATCCCCGCCGCCATGAAACCTGGCCTGAAACCTCGCCGGGCGCGAGACTGAATTCTTTCTGCGGAATCCCCTCCTGCCCGGCTCGGTACTGGACTGCTCAAAATCCCCTATCCCATCTTTCCGGATGGGCGAGGAATATAGCACGGGCCACGCGATTCTGTCAAAAGCAAAAGGGGGAGGGCCGCCGCCGTAAAAACCCAAGAAATGCGCCAGAATGGAGGAACTCCCGCCCGGGGAGGCACCAGTTTTTTCTTGTTTTCAACCGGGCCAGACAGTAGTATATGGGTTTATTATGGCACAGCAACCCCAACTCGTTAACAGCGAAGTTTACAATAGGAGACTCCAATGGGCAGCGACAAAGTTATCCAGATCAGCGACTCTGACTTTGACAACAAGGTACTGAAATCCACAATCCCCTCCCTGGTCGACTTCTGGGCCCCATGGTGCGGCCCGTGCAAGGCGATCGGCCCGGTCATCAGTGAACTGGCCGAAGAGTTTGACGGGAAAATTCAGATTACGAAGATGAACGTGGATGACAGCCCGTCAACCCCCGGCAAATACGGCATCAGGGCCATCCCGACCCTGATCCTTTTCAAGGACGGAAAAATAGTGGATCAGATCACCGGCGCCGTGGGCAAGGCGCAACTCACCGCCCTTATCAACAAGGCTCTGTAGACCCCTGCCGCAGGGGTTGCCGTACGGGCCTATGGACACTGATTTTCAGCTGATAATCGTCGGTGGCGGACCGGCCGGCCTCACCGCCGGGCTCTATGCCGCGCGCTCCCGCCTCAAGGCTCTCCTTGTGGAAAAAGGGGCGGTAGGCGGGCAGGTGCTGACTACTGAATGGATAGACAATTACCCCGGATTCCCGGAAGGGATCTCGGGGTTTGACCTCATCGACAAGATGGCTGCCCAGGCAAAGCGGTTCGGACTTGAGACAAAAATCGCAACTGTCACCTCCATGGACCTGGCCCCGCCAGTCAAGACGATTTTTTTCGAAGATAACAGCCAGTTTACCTGCCAGTCGGTAATTATTGCCAACGGCGCCCGGCCCAACACCCTTGGAATCCCCGGAGAAAAGGAACTGACCGGCAAAGGCGTTTCCTACTGCGCGACCTGCGACGGCCCCTTTTACCGTGACCAGGAAGTCGTGGTGGTCGGGGGTGGCGACACCGCGGTCCAGGAGGCGGAACACCTGACAAAATTCGCGAGCAAGGTCACGGTGGTCCATCGCCGCGATACGCTCCGGGCCACCAGGATCCTGCAGGAAAAGGCCATGGCGAACAGCCGGGTCAGCTTTATCTGGAATACCGAGGTCATTGCCATTAAAGGTGGGGAGTCCGGGGTGGAGCGGCTTGTGCTGCGTGCCACCGATGGCACGGAAAGCGAAATCAACGTGCAGGGAATTTTTATACTTATCGGCACCATACCCAATAACGAGTCCCTGCCCCTGGACCAGCTGGAAACCGACTCATCCGACTTTGTAAAGACCGACCAGGAGATGCGGACCAACCTCCCTGGGGTTATGGCGGTGGGGGACATCCGCAGCAAAAATGTCCGCCAGGTAATCAATGCCGCCGGGGAAGGGGCGACTGCCACCCTGGCCGCGGAGACATACCTTCATCAATTGAAGTCAACGACTATCGACTGAAGGTCGATAGCTTGAGGCAAAACGAACAAACCAGAGTACATACTTTCCGAATTAACACGGGAGCAGAAATGCAGCACACCATAACGAAACCGGCATTTTTTCAGAAAAAAAACCGAATCATAACCGCAACTCTCGTTGCGCTGCTCCTGGCCCTGCAGACCGGGTGCACCATGCCGAAATCCCTGTTCGACATCTTTAAAAAAGATTCCTCTTCATCGGAATACGGAATCGGCACAGCGGAAAGCCTGGCCATGGACGGGCTGGACAAATACAATCACGGCCGCTACGCAGCTGCCCTGAAGATATTCGAAGATATCAAAAGCCGTTTCCCTTTCAGCGCCTATAGCCTGCTGGCGGAGCTGAAGGCTGCCGACTGTCAGTATTACGAAAAAAATTACGAGGAGGCCCTGGTTCTTTACCAGGAATTTATCGAACGCCATCCGACCAATGAGGCTATCCCCTATATTCTGTTCCAGATAGGCATGTGCCACTACCAGCAGATTACAACCATCGACCGCGACACCTCCGGGGCGACCAATGCCACCCAGGCCTTTGCCCGGCTGCTCCGCACCGCTCCGGACTCCCCCTATACCGAAGAGGCCAAGGCCAGGCTGATGGCGGCAAAGACCTTTCTTGCCAATCACGAACTGTACGTGGCCACCTATTATGTCCGCACCGAATCCTTCAA
>JBFHXP010000059.1:0-15929 GCA_041598875.1 Desulfobulbales bacterium
ATCGGCATGGCCATGGTCTGCGCGGTCAAGGGGTACCGCTGCATGCTGGTGATGCCGGAATCAGCGAGCATCGAACGCCGCAAAATCATGACCGCATTCGGCGCCGAGATCCTGCTCACCCCGGCCAAACGAAGTACCGACGGTGCCATTGAGCAGGCCTATCATATGGCCCGCGAGCATCCAGACCGCTATTTTCTCACCGACCAGTTCAACAACGAAGCCAACTGGCGCGCCCACTATACCGTCACCGGGCCGGAGATCTGGGAGCAGACAGAGGGCAGAGTCACCGACATCATCTCCACCCTGGGCACCACCGGCACGGCCATGGGGCTGAGCCGGTACTTTAATGAGCATCATCCCGAGGTCCGGGTAACTGCGGTGGAACCGTTTCTCGGCCATAAACTGCAGGGACTCAAGAATATGAAGGAGTCCTACAAACCAGGTATTTTTGACAAGACCCTGCCCTATCAGATCATGAACATCCCTGACAACGAGGCCTTCAAGATGTCGCGGATGATGGCGAGAAAAGAGGGGATTTTTGTCGGCATGAGCTCCGGGGCCGCCATGTGCGCGGCCATTGCCCAGGCCCGGCGGCTGGATTCGGGACTCATGGTGGTTATCATCCCCGACGGCGGCGAGAAATACCTTTCCACCCAGCTCTTTTCCATGGACGAGGAAAAGCCGGCCAAACCCTCGGGGCTTCGCTTCCACAACACCATGAACAAGAAGAAGGAGGAGTTCAAGCCGATCACTCCGGGCAAGGTCACCTTCTACGCCTGCGGCCCCACGGCGCACGAGCATGCAACCCTGGCCCACTGCCGTCGCTTTATTGTCGCAGATCTCATTCACCGCACCCTGATCAGCAAGGAGCAGGAGGTGAACTTCTTCATGAACTTCACCGACATCGACGACAACACCATCCGCGGCGCGGAAAAATCCGGGCTGCCGATCCAGGAGTTCACCAACACCTATATCGACGAGTTCAAACAGGATATCAAGACCCTGGGCGTCCTTCCCCCCACCGGATATCCCAGGGCCTCGGAACATGTGGAGGATATGATCGACATCACCCGCAAGCTCATCGACAAGGGCTATGCCTATGAAACCCACGGCTCGGTCTATTTCGACATCGCCCGTTTCAAGCCGTACGGACGCCTCTCCGGGGTGGACCTTTCCAAAATCCAGGTCGGCAAGACCGTGGATCTCGACAATTACGAGAAGGAGCACCCGGTGGACTTCACCCTGCTCAAACGCTCGACCCTGAGCGAACTGAAGAAAGGGATCTTCTTCCAGACCGAATGGGGCAATGTCCGTCCCGGCTGGCACATCGAATGCGCGGCCATGTCCACCCACTACCTGGGCGAGACCATCGACATCCACACCAGTGGCCGGGACCTGATGTTTCCCCACCATGAAAACGAGATTGCCATTGCCGAGGCCCTGACCGACAGACCTCTTGCCAATTACTGGCTGCACAGTGAACTGCTCCTGGTGGACGGCAAGAAGATGTCCGCCGAGGCAGGGAATCTGCTCACCCTGCGGGACATTCTGGAAAAGGGCTACTCCGGGCGGGAGGTCCGCTTCCTGATGCTGGCCACCCACTACCGGAAACCCCTCTATTTTTCCTACAAAAGGCTGGACGACGCACGCAAAAACCTGGCCCGGCTTGATGAGTTCACCTGCAAACTTCTCTGCCTGCCCCCGGGCCAACCGCATCCCGAGGTCGCCATTTATCTCACGGAACTGGAAGACAACTTTCTTGCCGCGCTGGACAATGATCTCAATATGTCAAAGGCCCTGGGCGCGCTTTTTGATTTTGTGAAAAAAACCAACCCGATCCTGGCACAGGGCCAGCTTGATCAGGAGCAGAAAAAATATATCCTCGATTCCTTTGAGAGAATCAACTCCATCCTCAATATTCTCCGGCTGAAGGAGTGCCCGCTGGCCCCGGAAATAGACAAGCTGCTCCGGGCCCGGGAAGAGGCGCGCCAGCGCAAGGACTGGAAAGAGGCGGACGGTGTCCGCAAAGAGCTTGCACGGCAGGGAATCGAGGTGACCGACACGGCCAAGGGACCGGTATGGAAGGAGGTGGCAGAGGAGACACCGGAAAAATAAAACCCGCGGGCAGAGAACTCATCCACCCTCAACGGTCATGCCGTAGACATTACCCTTGGGCGGCGTGCCACGCTTCTCGGGCGATAGGATAAAATCCTGAAAATGCGGCTTGTCGCTCCGGTTCAGGGCAATGAGCGCCCGCACCACCTTCAGGGCAACCTCGCCCTTTTCCGCCATCACGGTCAATACCTCAAGGGCGGTCCTGTTGTCATAGGAAGAGACCCGATAGGGTCGCGGAGAAATAAGGGCATCATACACATCGCAGACAGTGACAATCTCCACCATCTGGTCCTTGACGGTAACTCCACGAGGATAGCCGGAGCCATCAAGTTTTTCGTGGTGATCCCCCGCCACCTGGGCAGCCGCGGCATCCTGATCCCCATAATAATACCCAAGAAGCGTCCTGCCGACGATGGTATGCTGTTTAAGGATCTCCCGTTCGCGCCGGGTCAGGGGGGTAGATTTAAGGAGGATCTCCAGGGGGACGGCAATCTTGCCCAGGTCATGGGTCGGCCCTGCCTCCGCCTTGGCCACCCGCTCCTTCTCGTCCGGAATCAGGGTCATGGCAATGAGCAGTGACAGGCCGTAGATCACCAGCATATGCCGGTAGGTATGAAAATCATGGACACGGAAATAATCAAGCCCCTGGAGCACCGGAAGAGAGAGGTCCACAGCGCCCATTATCCGGAGAAGCTCTGCATTCTTCCGCCTGTCGGCAAAAATGACCTGATAGGGCGGGTGGCTGATAAAATGGACAAAATCTTTTCTGATCTCACCGTATTCGAAAAGGCGGCATGAGGCAAAACCGGCGGCAGGCCGGGAGGCAATAAGGGCACTGATGACATCTTCGGTTAACTCGATGCCGGCAGGAAGAAGCATCTGGTTATCCGTTGAGCAGAGTGGAATCAAGAGAGTACAGGGCTTCACAGGGGCGCTCCGGCTGAAAATAAAAAAACCTCCAACATGAATGGACCATCTGAGCAGAACTATACCGGAACACCGCAAAAAAAGCGACATCAACCCGCCAGGGACACCCACAAGAGAGTGGAAATCATATCCGGCAAAACACCCGATGCCACGGTAATGCCCTGCTGCCGGGACATGTGCGTCGGCTGCCATCATGCGGGAAAACCGCCTCACCAGGACCGCCTCCGAAAAAGATTCAGTTGCAAATTTGCCGGTCACATGCTAGAAAATCGAGTTCCTGTGGTTCTCGTCACCGATCCTTCTTCGCGTGGTATTGCCAGGCAGGACAAGAGACACAACACACTGCGCCCGTAGCTCAGCCGGATAGAGCAACGGCCTTCTAAGCCGTAGGTCGCACGTTCGAATCGTGCCGGGCGCGCCAGTTACTCATCTTCATGCCTCAGCCAGTGCCCTGATCTGAAAATCGATCAGATCATCCATCCGTTCCAGATACGCGCCCTCCGGCATGTTCAGAAGCGAACTCACTCCAAATTGGAGTATTCCGGCGGCTCGAAAAGATTGGTTCCGGCACGGACCGCCTCGGTAAAATCACTCCTGTTCAATCGCCAGAACAGGGCCTGGGTCTCGGAAACCACCCGGTCGACGGAGTGGAAGCGGACCCGGCAATCATTGGCCCGGGTGGTATAACAGAAGGTGCAGGGTGAGGTGCAGCCCCGCGAGGTGAGGAGGATAACCCTTTTCTTGCTGGTCGGGTCAATATGGAGGTTATTCCTCTCATTCCTGAAACTGGGATAAGGTATTCCAGATTTTTAAAAAAAATCAAGGGGCTGATTCAAAATTTATCGAGTCGAACTGAAAATTCTCTGCGGATATTCAGGCACAAGGGCCGCACGGAGAGCGATACCGTTTACCCGCCACACTGCCACCACGGGATACCCGCCCGACCACGTTGACTTTCTGTTCTTTTATAAGTATCTTTTAGGGTGTATCGAATACTCGCAGGTTAGATTTTCGTTTGCGATGCGACCAAGAAATGGAAAAGATTGAAGCACAGGCATACAATTGATAATTTGTGAACGTGACCAGTGACAGTAGCAGGTAATAAAAGCAGGGAGGCCGCCATGGACAATACATCTTTCAAAACTTATCAACCCTGCGTGATCGCCCTGCTCACCGTCGTCTTCCTGCTTCTGGCAGTCACTTTCACCCACGCCGCTGAACCGGCGGGCAATGCGCTTATCGCTGAAAACAGCATGACCGTTGCCCGGGGCCCGATTAAGGTCGATGACCCGGTCTTTAAAGGCGATACCATCCGTACCGGCCCGGACGGGAGTCTTACCATTCTCTTTACCGATGAGAGTGTTCTCACCCTCTCCGCCGGGGCAGAGGCGATCCTTGAAGAGTACTCGACAAAGAAACCAGGCAAATTCCGTATCCGGGTTCTCAAGGGAAAATACTCCTTTACCCCGGGCGACATCCTTGCCCAGGGCGGATCCCAGTTGGTAGTCTCCGACGGGAATGAGGGGACAACCGCGTCCGGGGAAGCCAACTCCGACACCGGCAAAAAAGAGGATGAGGAAAAAGGCGACGGACCGGGTGAGGCGGAAACCGTGGCAGAAAGCGGAACCCAGTCCGATGAAGAGAAAAAGGACAACAAGGGTAACAACTCTGGACAGGGCAGCAACTCTGGACAGGACAGCAACTCTGGACAGGGCAACAACTCTGGACAGGACAACAACTCTGGACAGGACAACAACTCTGGACAGGAGAATGCAAACGCTGAGAACAAGGGGAATTCAGGCAACTCCGGCTCGGGCAACTCCGGCTCAGACGGCTCCGGCTCGGGCAACAAGGGCTCGGGAAACTCCGGCTCTGCTGACGCCGGCTCGGACAACTCCGGTTCGAGCAGCGGCGGTACCGTTAAATCCGACGGCAGCGTGTCCACCTCAGACACCAAGACCGGCACCGGCTCAATCGATGGAGGAGGGATTCAGTTTGCCACTCCTACCTGCCCGGACGGTAATTGCGGCGGCGCAGGCACCGGCGGCACCGGCGGCGGCAACTGGATGGAAGGAGACGATAAAAACCTAGCAAACCATTTAAGGGACATGGATAACCAGAATCATGGGGCGCAACAGGCCATGGGAGAAGTCCAGAATCAGGCCATGGGCGCACAGCAGGTGCTGGGCGCGCAAAAATCCCTGGGTGACATGCAGATCCAGGATCTTGGCGCGGCCGTGGGCGCAAGCGCAAAGGCGGCAGCGGATATTTCCAGTGGCATCGCAAAAGATGTCTCCGCCGGAATTGTGTCAGACATGTCCAAGGAAGTTGCCGCCGGAGCCGCCTCGCTGGGAGCGCAGGGACCGGTCATGATGCATGGCGCCCAGGGTGGTGCCATGCGACATGGCGTGAATACGCAGGGACTGACACAGAGCATGGGAGCCCGGCAGGGAATGCAGTTGCAGAAAATGCAGGTGCAGGGGATGCAGGTGCAGAAAATGCAGGTGCAGGGGATGCAGGTGCAGGAAATGCAGCAGGGGATGCAGCAGGGACTGCAGCAGGGACTGCAGAATCTCCAGGGCAAGGGGATGGAGATGGGGCGTTGAGTCGCCATACCACTCCGGCCGGCTGAAACCTTTCCACCGCAGCAACACAGCTCGCGGGAACAGACATCAACTCCCAGAGGGCCTCTCGGGCAACAACAAAACTGTCATTGATTTTGAAAACATGCCAGCAGCCTTTGCCCCTGGAGATCACTGGCATTTTTGTTGCCCCCCCATGAAATCCCTTGACAACACGGGGGACCACCGCTACAATTAAGTGTAAATTCAGACAGATAAACATGGTTCCGTTCAGGCGGAAGCATCCCCGCCGCAGAGTCAGGATACGCCAGTTGCGCGGGCGCGCAATACTTAAGACAGGGGTACACATCCTCTGGAGAGTATCGTAATACCATTAAGAAGGAGAAAAAACATGGCCTCCACACTGATCATCCGGACACAAGCCTGGGCATTGAGCATCGTCCTCTTTCTCTCATGCCTTACCTGGGTGCAGGTTCTGCCGGCAGAAGCCCTGGTCCTGCATACACCCCCCACCATAAACCCAACCATACCCAAAAGAAGCACCATCAACTCACTTCCTCAACTGCCGAACCTGACAACGCTGCAAAGGTTCGATGCCCTCAGAAGCCAGGAGGTTGTCCAGGAATCGGCACTCAAAAATGTGCAGACCACGGTGGACAGATTTGTGACAGAACGGGTCACCAATACCATCACCATTAATTCCCTCAACACCCTTCCCAGAACCTCGATTCTGATGCCGGGCACGACAGTTCCAACCCAGACAGAAAGAACGATCATCCCGGACCGGTTGACAACAGCGACCCCAGGGACCCTGACCCCGGCGCCGACCGCCCCCCGAACCGCGCCGGCACCGCTCCTTACCCCGCTGCCCTCCCAGCAGGTCACAAAATTACTGGCCATACCGAATATCAACCGGCAATACACCGCATTCATCAACACCGGCCTGTCGCCAATGCAGATAATGCAGACAACCCAGGATCAGATCCACCGATCAACCGCCCTGCGAATTGATGAGATTGCCCGACAGACCAGAATAGCTCCTGGCACAAAGCCGTAACCCGGTATTGACTGTTACGGAAACGAAAACCCGCTCCCTGCTTGCCATGCAACGAATCCGCCACAGAATGCGTGCAAGAAAAGGTCTGGGGAACTTTTTTACTCTATCCTTATTCTCGAAGTAAACTATTCAGTTATGGAGGAAAGATCGTGCGGCGCATCCCATATGTAACCCATCTTGCCCTGCTGGCACTGCTGCTCACTGAACCGGCAACAGCCGGCCCCATGGACGCGCTTGTCGAGCAGGCCAACCGCGGCTCAGTCCAGGCCCAGCTCAAGCTCGGACATGCCTTCTGGAACGGAGCCGGAACCAACCGGAATTACCAGGCAGCCTACTCCTGGTACAAAAAAGCGGCAGACCAGGGAAGCGCCACCGCCCAGGTGAACCTGGGGATCTTCCACCAAACCGGTCTCGGCATGGAACAGGATCTGGGCCAGGCGTTCTCCTGGTTTGAAAAGGCCAGCAAACAGGGCGATCCCCGCGGCCAGTACTATCTCGGAACCATGTACGAGGAAGGGTTCGGTGTTGCCCGCGATCTCGGCAAGGCGTCCTCACTCTATACCCTGTCCGCAGCGAGAAATTTCTCCCTGGCCCGGGAAAGACTCATCAATCTGAATACCAGACCTGTTGCGCGACCGGCGGCCAATACCATCACTCTCCAGCCGACCACCGCACCGCCGCCTTTGGCGGATGCGCCGCAACCGATAGCGAAGATCGTCGCCCCGACGACAACCGCGGAAATTGCCGAAGCGGCCGCCGCCAAACCGGAATCCCTCGGCAAACCAGCGGATGGGCAGCCGCAGATGCCTGCCGCGCCGGCCAAGGCAACGACAATAACCGAAGAACCAATACCATCCGAACCCGTTTCTGCTCCGGTATCCGTATCTGAACCCGACCCTGCTCAAGGCGTCCAGCCGCCGGTGCCACTCACCTCCCAGGAGTCAACCCCGGAACAAAAATTCCAGGCCCTCCTGAACCTTGGCCTTGGAAATCTCCAGAATGAGAAATTTTCCCAGGCACAACAGAACTTCCAGGATGCCCTAGCTATTCAGCCCGAGAATATGGACGCGAAAAAACTCCTGTGCCTGTCCGCGTTCCAGGCCCAGGACTACCCCACGGCAATCCGTTCCGGGGAGAGTTACCTGAAAAACACCCCTGACCAGGATCTCCAGTTCATCGTTGCCCGCGCCTACGAGCTTACCCCCAATCAAGATCAGGCGATATCCTTGTATCAGACCATTGCGTCAACAGAGGGACATCCCCATCAGCAGTCCGCCGTCAATCTGCTGGCCGCCCTGGCGGTAAACAGCACCGAACCGCAACCGTCAGGATCCGCCTTTCTCCCCCGGCCCAAGGGGGTCAGCGGCTTTGCAGCGGTATCCTTTGAGTCCGATGACAATGTCGCAACAGCCCAGCCGCCAAACACCACAACATCCTCGGAACTCCGGGATGAAAAATTTATCAACACCCTGGCGCTCAACTATGATTTTCCGTTTCTCAGCCGCTTCTTTGTCGGAGTCGGCGGCCTGGGGGTCTACAACTTCAACGACACCGAAACAAAAGACTTCGAGTTCGCCCTCTACCGGGGCGATGTCCATCTCGGCATGGTGGGCAGACGCTGGAGTTGGAAGGTTGCGTATGAGCATGATTACCTGGAATTCGACCATGTGCGCAACACGGTGAGCGATCGAGGGGCCACGACTTTCCTGTGGCTCATTCCCAACCGTTATGTCTTCTTTTTCATGGGCTCGGTGAGCCTGGACCAGTTTCCCGCCATTCCATTGCAGGATGCGACCAAATGGTCAGCCCTGTTCAACAACATGGTGTATACCAATTTCATCCGCCAGGGGTCCTACCTCTCCCTCAAGTACAACCACGTCACCAACAGCACCGATGTCCCGACAACCTACTCCTATAACTCAAACACCTACGGGGCAGGCTATTACTTTCCCTTTCCCTGGTGGACCACCTACATCAAGGCGGACGTCAACTACGAAAGGCGGCCCTATGATCTTCCCGACCCGACATTCCGTCGCGATGAGACATGGAGTCATTCCGCAACCCTGGGCAAGACCTTTATCATCGGCAAGAGCTGGCTTCAGGACATAAATCTCGAGATCTACTACCGGCGCAACGACACCGATTCCACGGTTACAGCGTACAATCGGATCCAGGATATATGGGGAACCAGTTTTTCCTTGTCCTTCTGATCCAGTTGCATGCGTGAGTTTCTAGCACGATATCCGATCCAGTTTGTCGGCGGCCTGATCTTTGCCCTTTTCCTCGGTGGCCACACCCTGATTGAATCATGGGTGTTCCGGACCCTGCCCTACCTGGCCGATGCCAGTGAGATAGCTCAGAACCTCCAGGCGCGGCGGATAACCGCACCCATTCTCAAGGCTGACAGTTTCTTTCAACGGGCCCTGGGGCGGTTGATGCATGACACGCCCCACCCGGATCTTGTTCTCCTGAATATCGATTACGGCGTGCTCGAGATGCACGATTCATGGCCCCTGCCACGGAGCGCGGTAAGCGATATTTTCACAAAACTCGGCGAGCACACTCCCAGGATTGTGCTCCTGGACATGGTATTTGAGTGGCCCCAGACCCCCTGGGTACTCGAAGCCCTCAACCGCCGGGCCGGAGAAAAGGGAGGGGAGGCGCTGCTGCCCCTGTTGCGGGAGATGAACCACGATGGGCAGGTAAAGAACGCCCTTGCCCCACTGGAGTACGTTCTAATCTATTTTTTTGCCCGCCACGGCGATATAGCTTCCCCAGCCCAGGAAAAAAAATACCAGAGCACCATGGCCCGCCATGCGGTCAAGGCCAAGGTGAACGTTGCCGGAGAGGGTGAGCTTGACCTCTACCCGGTCCAGCGGATTATCGGCATCCGCGATTCCATTCTGCCCCTGCAGATCAGGGCCAAGGGCCAGGGTTTTGCCTGGGTCAATAACGACCGCTACGGCACCGCCGGCCAGGCGCCCCTTTTCCACCGCCTGCAGACAACGGGCGAGGTCCCGAAAAGCTATTACCTTATCCATTCGGTGGTGGAAACCGCCCGTGTCCTTTCCGGGGCAAAGGAATATTCCCTGACCCTCGACCAGGGCCGGTCCCGGGAATTCTCCTTTGGCGATATCCGGATTCTTACCGATCCGTCCGGTGACATGCTGATCAATTTCTACGATCGTCGCCTTGATTCAAAAATTCCCAAGATCAAGGCCCTGGACCTGCTCAATGATCAAATAGACCCCGCTGTCTTCAAGGATAAAATCGTGATTGTCGGCTCTGACGTCAGCCAGCTCCACGACTATATGGATACCCCGGCAGGCACGTTCTGGGGCACGGAAATTCTTGGCTACGCCCTTTCCAACATTCTTAACCAGGACTACTTCTACAGACCGCCCTGGGCGACAAACCTGGAAAGGGCCCTGCTGGTGCTTATATTTTTTCTCGTCCTGCTCACCGTGCACCGTCTCAAACCGAGTCGATCAATTCTCGTTGCCCTCGCCATATTCGCTGCCCTTGCGGTGCTGACCGGCAGCCTCTACGTCCGCAACCATCAGGTAATCAGTCTTGTTGTTCCCGCGGGCTTTCTCGCCGTTCTCTACCTGCAATCAACGATCATGCGCTATTTTTATGACGAGCGCCAGAAACGGCTCTACAAAAATGCCCTGGGCCTCTACCTCTCGCCGCAACTCACCAGCCAGGTGGCGGACAATCCGGCGCTCCTGAGCCTTGACGGCAAAGAAGAAGACCTTACCGTGCTCTTTTCCGATATCCGCAATTTCACCACCATCTCAGAGAACTTTTCCCCGGAGGCCCTCACCTCGTTTCTCCAGGAGTACCTCTCCCCGATGACGGACATTGTCTTTGACACCGACGGCACCCTGGATAAATATATCGGCGATGCGGTGATGGCCTTCTGGGGCGCGCCCCTGCCCCAGGAAAATCACGCGGAGCGTGGTTGCCGGGCGGCGCTGCTGATGCAGGAAAAACTCGATGAACTGCGGCCGCAGTGGGAAAAACGCGGCCTGCCGCCGATCAAGATCGGCATTGGCCTCAACTCCGGGCCGATGCGGGTCGGCAACATGGGATCCGACCGGAGACTAAGCTATACGGTCATGGGTGACAACGTCAACCTCGGCTCCCGCCTGGAGAGCCTGACCAAGTACTACGGGGTGTCGATCATCGTCTCAGAGACCACCTGGAACTGCGTACAGGGCCTTTTCCATGGCCGGATACTGGACCGGGTCAAGGTCAAGGGAAAACTCACCGCAGTGGCCATTTACGAACTTATCGGCACAGGGGAAGCACCAGGGCAACTGGCCCGGGATCTCGCCGGCTGGCAGGAGGCACAGGAGTTCTACTGTGCCCGGAAGTGGGATGAGGCCGAACCGCTCTTTGTTCTCTGGCAGAAGCGGTATAACGATGTCACCGCCGGGAGGTACCTTGAAGCCATCCAGGCGCACCGGAAGACGCCGCCGCCTGATGGATGGGACGCGGTGAGTTCCATGACCAGCAAATAGCAAAAACGGGCACAGGTGCAGAAGGCACAGAGGTGCCCTTCAAAGGCAATCCATGCAACGCACACTTCCGGTTCTCCTTGTTCTCCTTACCTGCTTCGGGCTGTACCGAATCTTCTTCTCCGATTCCGCTACAGACATCCGTAACCAGAATCCTGCCAGTGCCACCATCATCTGTTTTGGCGACAGCCTGACTTTCGGCACCGGGGCCTCCCCAGGAAAAAGCTACCCGGAAGTGCTCGAAAAACTCATCGCCAGGCCTGTTATCAATGCCGGGATTCCCGGTGACACCACCAAGACCGCCCGGGCACGGCTGCAAAAGGATGTACTGCAGAGAAAACCAGGCATCGTCATCATCACCCTGGGGGGAAATGATCTGAAAAACGGGGTATCGCGGGAGACCGCCTTTGCCACCCTCAAGGAGATCATCACCGCCATCCAGGACCATGGCGCCCTGGTTGTTGTGGGCGGGTTGAAATTCTTTCCCCTGGACCGGGGATATGGAAGCGGGTACCGGGAGGTAACCGAGGAAACCGGGGCAGTACTGGTGCCGGACATCCTCGACGATATCTTCAATCGCCCGGAACTGATGAGCGACCGGATTCACCCCAACGATCAGGGGTATGCGATCATGGCGGACCGCTTCGCCGATGCGCTCAGCCCCTTTCTTGACAACATAAGCAACTAGTGTCCCGGATGGGTCAGGCAGGCCGGCACCCGCCTGTCAATTCCTCTTGATCCGCTCGTAAAGAGAGGCAAGATCCTCCTCAAGAAAGGACTCCAGCCGACGGACATTTCGCTCATGGCTGGTGATCGCCTCTTTCCAGGCCCGCCTTGCAAGGGTCTCCTCAACCCGGACCCGGACCCTTTTCCACAGGTCCCGCTTATAGGCGGTTTCCAGAGAAATCAGTGTATCAATGCCGGTCTTGGACCGTTGCAGATAGCGGGGGAAGCGCCACCGCCGGATATAGACGGAAACCATTGCCAGAACCAGAAGGGAAATGGCCAGGGGCCAGGTGAGTACGGCAATGGAAAAATCCCGCTGAAACAGTGAGCCGAGCATTGTCTGGCTCGGAAAGCCGATCGCGTACTTCGCCGCAATATCGCCAAAGAGAAAAGCGACCACCGCGGCAACCAGGCCGTTTCTGGTGGTCCGGTCCAGCAGGACGGCAAATCCTTTCTGAAAAGCAGACATCGCTTCCGCCTGCAGGGAGAGCTCCCGAATACCCCGGTCCACCTCGTGGAGTATATGGTTGAGCCGCATCTTGGGGGCCGAGTTCACGGCATCCTTGAGCTGATCCCGCTCGCTGACCCAGACCGAAACCCCATGGTCGACCGTGGCATCGCTTGCCGCGTAGGTGAGATAGACCCGGGGGATATCCTTGCGCCCGGTCATCTGGGAGAGGTTCCAGCAGAGGGTGCCGTATGACCGGACAAGATCGGTAATATTGTCGCATTCGTCGATCCGGTTGAGGACATAGAGGACCCGGTCCTCGCCGGTGGCATCGGGCAGGGTGGACCGGATAGCCTGATAGGTCTCCTTGATGGTCCCCGCCTTGTGGGGGTCGAACATCAGGATGATCAGATCAGCCAGCCGGGCAAGCTCCCTGACCACGCCGAGATAATCATACCCGCGATCCTTTTCCGTGACCGAATCAAGCATCCCCGGGGTGTCTATAATGGCAATATTTTCGAGAATCGGGGCATCGACCCGTTTCATCCGCACATGGGAAAGCAGGCTCTCGCCAAAGCGACGGAGTGAGGCAAAGGGAAGGCTCTCGTCATTGACCAGGGTGCTGCCCGGCACCTCAATCGGGTCCTGACCGGACTCCTGCCTGGTGATAATGGTGAAACAGTCGTCAGTGGGCGCCTGACCGGTCCGCTGCACCTCCTTGCCCAGCAACTCGTTGATAAAGGTGGACTTGCCGGAGGAATAGTTGCCTATAACCAGTACAATGGGCTGCCACTTGAGGGGAGTCAGCAGTGAATCGGAATCCACCCCATACTGGCGAAGCACCGGCCCGGCCTTTCGATGCAGAGCTTTTTCCAGATCCCGCATGACTCCTTCGGCGGTTTTATTCTTTCCGGTAAACAAATCCATCATCGTCATAGCTGTCATCCTCTCTTTATCAGGGCCCTGGCGCAGGCTGGTTATGGAAAAGACATACTCATCACTTAGCTCGATCTCCAGGAAATGGCAACGGATTTCCCGTGAAAGTTTCAATTCCTGATGGCATTACACAAATTCAACACCTCACACCGTGTATACCTGCCGACGGATCCGGGCCGAATTCCGCAGCACCCCGACCCCATCATCCACGTAATCAATCACCCTGGGCTGTTTTCCGGCGGCCGGCCGGAGAATCCTGCCGATCACCTGCTGCAGCCGTCCGGTGAATTTTATCGGGGTGGTAAGAAAAAGCGATGTAAGGCCCGCGGCATCAAACCCCTCTCCGACCAGCTGCAGAGTTGCAATCAACACCCCGGCCGTGCCGTTCCGCACCGCTTCGACAATGCGCCCCCTCTCCTCCCCGGAGATTTTTCCGGTAAGCACCTCGGCCTCGACTCCACGGGCAGCGAGCATCCCGGCCAGGGTAAGGCAATGGGCCACCCGGTCGCTGACCACCAGCACCACTCCCTGGCCGGCAGCCACCTCGCGAACGATGTCACTGACAATCTGCTCGTTTCGGGCATCATCCTTTGTCAGCGCGGACATCAATGCCTGGTAATCTCCGCGGAAAAAATAACTGAACCCCGTGGGCCGCTGAATAAAGTGCGGGCGGAGGACCGCACCCACCTCCTCCAGCTCCCTGGGATTCACCTCATGGACCCGGTCCCCCATATAGAGATAGATGAGCTGGGTGAGGCCATCCTCCCGGCGGTATGCGGTGGCCGACAACCCCAGAGAATACCGGCAATCAAAGGCGGTTACCGTATCAGTGAAAAGTGTTGCCGGAACCCGGTGGCACTCGTCAACGATCAGATGGCCAAACGCCTGCGGCACGGTATCGAGTTTTCTCCGCACCGTGTTGACTATCCCCACGGATACCGGCTGGATATCAAACCTGCCGTCACCGAGAAGCCCGGCCTCCATCCCGAGAAATTCACGGATCCTCGTCTGCCACTGGTACATAAGCTCCTTGTTGTGAACAAGGATCAGGGCGGGTTGCCTGCGGGCGGCAATCACCGCCAGGGCCATTACCGTTTTTCCGGAACCGGTGGAGGCGATCAATACCCCGAAATGCCGGGAAAGCACATCATTGACCGCCTCACGCTGGTATGAACGGAGCTCACCGGTGAAAACCAGATCACTCTCCGGCAGAACCCTCCGGTTGTCGACGATTTCCGGATTCTGCCCCAGGAAACGACGGCAGAGCGCCGTGGCATGGGCGGCAAATCCGCGCGGAAACACTATGCCGGCGTCATCCATCTCATAAAAATAGAGTTTGCGCTTAAAATTCTTGCCCACCCAGCGGGAATATTTTTTTGCATCCGTGTATTTGGGATTATCAATGGTAAGGTGTTCCTTGAGACGGGAAATCAATTCGTCGGGTGCCCCGGAGAGATGACAGGCAGAGCCCACGGTGAGCACCGTCTTTGCCGGGTGAGAGCGCAACACATCTTCCTGCTTTGCCATCTGGTCCGGCTCCAAGGGGTTGGACATGAAAAGTTAACGATGGAAACTAGCTCTTTTTGATTGCATATGGTATAGAGATAAAGTACCTGTTTCTCAGAGCTTTATCAACCTAATACCTCAATGCCCAATGTGAGAACGAAGCCCCCTGATCATGACAAAAGTATTCCCCCAGCCGGACCCGGCCGGCATATCAATACTGACCATAGATGACACCCCGGAGATCCGCCGGACGCTTGCCGCGTATCTGGAAGATGTCGGGTACACCGTGTACGGGGCGGAAACCGGCGACCAGGGGCTCGAACTCTTCCGCACCCATCAGCCGGACCTGGTCCTGCTTGACCTGAGAATGCCGG
The DNA here is from genome assembly GCA_041598875.1 of Desulfobulbales bacterium. Taxonomy (GTDB): domain Bacteria; phylum Desulfobacterota; class Desulfobulbia; order Desulfobulbales; family BM004; genus JAKITW01. Next base: position 15,195 of record JBFHXP010000059.1, read on the forward strand.
GCATGGACGGCATTGAGGTCCTGGCCAGAATTACCGAAGAGTCCCCTAAAACACCCATCATTATCCTCTCCGGCCAGGGAACGCTGAAGGATGCGATCAAGGCCCTGAAGCTCGGGGCATGGGATTACCTTACCAAACCTCTTGAAGAGTTCGCCGTTCTCCAGCACGCTATTAACAAGGCGCTGGAAAGGGTCAGACTGCTCCGTCAGGCCGAAGAGCACCGGCTCCACCTCGAGGAACAGGTCCGGGAGAGAACCGCGGAACTGGAAAAGAAAGGAGAGGAACTGGAAAGGGCCCATTCCATCCTCAAAACCGAAATTCGTGACCGCAAGCGGGCGGAAAAGGCGATCAACCGGGAACGCGCCTTTCTCCAGACCATCATCGACGGGGTGATCGAACCGGCCCAGGTCGTGGATCTCAACAGGAAAGTCCTGATGATGAACCAGGCGGCCCGGGATCTGCTTCCCGAAGAGGTAAAGGACAACGACACCCTGCTCTGCCATCAGACCGCCGGTCATTTCAGTCTTGCCTGCTCCGACCGGGAACACCAGTGCACCCTGGAGGCGATAAAAAAGACCGGCCGCACGGTCACGCTGAACCAGCCGTACATCGATGAAAACGGCGGGGAACATATTTATGAGATAAAGGCCTCGCCGCTCTGGAACGATAACGGGACCCTGCGCGGGGTGCTGGAAATATTCCGCGACCTTTCGGCAACGGATGTGGAGAGCAAAC
>JBFHXP010000060.1:0-15512 GCA_041598875.1 Desulfobulbales bacterium
CCGGACAAGGGACTCCTCCGGCACCCAGATAACCCCTTCGCTGGTTGAGGCATGGGGCATGGGGATCAGAAAGAGAAAAAGGAGAAGGCCGATGGCTGGAAGCAGTGTCAGTGCGAGAACGCGGCCCCGTTTGTCCTCGGCATGGGCCAGGGAAAGGATGGCACGGGTTTTCCGGATAACCGGAATGAGTATCATCCCAAAAAAACCCCAGATACCAAGGAGAACCCCGATGAAAAAGAACTTGCTTGCCACAAAGAGGATGATGGCGCCATAGACAAGGAGCCGGTACCCGGAGGAGGCGATGGTGTAGGTCAGGAGCCAGAAACGCTCTCCAGGAGCTAAATAGGGCGGCTCGCCGTGGGTCAGTCCAAAGAGATGGCGGGTCGCGAGATATTCCACATAGGCGGCTCCGCGCTGGGCGAGGTTGGGGATGTCAAGCAGGTCTGAGAGGATATAGTAGCCGTCATAGCGCAACAGGGGATTTCCATTGAAGAGCAGGGTCGATACCCCGCCGATGAGCATGATGTTAAAGGCAATGGTTCTGACAATACCGGGTTCGAGAGATATCCAGGCAAAAAGGGCCAGGGCGGCAAGGAAGAGTTCGGCGCCGATCCCGGCAGCACCGACAGTCATCCGTTGCGAGCGGCTGCGGAAGGAGGAAGAGGAGGATGCGTCAATATAGGGGATCGGCATGAAGACCAGGAGCATGACGCCCATTTCATGGATTTCGCCGCCCCATTTCTTGACCGCGTATCCGTGGGCCAGTTCATGGATGCCCTTGACAGCCGGGTAGATGAGAAAGAGCAGAAAGAGATTGTTGCGGGTGAAAACGCGATCAACAATATTTGTCGTCATCTCCTGCCAGTGAAGCCAGGCCAGGCACCCGGCAATAAGGATGGTCGCGCACCAGATGGCGAGACCGATCCGGGAAAAGAGGGGCCGGACAGGAGCGATGGTTCGGGTAAAAAAACGATCAGGGTCAACCAGGGGCAGCCGCAGGAAAAACGGGCTGCGCAGGGTGGCCCTTGCCTTGGCGCGGCTGCTTTTCTCCTGTCTTTCGAGCAAGGCCCGGGTGTCGGCGGGCACGGCGCAGACCAGCATGTCCGCTGAGTACAGCTTGCTCAAGAGCCCGATGACCTCCCCCTGGCCAGGTGCCTCGTCTCCATAGAGTCTGCCGGCACAGTGCCACAACTCCTCCACCGTCCGTCTGCCGTCCATGAGGCCGATGATCTGGTAGGCGGCAGGGGAGAAGCGGTAGGAGTTGCCGGTGCTCTGGTCCAGGAGAACATACCAGCGCTGGCCGCGATAGTGATGGCGGCTGATTCGGCTGTGTCCCCGGATCCGCGGCCGGAGGTCGGCTACCTTGTACCAGTAGGTGCTGAAGATATCCTCGGACATGGCATCTACGGCGTTTTCGACCAGAGCCAGTAGCGGGCGCGGTCAACGAGTTTGTGGGTCCAGATCCAGGCCAGGCGCCGGCGGTCGATATCGATCTTGCCGTATCCCTCCATTCCCGGACGGAGCCGCTGCGGGTTTCCGGTGAGCTGCGCCTCCACCTGAAAAAAATTCTGCCCCTGCTCGGAGATCGAGACCGGGGTGATTTTTTCCACCACAAAGGAGAACCGCATGCCGGGCAGGGCATCGAGGGAGAGGGTTCCTTCCCTGCCGATCTCAAGATGGTTTATGTCCCTTTCATCCACCTTTAATAGAATGCGAAACGAATCAAGGGGTGCGATCTCAAAGAGGACCTGTCCCCGCTCAACCGGAGCGCCGATGGAGTGGCTGAGGTCGCCGCTGATAATCAACCCGTTGAGGGGGGATCTGATTTCGGCGCGGGCGATCTGTTCCTCAAGAAGTGAAAGCTGGGAAGTTGCCTGGCTGATCTGTTCCTGGATGATTTTTGCCGCGGCGATATCGTTTTCCGCCATGGCCTTGTGATATTCCAGGGTCCGCTGTTTTTGCTGGCTGGACCAGCTGATCCGTTCAAGGGTCAGGTCGCGGGTGTCCAGGGTGGCCAGAGGCTGTGATTCGGCGACAAGATCGCCGGCCCGGAGGTGGGCCTGGGCAAGATAGCCGGTAAAGGGGGCGATAACCGCCCGCTGTATCGTCCCTTCCAGGGTGGCGGCGGCGGTTATCCGGAAATCTCCCCGGGCAAAGCCCAGGAAGAGGGCAAGAACAACGAGGCTGAGCGCAAGGATTTTGCCGCCGGTTCGTTGCGGGCCGAGATGTTTTTTCAGCTCGGTTTTCACGCTTTCCGCCGCTTTTGCATACAGGGGAAGGGAGTTATGTTTTTTTTCAAGAAGGATTGGGCCGAGCAGGGCAACGAGTGCCTCGCAGAGGATCGTTGTTTCGCTGGTAATCGGATCGTGACGCTCCAGGCAGAGTGCCCCGTAGCCGGTTGCGTCACTGCCGACAAAGGGGATGGTCAGGATAAACGGGGATCCATACCGCCGGTGCAACTCCTCGTGGTTACGGAGGATGGCATTCTTCTCTTCCAGAGGAGGAAAGAGCAGCGCGCACTGTTGGTCAAGGCTTTCCTCCATTGCCGAGGCGATTGTGGAATGGAGATCCATCCGCTGCTGAAATGTTGCGCTGTGGGAGAGGGCGACGATCTCGATACGCTGTTTTTTGATAAAGCCGATGGTCACCCGGTCGCAGTGCGCATGGGTCGCCAGTTCCGTGGCAGCAACGGCGGCGGCCGCTGGAAAGGACTCTTCTTCCAGGACTGCGGCAACAATATCAAAGACTGTCATGAGGTTTTGTGACAATCCGTTTATTCCTCCGTGCAGGGTTGGTCTGTTTGGGATTCAGGGCCGACTTTTTTTATCACAGGAAATAGCTCTTCAGGTTGGCGCTGCTGTCAATGACCGGGGTGATAGCGCCATTGCCGGAGGACATCACCACCATAACCCCTGGCCCGTGCCCGGCAAGCACGCAGTCGGAATGAACCACAATGCCGATCACCACCCCGCCGGTCTTGTAAATCCGTCCATAACTGGCATCGGCATCGATAATCGCAACAAAATCACCCAGCCGCAGGTTTTTCAGGCTATATTCCTTGACCGTGGGATCGTCAAAAAGCTGGATATCATAATCACCGCTGAAGCTGTGTGGCGAGCCTATTCCCGATCCCATTATCCGGGCCGGCACCAGATGGGTCACCGGAACCGTGAGCCGGTTTTTCCGGCTCTTGAGGGGAAGGGCTTCAAGAAGATCAGGGTCAAGATTCATGATCCTGATATCAGGGAAATCTTCAAGGGAAAGACCGCAGCCAAAGGCCTTGATCTGGATCTTGTCGCCAATGGCAAGTTCTTCCAGGACATCAGGGGGGAAATCGACCAGCACATGCTCGATGCCGCCATGTTTGCCGGTTACCCGTCCCTTTTTGCCCTTGGCCTCACCGGAGATGATCCGTGCGGAATTGCCGACGCAGGAAAAGAGGTTGAGGGCGCGGTTGGGACCGGGCTGCCCCTGGAACTGGGTGAAATTGCTGATGCTCACCCCGGGCTCGACATGATCGGCAAAAAGACCGCAGGCAGGATCGCCGATCCGCAGGTTATAGGTGATTCCGCCCACTCCTGGATAGAGGTCGGAGCGGCCTTCCGGGTTGATCCGGTAGGGGTTGATTCCACCCAGGGGCGAGGTGATTTCTCCAAGCACTGACTGGCAGACAAGTTTTTCACGGTTGGTTCGCATGTGTATTCTTTCCTTTTATTTTGAACAAAGGCACAGAGGCACAAAGTTTATAAAATTTCGACTATTAAGAAACAAAATAACTTCTATCCCGACTTACAGGGTATATCTTTTTCAAAATCGTCTGTTTCTGCGTTGAAAACAACCACGTGTAGCCATCCGGAAAAAAAAGACTTTCCGGACGGACACTACTGAGAAATTCAGTTTAATCAGATCAGGAATCTCACCCTTCTTCCCACACCCTGAGAGCCTCTTTATAGACCAGGGAACGGGAAACGCCCAGGGTATTGCTTACCAGCTGTACCGCCTCCTTGAGCCGCAGGTCGCGGTTTCGATGCCAGCGCAGGGCCTCGGTAAGATCAGCGGGAGATGTCTTTTCCTCTTTTGCCGCGCCGGAGAGGACGCAGACCGATTCTCCCTTGATCTCGCGGCCGTCAAGTTCCTGCAGCAACGATTCAAGATCCGTTGCCTGCAGTTCTTCGTAGATTTTGGTCAGTTCCCGGGCCCAGAAGATCCTCCGGTTGCCGAAAATGGGCAGGCAGTCCTTGATGGTGGCACGCAGTCTGCGCGGCGACTCGTAAAAGACCAGGTCGCGGGGTTCATGGGAACAGGAGGTGAGCAGCGATCTTCTTTCCGAACCCTTTGCCGGCAAAAAACCCAGAAAGAGAAATCCCTTTCCTGTGCACCCGGCAACGCTTAACGTTGCCGAAAGGGCCGATGGCCCAGGTATGGGGATAACCCTGATAGCATTGGACCTGGCCTGGTTGACAAGAATCGCGCCAGGATCGGAGATCCCGGGGGTGCCGGCGTCCGAGACCAGGGCCACGTTGCGCCCCTCGAGCAGAGCGGTAATGATTTTTTCGCTCTTTGCCTGCTCCTTATCCTTAAAGTAGCTGGTAAGAGGCGTGCTGATCGAATAGTGAGAGAGGAGTTTTCTGGTGTGGCGGGTGTCTTCCGCGGCAATGAGATCAACTTCTCCCAGGATTCTCAGCGCCCGCAGGGTGATGTCCTCGAGGTTGCCGATGGGGGTGGCGACAATGTACAGAACCCCGGTTTTGCTGGCCCCCCGGGGGGGATCGCTGGCAGTAAATGTATTCATGGAGTGCTCATGGGCATTTTGTGTTGTCATGAAAGAAGCGTCTGGCCCTGAAGTTTTCGGGTTGCCGGTTGACATTCTACTCAAGGGAAGGTCTTTCACGCAAGTAAACAGCAGGTTCATTGCGGCGGTGCATTTTTTCCGGAAAACAAGATTGCGGGCATTCCCTTGATTTTCTCTTTTTTCAGATGTTTTTAATGTTGCGCCGCTGTCGGTGTTCCTATATATTGCCTCTAACATATATACCACTATGTGGTATCTTTTTTTTGCTAGGCCATTGGCTTGACATGTTTTTTTTACGGTGGGATTATTGATCATGCAGGAAAATTTACTTGTTCCCAAAGAGGCTGGCAGTCAGAAGGAAAACGATAATCACTGTTCCGGGTCTTCTTTTTTCAGATCCGGACTCGATCGGCGGAGCGGGGATGATCGGCGCGAGGCATACCACCTTGAGTGCTGTTTTAGGGAACGCAGAAAAAGCAAGGATCGCCGATATCAGGCGGAAAAACGGACCGGCTGGATCCGGATCGGCAAATGGGTCAGTGTCTGCATTGGCAAGGATTGTTGCGACGCGCTGGAAGAGTCGGCTCAGCCCAAAAGAAATGGAATCACATACACCCGGCTCGGCGCTCCCCGGCTTCAGAAGAATATCGAGGCGATTATTCATGGCCAGCTCGAAAAAAACGAGCCGCCGGCTGTTAATCGGGCCCTGGAGCGGTTGCTGCTTCAAAAGTATACCCACGACGACGCAGTCCAGCTGATCGGCTATATCTACGCCCTCAATGTTTTTAAGTCGATCCAGGAGAATAGACTTTTCAGCACCTCGGAATACGCCTCCCGGCTGGAATCTCTTCCCATTGCAAGTTGCCGCTAGCTTTTTTCATCCTCGCCTCTTTTCCTGCTGTAACCATCATCCGCTTTTCTGGCCCCGGGCCAGTGGAGGCGGATTTTTTTTTCAGGACCTCAGCCGAGCCGCACAACGAGTTTTGTGGCCGCGCCCTGGTCGGTTTTCATAAGCCCGCCACCATGGGTGATGGAGCCGTAAAGGCTCAACCCTTGACATGATGAAGGCACGGATCTCTCTGCAGGTATCCATCCTTCATTATCAGCCAGTTCAACGGAAGAAATTCAACGGAAGAAATGTTGACAAATCAGGAGGGCGTTTGTAGTATATGAACATATACTCATATATATGCGGAGGGGTGGTGAAAGGTACTAGTGACCGGTGCGACTGTCGGGTAATTCATCAGGAACTGGTTGATGAAGCGGGGGAAAGGGCTCTGGGGCCGGAAATACTCGATAAAATCTCCCAGATATTCAAGACCCTGGCCGATCAATCGAGGCTGAAGATCCTTTGGGCGTTGGAGGGGCAGGAGATGTGCGTCTGTGATCTGGCCGCCCTTCTCGGTGTCAGTGAGTCTGCCGTCTCCCATCAACTGCGCCTGTTGCGTACCATGCGTTTGGTGAAAAACCGGCGACAGGGGACGATCCTCTATTATCGCCTGGTGGATGACCATGTCTGCGGCTTGATTCGCACGGCCCTGGACCATGCCGCGGAAAAGTAGTTTTTTTGGGGGACAGAGTGGCAGATAAAGTGAGATGTAAGACGTGAGATGGTAGACGTAACCCCAAAATCAGGGGCAGAGTAGCAAAGGCACAGAGGAACAACACCACTAGGCACTGAGAGGAAAGAATAGCGAATATCGAACAGGGAATGATGAAGGATGGAAGAAGTGACAGAGTGACAACGACGTGAAAAGAGAATTTTTAATCAGTTTATTCAAAATTAAAAATTTAAAATTAAAAATTGTCTTTGCCTGCGAGCCTGTCAGCCTTCTCCCTCTTGAGCCTGAAAGCCGCGATCTTGGGCGAGGCAGCAAAGCGGCCCCTCCGGGGTCGGATCTTTACTTCAAGTGAACTGGTGATACGTATGAATTTTTTGGTTTCAGTGCTCCAGGAGGCGTGGCATCTTCTCCTTGATGCCTCGATCTACATCCTTTTCGGGCTTCTGATCGGCGGGTTGCTCAAGGTCTTTTTAAACCCCTCTTTTGTTGCCAGCCACCTTGGCAGGGGCAGATTCATGTCGGTTATCAAGGCCGCGCTCTTCGGCATTCCCATTCCCCTGTGCTCATGCGGCGTGCTCCCCGCTGCCGCCTCCCTGAAAAAACAGGGGGCCAATAACGGGGCCACCACCGCATTTTTGATTTCCACCCCGGAGTCGGGCGTTGATTCGATGGTGATTACCTATGCCCTGCTTGATCCGATCATGACCGTGGCCAGGCCGGTTGCCGCATTTGTTTCCGCCGTGGCCGCAGGCATTGCGGAAAATCTTTTTCATTCCCAGAAGGAGGAAGACTGGAAGAGGGTGGTGGATAAAAGCTGCCCGATAGACAACTGCTGCGACGGTGTTGACTGCGCGCCTGAGGAACATATCCGTCATCACTCATTTATGGAAAAGATCCGGGCCGGCCTGAACTTTGCCGTTCGGGATCTCTGGGGCGATCTTGCGGTCTGGTTTTTTCTCGGCCTGCTTCTTGCCGGTGTTATCGGCGTCCTTCTTCCAACCGAATTGATGTCCCGTTATCTGGGAGGGGGGATCGGCTCGATGCTGATCATGCTCGCTGTCGGGATTCCCATGTATATCTGTGCCACCGCATCGACTCCAGTGGCCGCGGCCCTGATATTAAAGGGGGTGAGTCCGGGCGCGGCCCTGGTATTTCTTCTGGTTGGGCCTGCCACCAATGTCACCTCGTTGTCCGTGCTTTTTGGTATTCTCGGCAGGCGGGCAACCGCTCTCTATCTGGTGATGCTTTCGGTTTTTGCGGTGCTAAGCGGCCTTGTTGTTGATCAGATCTACGCCGGTCTCGGGATCTCCGCCCAGGTTGTGGTCGGTCAGGCCGCGGAAATCGTCCCGGTCTGGATGCAGACCGGCGGGGCGATGGTTCTGCTCCTGCTCTCTATCGTGCCCCTTCGGGCCTTTGTCCGGAAGCTCTTTTTGCGCGGGAATGCCGCCGGAATGTTGTGCGGATCGAGTTGCTGCAGTCCGCCTCCCTCGACTCCTGTTCCCGAGCCTCCCGCAAAAAAGACTGAGTGCCGGTCTCCTTCCTGAGGGTGCGCGTAGAGGGTCGGTTCGATCCTCAGTTTTTATCCGGAAACGGTCCGTACCACGATGTTCTCATGGAGTACTGTTGCATTTTCTCTTTAGATATGTGATTCCATGAATCATGGGGAGTAGGCATGTGAACAGAAAAACAATCGGAAAACGGAAGCGTCGGAGCGCTCGCTATCCTTTCAGGGGATCACTATAATGAAATTTCGGGTTCTCACCTACAATATTCACCGGGCCATCGGCATTGACCGTCGTTTTCGACCGGAGCGGATACTGGGCATCCTCAACCATCATGATGCGGACCTGGTGCTTCTTCAGGAGGTTGATGTCGGGGTCCCCAGGTCCGGAATGCTTGACCTGGCCCGGGAAATGGCATCTGGCGCCGGGTATCCCTACTATGCCACCGGGTTGAACGTGGTGCTCCGCGAGGGCCATTACGGCAACGCAACCCTGAGTCGGCATCCGATCACCCATTATCGGAATATCGACCTGACCGTTGGCGATAAAAAGAAGCGGGGCTGCCTCCATACCACGGTGAATTTCGGTGATGCGCTGAACCCTGTCATTATTGAAGCCTTCAACCTGCACCTGGGGCTTTCCCCCCAGGAACGGGTCCGCCAGGTGGGAACCCTGATTCATTCGGCGGAATTCACCTCTCTGGATAAGTCCTGCCCATGCCTGATTGCCGGTGATTTCAACGATTGGGGAACCCTGCTGGCCCCAATCTTTACCGATATTCTCGATTTTGAGTGTGCCTCGAACCACAGCCGCGGCTACCACAATTCCTATAATACCTACCCCTCTTTTTCCCCCACCGGCGGGCTGGACAAGATTTTTTATCGCGGCCCGCTCACGCTCCTCAATCGCCGGCGATGCTGGTCGCGGGTGGTGCGAATCGCCAGTGATCATCTGCCGGTAATCGCTGATTTTGAGATTGATTAGTTTTTTTTTAGGCACGGAGGCAGAAGGCACGGAGGCAGAAGGCACAAAGTGACAAAGTGACAGAGTGACAGAGTGACAGAGGGGCAGAGAGGAAAGAATATCGAATGTCAAACAGGGAATGATGAATGATGAAGGATAGGAAAAGTGACAGAGTGACAGAGTGACAGAGGGGCAGAGGGGCAGAGAGGAAAGAATATCGAATGTCGAACAGGGAATGATGAATGATGAAGGATAGGAAAAGTGACAGAGGGGCAGAGTGACAAAGGCGTGAAAAGAAAATTTTAAATCAGTTTATTCAAAATTAAAAATTCAAAATTAAAAATTGCCTTAGCCTGTTCCCTGCCAGCCTGCCCAATCGCATCGCACACACCTCTCTCAAGACTTCTGTCCCGGCCCATGAATGATTTTGCCCGCGCCGACCTGTATCTCATCGAGAATAATATACAGGGCAGGGACCAGGACCAGGATGATCACCGTGGAGAAGAGAATCCCGAATCCCAGAGAGATGGCCATCGGGATCAGGAATTTTGCCTGGCGTGACTGCTCGAAGATTATCGGCATCAGCCCGAAGAAGGTGGTCAGGGTGGTGAGCATGATGGGCCGGAAGCGCTGGATGCCGGCATTGATGATCGCCGCGAAACGGGTGTACCCCTGGTGGCGGACCAGCCGGTTGGCAGTGTCGATGAGGATCAGTGAATCGTTGACCACCACCCCGGAAAGGGCGACAATGCCGAACATGCTCAGAATGCTCAGGGAGTAGCCCATGATGAGGTGGCCGATGATCGCGCCGACAATGCCGAATGGGATGCTGATCATGATGATCAGCGGCTGGAAATAGCTCCGAAAGGGGATTGCCAGAAGCACGTAGACAATGAGCATTGCTATTGCCATACCCCGGCCCAGGCCGGCCATGCTTTCCGTGCGGTCCGACTGTTTGCCTTCAAAGCTGTAGTTCAAGCCAAGGTATTTTTCCTTGAGCATGGGCAGGGTGTCTTTCTTGATGGCATCCAGGACCTGATCCGTCTGGTCCTGGGGCGTGACATCGGCAGAGACGGTGACAACCCGGCGGCCGCTGCGGCGGTCGATGCTGGTAAAGGCCTTGCCGCGCTTGATCTCCACCACTTCCCTGAGCGGTACCTTGACCCCCCTGGGGGTGGTGATGAGCATCTCCTCAAGGGAATATTCGCTTTTTCTTTCAGCCTCAGGATACCTGATCATGACCTTGATCTCGTTTCTGCCCCGGAGCTGGCGCAGTACTTCGCTGCCGTAATAGGCGTTGCGGACCTGGCGGGCCACGGCCCGGGGATCAAATCCCATCTGGTAGCCGGCCGGGGTCAGGGTGAAGTCGAACTGATCCTTGCCCGGGGTAAAGCCGTCATCAATATCAGAGACAATGGGGAAGAAACGTAACGCATCCGCCAACTCGGCGCTGGCCAGTCTGAGGATTTCCGTGTCGCGGTGCTGTAACTCAACGGTAAGGGCTGCCCCGGAGCCGGGCCCCCCGGAATCCGAGAGGAATTTCATGACTTCAATACCAGCTATATTGCCGGTGGCCTTTCGCCAGCGTTCGGTGAATTCGGCAGTGGGCTCCACTCTTTTTTCCGGCGGAGTCATGTAGACCTGGACCCAGGTGGTATTGCGGTCCACAGAGGAGAGAATTCCCTCGACCTGTTTTTCGCGGCCTATTTCTTCTATTATGGCGGCGGCCGAGGCTGTCAGCCGGTCATGGACCCGCATGGTTTCCTCCACCGGCACGCCAACCGGCAGGGTGGCTGTTGCATAGGCGTAATCTGATTCCACCTTGGGAAAGAGGATGAGCCCCATGCGGCCGCTTTTGACATAGGCAACGGAAATGGCCAGGACGATGATGCCAACGGTAAGGCTGACATAGCGGAAACGCAGGGAAAATTGAATAAAAGGGCCGTAGACGTTCTTTACCAGGGAGGTGAATCCATGGGAGACCTTCTGCTGCTGCCTGGCAATGAAGTACATGATGCCGCTGCGGAACTCCTTCTGGTGGCTCAGGTGGGCGGGCAGGATGAAGAGCGCCTCCATGAGCGAAATAAAGAAGACCGAGACCACCACCACCGGGATGCTGCTGAAGATCTTGCCCAGGGTTCCGGGCACGAAATAGAGGGGCATAAAAGTTACGATATTGGTGAGTACGCTGAAGACCACCGGGGCGCCGATCTCCTGCGCCCCTCTGATTGCCGCTTCAAGGGAGGAATACCCCTTTTGCTTGTAGCTGTAGACATTCTCGCCAATAACAATGGTGTCATCAACCACGATACCCAGAGATACGATAAAGGCAAAGAGCGAGACCATGTTGATGCTCACCCCGAACAGGGGGATTATCAGCAGGGAGCCGAGGAATGAGATCGGGATGCCCATGGTCACCCAGAAGGCAAGCCGCGCCTCAAGGAAGATGGCCAGAAGCAGGAATACCAGGATCAGGCCGAAATAGCCGTTTTTGACCAAAAGCTCCATCCGCTGCTTGAAGATCTCGGAGCGGTCGTCCACCGTGTCGATGGAAATCCCCGCAGGCAGTGTCTCCGCCAGGCGATCGACATGGGAGAGGACCGTATCGGAAACAGTGATCGGGGTCTGGTCACCGACCCGGAAAACATCGATGCCCAAGGCGGGTTTACCGTTATAGAGCAAGAACTGGTCCGTTTCCTCGAAGCTGTCTTTAATGCTGGCGATTTCACCTAGGGTCACCACGGTGCCGTTGGTTCCTGTTACTACCGGGACACGGGCAAACTCATCGCGAAAATCGCGTCTCTCCTTCATCCGGACCAGGATCTCTCCACCCCTTGTCTTGATGCTGCCTCCGGGCAGGTCAAGGGAGGCGTTCTGGATCTTTGCGGCAATATCCGCCAGGGTGAGGCCGTAGAGTTGCAGGGTTTCCGGGGACACATCAACACTTATCTCCAGGGGACGATCGCCCCGAAGCTCCACCTGGGTGATTCCCGGATCCTGGAGAAGCTGGTCCCGTACGGTTTCGGTCATCTCGCGAAGAACGTCGCGGCTCTGGTCACCGTAGAGGATGAGGGTGATGACCCGTCGTTTACGGGAGGGGAGGGTAACCAGGGGCTCCTCTGCCTCGGTCGGAAAGGCGGATATCCGGTCCACTTCATTTTTTATATCCGTGGCCAGCTGCTGGAGGTCGGTGTCCTTAAGGGCCTCGACCGTGACCCGGCCGACGCCTTCATTGGCAACGGAGGTGATGGTGTCGATGCCGTCCACCGACTGGATGGCCTCCTCAATGGGCAGGACAATACCCTGCTCTACCTCCTCGGGGCTTGCACCGGGATAGGCCACAGAGATGATCACCGTGTCCAGGGTGAACTCGGGGAAGACCTCCTGCTTGATTCTGGTGCCCCAGAAAAATCCGCCCACCAGAAGAAAGAGCATGATCAGGTTGGCGGCCACCGAATGGCCGGCCATCCAGGCAATGGGACCCTTGGGGGTTGGTCTGTCAGTTGCCATTTTCAACTTTCTCCGTCCCCGGACTGTTCATCATTTCACCTGTGTCCAGGGGCATGCCGGCAATGGGCGCCGGCACGGTGGAGGTGATTATTCTCTCCCCGGTTTCAAGGCCGTCATCTATATAGACGTGTTCCGCATCCTTCCAGGCAATGGTGATCTTCCTGATCTGCAGGGTGTCGTCCGGGCCGGCAATAAGTATCTGCTCCCCGTTGACCACTGCAGAGCGAGGCACCCGAAAGACATTGGCCAGGGATTTCCCGGTGATCTCAACCCGGACAATACCCCCCAGGAGCAGGGGCGGTTTGCCGCTGGCAAGCCCCATGGGATCGGCGACCGCGATGCGGAGCCGGGCCATGAGGCCGTCTGGATCGATATCAGGCATGAGTTTGGCAATTTTACCCCTGTAGGTGGTTTTGTTGGCAAATAAGGCAACCGGGGAGCCGGTTCCCCGCTCGTCCGGGAGATCGATCCAGGCGAGTTTGTCCGTAGGAATGGAGACCTCCGCCCAGAAGGTATCAATGCCGGCAAGGACCGCGATGACTGATTGCGGCGAGGATTGCGAGCCGAGGTCTATGTTTTTTTTGCGGACAATGGCGTTAAATGGCGCCCGGATCACCGTCCGCTCCAGGTCAATCGTTGCCGCTTCAACGTCTGTTGTTGCCGCTGTGATGTTGGCCCTGGCCTTTTCCAGTTGCGGTGCGCGTAGAACCAGATCCTTGCTCGAGGTGTCCATGTCGGCAAACTGTTCTCTGACTATATCCCACTCCTGCAGGGCGATCTGCTGGTTGCCCTCTTCGATCCGGAGATCGGCACGGGCCTGGGCCAGGGCGTTTTCCCGCCGCCGCAGGACAAGGCGGTAATCCGTATCATCAATCCGGGCGAGTATCTCGTTGCCCTTGATAATGCCTCCAGGGGTGAACCCGGGATGAAGATAGATTATTTCTCCAGAAACCCGTGATTGGAGATTGATCTCCGTTGCCGGGACAATAGTACCCTGGGCCACGATCGTAACGTGTGTCGTTTCCCGGGCTGCGGTCATGGTCTTTACCAGGGTCTGCATCCGCTCCGGTTTCTTCCTTTCCGCTGTTGGCTGGGTTTTAAAGAGGTACATGGCCATCCCCCCGCCGAAAACGAGCAGGGTGACAATAAGAACCAGCGCCACCAGCCTGAGACGCCAGGATTTTTTCGGCAGGGGCATGTCCTTGGGGAACTTTTCGTAGGTTTTGTCTTCCGGCATTATCCGATACCTGTGTGGTTATTTGTATTGGCTGCGTGGGGGTATTGTGTTCAGGAGCCGGCAGGCACAGGGTGGTTGATCCACGACCCGCCAAGATTTCTGTAAAGGCGCACCCTGGCGCTGAGCATCTCCTCGGTGGCGGTTATAATGTCACGCTGGACTGCGAGAATGTTCAACTGTTCGCGGAGGACATTGAGAAAATCACTGTTTCCCTGCAGGTACCGTCTCTTGGCCTCGCGGATAGTCCGCTCAGAGAGGGCGAGCTGGGTGTTCAGCGAGGAGAGTCGTTTGCGGTGCTCCTCTTCGGCCGCCATTGCGTCTTCCACTTCCTTGATCGCCTGAAAGACCGTCTTGCCGTAGGTGGCGACCCGTTCATCCTCCACCGCGACTCTCCTGTCAACCTCCAGGGTCCTTTTCCGGCCGTCAAGGAGCGGCGCGGTCAGGTTGACCGCCAGATTGCGCAGCCAGTTGTCAAAAAGAACGCTGGATGATTCTCCGGAGTATGTGTGCGAGGCGGTTAGTTTTAACGCGGGAAGTCTGTCGGCCCGGGCCGCGGCACTATCCCACCGGGCGGATTTGAGGCGCAGGCCCGCGGCTATGACATCGGGCCGGTTGGCGAGCAGGTCAGCGGGCAATCCCGGCGAGGGCAGGGCGGAGATGGCGGGAAAGGAGTGGGCGGTCAGGATGCGCTCATCCAGGGCGGCGGCACCGGTAAGAAAGGCGAGCTGCCGCTTGAGAACCCCTTCCCGGCCCTTGAGGGAGATGAGGGTGGTCTGCAGGGACTCGATGGACTGCTGCTGCTGGTATATGTCGAGCGCGGTGGAACGGGCCAGGGAAAATCGGGACTTGATAAGCTCCAGGAGCTGCTTCTGGAGATCGATCTGCCGGCTGAAAAGTTCCTGCTGCTTCTGGTTGGAGACAGAGAGGAGCCAGGTTTCCGCGATCTGGCCGGTTATGGTCATGATCGAGGCCTTAAGGTCCTCGGCCGAGGCCATTGCCATATGTGCGGCGCTTTCCTTCTCCGCCCGGATCCGGCCCCAGAGATCAATTTCATAGCCTGCCGAAAGTCCGAGGGTCCACTCCCTGGAGTTGGTCTTTGCGGTGTTTTCCCCCTTTTTTTCCGTGTAGGCCCCGCCGGCGTTTGCGTTCAGTGTCGGCGATGCGGCACTTTTTGCCTTGCCGGCCGCAAGCTCTGCCTGCTCAAGGCGGGCCCATGCCTCCCGGATGGAGAAATTATCACTTATCGCGGTATTGATCAGGGTGTTCAGTTCGGGACTGGCAAAGTCCTCCCACCACCGTTGTGGGTAATCGCCCTGGCCTGACGAGTAGAGTGAAAACTCGGCAGGAAGCCCGGCAGGGGCCATGACCGTCTGGTCTGGTGCAAATGGGGCGCAGGATATGAGGGCTGAGGAGATGAGGATAAGAAAGACAAGGTGGCGCACCGGTTATCCCTCCTCGTAATGCTTGATGCCGGCAAGGGAGAAGGCGGTGATGTGGCTGGCAAATGATGTTATCTGATCCGGCAGGATCGGGGATTTTTTCATGTGATGCTGGCGGCCTTTTTCGTGCATGCCAAGAAAAAGGCACTGGCTGACAATGCTGTGGGTTAGCCGGGAGAGAAGTTCAGCATTGGCGGGTTTTTTGTAGATACGGGCAATCAGCGGCTGCAGTTTTTTTCTTTTCCCGGAGATTATTTCATGGATCAGCGAGCCGCTTTCAGCGGTGGGCTCAGCCATCTCCTTGGTGACCAGGTGGTAGAAGTTGCCGGTCATCTCCTTGCTCAGGATCCTCTGCAGGAGTGTGAGAATAAAGTGGCCGAGCATCTCTTCGTCGTTTTGCTGCCCACTGTTCTCAAGGGGAAAGAGTGTTTCTGCCTGACTGTAGGTGTAGCGGATAACTTCGCGGTAAAGCTCCTCCTTGGAGCGGAAGTGGTAGTTGACTGCGGC
>JBFHXP010000061.1:0-15370 GCA_041598875.1 Desulfobulbales bacterium
CGTGCAGCTACTCGGCAATGCGGGTCTTCTGCGGGTTTCGTCCCCGTTCACAGCGGCGGGTCCGTACCGGAATCGCACCGGTTTCCCTGTTATGTCCGTACAGGACACCATGCGGCATTCCCGGAAAAATCCGGGACATTCAAACATGGCACTGTATATGGAAAATTTTTTCCTGGCTGTCAAGGGCTTTCAGGAGAAAGGATGGCTCTTGGATTGCGGTGTCGTGATGGATGGGCTGGAAGAACAGGTAGGGATGATGTTCTGGGGCGTGGCGGAGCCTCCGGCAGTACGGAAAAAATATCAGTGCTCCCGATGGCTGCAGGGAAAGATCCCGGTCGGTGACGACCTGGGCAGGTGATATGAAGCCCCGGTTATTCCCCCTGGTCCGAATCGATCTGTACGGAAAATTCACCGGCCCGATGGGCGTCAAGAAAGTGTTCCAGGACCTGGGGGTCAAATTTTTTTCCCGACTCCCCGGCCATCATCTCAAGGGCCTCCGTGTCGGAAAAGGCAGGGCGATAGGGCCGATCAGATTTGATCGCGCTCCAGTTGTCCGACACGGCAAGTATCCGGCCAAGCAGGGGGATTTCCATGCCCATCATCCCGTAGGGGTATCCGGTCCCGTCCCATTTTTCATGGTGGGTCACGGCAACCGTACCGATCTTTGCCAGCAATGGGTCGTTGGTCCGGCAGAGCATGTGCATTGTGTTGCCCGGATGCCGCTTGACGATACCGGCCTCATCCTCTGTCAGTATCCGTCCTTCGGATATTATTTCCATGATTCCGCCCTTGCCGATATCGTGGATCAGGGCGACTGACTGGAGGATAAGCAGATCATCCTTGTTGAGGCCGATTCTTTTTCCAAGGATCAGTGAGTAGTGGGCGACCTCGTCCGAGTGCCGGGATTCATCGGCGTTAAGGACCGCGTTTTTGAGGCATCTGGCGGTATAGGGCAGAGACTCGAGGGATATCAGTGTATTTGTTTTCATGCAGAGGCCTCCATGAAACTCCTGTTTACGCACAGAATCATAATAGAGCCTCTTTCACAATGAACATCTGCTCCGATCGGCTAAAATCCCCTGCGCCGTGTCTGCACGTCAGAATCGTCCTCAGCGTAGTGCTTTTAAGCTTCCGGGCGATTTCACCTTTCATTCGTGCGCAGAAAGTTTTTTTCTCGAGCCCGCAACGAAGTTCATTGTGAAAGAGGCTAACGATATAGTAATTCTGATTGTAACAATCCGTCAATACTAGTTTTTTATGGTAATAATGCTAGGTGAAACCTGGCAGTCCGGTCTGCGGGCCCTGAGTGGAAAAGGATTCTGCGGGGATGAGAGATTGCCAGGTTTTTTCGGGGGCAAGGGCAATAAAGAGCAAAAAAAAGGTGCACTCAGCTCAAGTTGAGCCGGGTGCGCCGATGAATGTATCAGGTCTGTGGTGGGTATCTGCCTTTTTCTTGTCCGCGCAGTGTTCAGCCCCTGGAACCCGGGTGGCTGAAGGCCTGTTGCCTGCCGTGTTGTGAAACCCTGGCCAGGGTTGCGGACTGAAATACGCCAGCCGGTAGTGGTCAGGGCTTTTGTCGCCGGTTCCGGTCGGTTGGGGCCGGTTTCCGCCCCTTGTAGCCGGGAGATGCTGATTTTCGCGCCGGAGATGCTGGTTTTCGAACCTGGCCCCTGCCCGGCCGGCCGGGGTTTTTTCCCCTGAAGCCGGTGTCCACTCGCTCTCCCTGGGTTTCAGCCAGCACCTTTCTGCCATTAACCATAATAAGGCGGAAGGCATGTTCTATCCGGTGGCTGGACTGACTGTCCGCCTCGAGCATGCAGGTATGGGCGGTGAGTTCGATCTTGCCGAACTGGATGTGGGGGAGGCCGGTGGCCTCGTTGAGCTGGCCGATAAGGCGTTTGGCATGAATACCGTCCTTGGTGCCGACATTAAGGAAAAACCGGGTAAACCTGCGCGGGCCGCTGTTTCTCTCTGGCCGTGCTCCTGTTTTTGCCGGTTGCGTCTTGTGGTCAACAGAAACATTGAGGTCAGGGGCGTTCCGGTACTTTGCGAGAATAGCCCCGCCAGCCAGGGAGACGAAGCGGGCGATCAATTCCTCCCGGTCAAGGTCGGCGAGCCTTTCCGCGATTTCCGGGAGAAATGGTGTCAGTGCCCCATGGTCCGGTCCGCTGTCAAGCACGGTATCAATGGTGTGCAGCAGTCGTTTGCGGCAGACCTCGTTGCCGGTGGGGACCATGGCCTTTTCAAAACGGATCTGCAGCTGTTTTTCAATTGCCCTGATGTGATGGGTCTCCCGCATGTGGATGAGGGCAATGGATACCCCCTCCTTGCCGGCCCTTCCTGTACGGCCGCTGCGATGGGTATAGTTGGCAACGCTGTCCGGCAGGTTGTAGTTGATTACATGGGTCAGGTCGGTGACGTCAAGTCCCCTGGCCGCCACATCGGTCGCGACCAGGATCTCGAGATCGCGGTTACGGAATTTTTTCATTACCTGGTCCCGCTGGGCCTGGGAAAGGTCGCCGTGCAGGGCATCGGCGCGAAAGCCGTCCCGGTGCAGCCATGATGCCACGTCCTGGGTTTCCTGCCGTGTCCGGCAGAAGATGATCGCATAGAGGCTCGGGGTGTTGTCGGCAATACGGCACAGCGCCTTGTACCGGTCCCTGGCCTGGACCATGAAGTAGAGATGGCGCACCGTGGCGGCGCCGCCATTTCTCCGGCCCACGGTAATCTCTTTGGGGGTGCGCATGTAGCGGGCGGCAATCTGGGCCACATCCCGGGGCATGGTCGCGGAAAAGAGCATGGTGGTCTTGGTGGCGGGAGTGGCGTTGAGAATGGCATTCAGCTCTTCCTGAAAACCCATCTGCAGCATCTCGTCCGCCTCATCAAGGACAACGGTGTGAAGCTGGCTGAGGTCCACCGCCCGCCGGCGGATGAGATCGTTGAGCCGTCCCGGGGTGGCGATAATGATCTGCGCGCCTCTGGCGATTGCCTTGATCTGCACGTCAATGGGCGCACCACCGTAAACCGGCACGGTTTTTATCTCCGGCAGGAAGCGGGCGAAATTGGTGAGATCCCGGGCCACCTGCAGGCAGAGTTCCCGGGTGGGGCAAAGCACCAGGGCCTGGGGTTTGTGCAGGCCGGCATTGGACGCCTGGAGCAGGGGGATGCCGAATGCCGCGGTTTTTCCGGTGCCGGTCTGAGCAAGAACCACCATGTCAGTGCCCTCCTGGATAACCTGGGGGATGACCTGGATCTGGACCGGGGTGGGTTCGGTAAAGCCGAGTTCAGTAACACTGCGGACGATTTCCTCGCATATGCCGAGGGAAGCAAATACATTCATGACAGGGGCCTTTAATGGGGTTGGTGCTGTTTTGATGGTGCTGTGCGGGAAAACAAGCGGGTTTTTACATCACTGGTAAAGGTGCGGGAAGTCGCCGGTACACTGTGTAAGGAACGGTATAAAATAAAAAAACCGCACCCTTGGAATTATTAAGGAGTGTGCGGCTCGCATTTTGATTCACTGGATTAGAGCAAACTGGTACTGCACGAATGGACAATCTTACCCTTTATTCAGCGGATAAGCAATGGTTTTCGCTTGTCGGCAAAAAAAGCATCAGTGGTCCGTGCGACCCCTGGGGGGGGCGACGCCGGCGCTTGCGGAATGCGTGCCCCTGCGCACCGGGCGTGCTCATCCCCCAGTGGTCGTGTTCTTGTTTCTACCCGGCATTTTTGCGTCTTCTGTTTATCCCCAGCAGGCCGACAAGACCGGACCCGAAGAGCCAGATCGCGGCAGGGACAGGTACCGCAGTGTTGATCCCGGCAGGGTCTGAAAATGACATCGAAAGGGTGCTGAAGGCGTCTCCGTAGCCGCCGCGGATGCCCCCGGCATTAACCCCGGCCCAGACAAAGAACACGTCGCCCGGTTCCAGGACGAGGGCAATTGAATCGCTCTGTTGGTCCAATGATCCGTCCGTGGACAAGGTCATGGAGCTTTCGCCCATGAGCGAGAGCCCAGGGGTCCCCGGGACTATTTCGTATATGAATGTGGCATAGTGGGTGGAAAAATAAGTAACATTTCCACGAACCACAGCCACGTTGGAATTGACCCAGCCGGGATCTGTCGGAGGTCCGCCACTTTTTCCATCCAGCCTGATGTCCAGGGAGATGCTGGTTCGGTTTTGTCCGGTGTAGGTATAGCCGAGCATGCCCACGGCGCTGGCGTCTGTGCGGGAGTTTGCACCGGAAAACCCTTCCGCACCCAGTACCGGCAGCATGGATGGTCCTGAAAGGGAGGCGGTTGCCTGGCCATCGCCATCGTTGTTGGCAAGCGTTGCAAAAGCGGAAGTTGAAAACTCACCGCCATCTTCGCTGAAACCAAAGGCCCCGCCAGGCCCCCCGCAGAAACTGGGGCATGGCGATAAGGTTGATACGCCGACCTCCACCCCCCAGGTCGCTGCCTGCGCGGAAAGAGCTATACCCAGAAAGATGAGACCGGTAAAGAGCGAACTCACTGAACGAAGTTTCATGATCTTCCTCCTTTGCCTGTTGTTTTCTCGAGTCGATCTGCCCTGTTGGGTTGCCGTTGCGTCCGGCCGGACTCGTACTTATGAAGAACGTGCGGTGCGCGGACGGATTGCATTCGTGATGAAACAGCACTCGGCCCTTGAAAAATCTTTCCCGAGGTACTTCCCGTAATAACAAAAGAAAAATATACGGGATGTGACCGGAGCATGATATTTCACCGGTTGCTGCACTTTGAAAAAAACACGCCATTCAGACGGCACAATACCGTTGCCGCTGTCAGCTGTTTGTCTTCAAGATGATTCTGGAAAAAACGTTTTCGGCCCACTCCGGAATAGATTCAGGTGAATGGAGAATTGCCGGGCCGCCCCTGACTATTCTTTAGTAAAGTAACCCCTGTTCTGTCAACAGGAAACTCAGTTTTGACGTACTGTCGGTAACATGGGGAGTCATGAAAGTCCTCGCGGAAAAGTGGGGAAGGTCATCACTCACCGGGCAAAAAAATCTGTTTTTCGGGCTTTGTCCTGGAAATTATTTGCACGTCCGGGGATGGTGGAGTAACAATTTCTCGTGGCAACTCGTTTTGATCATGAAAACTTAACCGGAGTGGAGGCGATGATGAAAAAAAGTGCGGTATTTCTCGTTGTGCTGGCAGTTTTTCTGGTGGCCGGTTCGCTGGCCTTGGCCGATGAACCTGTTTTCACGGCAGCGGAAGGAGAGAGCGTTTATGTCTGCGCCTGCGGGCCTGACTGCGCCTGCAATACCTTGTCAAGCCGGGCGGGCAGCTGTTCATGCGGCAGTCCGCTTGTCGAGGGGAAGGTGGTTTCAGGCGGCGATGGCACTGTGCGTGTGGCGATCGGCGACCGGGAGCAGGAGTTCAAGACCGCCGGCAAATACGCTTGCGCCTGTGGTCCTGGCTGCACCTGCAATACCGTCAGCCAGAGTCCAGGCAATTGCAGTTGTGGCTCACCGCTCAAGAAGGTAGAATAGCCCCCGTGCGATTCCTCCTGCCCATACTGTTGGCGGAATCCTCCGGCTGAACGTTCTTCCCGGCAGCATTGCAGTCCAAGGAGCACTGTGGAAAAAATCATGAACTGGGTAGAGCAGGCCACCGGCCTGGGACCGGTGATCCAGCAGCGGATATTTTCCTCTCTTGCGATCATTTTCCTTCTTTTCCTGGCCCGCACCATTCTTGTCCGGATTATCTGGAGGCGCACCGAGGACGCGCATGTCCGGTATCGCTGGCATAAAACATCCGTGTATATCTCCGTCGGCCTGGGGTTTTTCCTGGTCGGCCGCCTCTGGCTCACCGGAATTGATTCGTTGACGACCTTTCTCGGCCTGGTGACCGCCGGGTTGGCCATTGCCCTGCAGGACCTGGTCAAGGGGGTTGCCGGCTGGGTGTTCGTTCTCTGGCGGCAGCCCTTCAATGTCGGCGACCGGATCCAGATCGGCCAGTACCAGGGTGATGTCATTGACATCCGGATCTTCAAGTTCACCCTGATGGAGATCGGCAACTGGGTCGATGCCGACCAGAGTACCGGCAGGGTTATTCACCTGCCCAACAGTATGATCATCCATGAGGTGATTGCCAATTACTCCAAGGGGTTTGAGTATATCTGGAACGAGATCGCGGTGCTGGTCACCTTTGAAAGCGACTGGAAGAAGGCCAAGCAGATCCTCCTTGACCTGGCCGAGAAACATGGCGCTGATCTGAGTACGGTTGCCGAGCAGCGGGTAAAAGAGGCAAGCAAGCGATATATGATTTTTTACTCCAAATTGACCCCGACCGTTTATACCTCGGTCAAGGACTCCGGGGTCATGCTCACGATGCGTTACCTGATCGAGCCCCGGAAAAGGAGGGGAAGCAGTCAGGGGGTATGGGAAGATATCCTTGTCGCATTTGCCCGCTGTGATGACATTGATTTTGCCTACCCGACGCAGAGGTTCTATAATAACGCCGCAGAGGGCAAGGATGGTACAATCAAGACCCTCGGGAAGTGAGAGGGGGAGAGTGCCGGGATGTACCCGGAAAATTTACCAGGAGAGGTCTTTTATTCATGATAAATCGCGCCGCCTTGATTCTCAGGGCAAAGAAACCGTATGTCCAGTGGATCAACGAGTCGGATCCATCGAATAAGGCCCCGGAGGTTGGGTTGAGTGAGGTCAATGAAGACAGAACCGTGTACCTGATCGATGACCTTGAGGCGGAAAATCTCGATGAGTGGATCACTGTCAACTGTGGCAACCTGTTTGAAAGCGAGCTTGGGGATTGGTGCACCGACGAATCCCTCTGGCCGCAAAACAGGGATATGAAACTCTTCAAAAAATGGTTTGCCGTTGAGTGTCATACCGTGCTCATTGATGCCGGCACCGGACCGATTCTTGATGAAGACGAGTACGTGGAGTAGGGGCGGTTGGCAGGGTCACGGGGGGGGGCGGGTCGATGGTCCCCGGCCCGTTGGGGCAAGGGGTGGGAGTTTGAATCAAAAGCCTAGATGGCACCCCCTTTGTCCGTGTTTTCAAGTGGTCCGACAGTGGGGTAAGAGCTAAAAAAAAAGTGCTTCTTGTAGCTCTTGTATTCTTTGTGTTAAATATAAAACTTATATTAAAACATAAAGTTATCTGGTGTTACTTCTCGTTTGTCCTTTTGTTTTTTTCAGAAAATCATTGATGATTTCCCGGATGGAGATTCGGCGCAGAGGGTCCTGCCCGGAGATTCTGGCATGGCCGAGGTTGAGCCGAAACAGCTCCCCGTTGAAAGGGTCGAGAAAGAGGAGGTCCTCCTGGGCCAGCTCTTCTCCCTCTGGAAAGTTCAGGGTGCAGGCCGAGACCTCGATCGATTCCGCCTCATCATCAATATATGCAATGGGCAGGCCGTGGGTCCGGCAGATTATCGGCCGCAGGGGGTAGAGAAGGCAGAGGCGGTCGGCGAGCAGAGGACAGGTGTCGTTCCCCATGCGCAGGTTTTTTTCCACAAGCCGCAGCTCTTGAACGGTAAGTTTGCCAAGGCCCTGGCCGAGAATTTCCGCCTCAAGGGGCAGCACCGACAGGCCCCTGCAGCAGGTAATGCACCCCGGGCGGCAGTTCAACCGTTTCCTGTGAAGGCTTTCCAGTCTGGCGCATTCCGTGTCGAGCGCAGTGATAAGGGATGTATAGTCGCCTGAGATACTTTTCATGGTGTATTTTAAGGGGTTGAGTGACAGAGGCACAGAGGCACAGAGGTGCAAAGGCACAGAGGGACAGAGTTTTTTACTGAAAACTGAAATTTTCTTTGCCTGCCCGCCTGCCAGCCTGCTCGCTGCTCGCCTGCCAGCATGCTCACCATAGGTTACCATGCCGGAAACTGCCTCCCCAACTTTATCTTGCGAGGATCAAGGAAATCTGGTCAATTTGTTTCCGTTTGCCTGTCCTGGCTCTGCAGGGACCGGTGCAGAATTTCTCTGGTAAAGCGGTGCGTTGCGTAAGGTGGTTTTGCCTGGAACGGTGCGGAGCCGGGATGTGGCACACCGGGGAATAAATTTTGCGGGCGTTGTGCGTCTTTTCAGGGTACTCCGGAAAGTCCTCGTGCAGCGTCGGGGAGGGATGCATGCAGATCCGTTTTCTCGGGGTTGGCTCCCAGTTTACCACCCAGGAGTATTATCACTCCAATATCCTTATAACCGCCCCTTCCGGCCGAAGGCTACTGGTTGATTGCGGCGGTGACGCGCGTTTTTCTCTTGGCGAACGGGGTATCCACCCAGGTGACCCCGAGGGCAGGATTGGCTCTATTTATATCTCCCATCTCCATGCCGATCATATCGGCGGGTTGGAGTGGATGGGGTTTGTCACCTATTTCGCCCCGGACATGGAGCGGCCCAGACTGTTCTGCGAGGAGCGCCACCTGGCCAACCTCTGGCATCATTCCCTCAAAAGCGGTCTCCATGCCATTGAGGAGAAGTGCATGGATATTTCCGATTATTTTGATTGCCATCCCCTCAAGGCGGACGGCTTTTTCGTCTGGGAGGATATCCGTTTCGATCTGATTGAAATGGAGCATGTAACCGCCAGGGAGGGATGCCGCCACCCCAGCTACGGTCTGTTGATTGGCAGCCATGATCCTGATGGGACAAAGGTGTTCATCTCCACCGATGCCAAGTTTCAGCCCGACCTGATAGCTTCCATGGCCCGGCGGGCAGTGGTTCTTTTTCACGATTGCGAGACCGCGGAGATCCGCTCCACGGTTCATGCCCATTATGACGATCTGGTCACGCTTCCGGCGGAGATCAAGGCCAGAATGTGGCTCTACCACTACCAGTTTGATCCGGAACAGGATCCGGTGGCCGATGGGTTTGCCGGTTTCGTGGTCAAGGGGCAGAGTTTTAATTTTTCCGGCAGGGGAAAATAAGGCCTGGAAAACAGGTTTCAGTTCTGCCCCGGGTTTTCGGAAAAGAAACCAAGTGGTTTTCGTCTGCAGCTAAAGACGTTCCAGACGGACACCAATTAAAATCGTTTACACCCCGGAAAATTTCCGTATTTTCGTTCTCGCCCCCAGCCTCCCGGCCTGTTCCTCAAATTCCTCCACCAATCTGGCCACATACTTTTCCTGCTTCGGGTCATGGAAAAGCACCATGCTTGACATGACCCTCTGTTTTTTGAGGTCCGTGCCGTCCGACACCACATCGGTCAGGGGGCGGAGAGCGGCAAGAACCTCTTCCATGGTCCGGTAGCGTTTTTCAGGATCCAGCCGGCACGCCTTGCAGATAAAATCCCGGAGCGGTTCCGGAATGTCCGCCGCCTGGAGGGCCGGGTCCGGGATATCCTCGCTGAGACGTCTTCCGATCACCGCGGATATGTTCCCCGAGGGCCAGGGTTTGCAGCCGGTGACCATTTCATACGCGGTAAGGCCCAGGGTATAGATATCAACCCGTTGGTCAATGGCGGAACTGTTCAGCTGTTCCGGGGCCATGTACTCTATTGTTCCCATAAAGGGGTGCTTTTCCTCGCCAGAAACTATTGCCAGGCCGAAATCGAGTATCTTGGCCCGTTCCTCCTCGGTAAGAAAGATGTTGCCCGGCTTGATGTCGTGATGGATGATTCCCATGCTGTGGGCAAAGGCCAGGCCGGACGCGACCTGGTAGAGAATGCGGCCGGTCAGGGCATGGGGCAGGGAGCCGCAACGGGAGAGCATGTTTTCCAGGGATTCCCCTTCAAGGCATTCCATGACAATAAAGACGGTCTGGTACATTTCAAGGATGTCAAATACCCGGACGATTGACGGGTGGCGCAGTCGGGCAATGATCTTTGCCTCCCGCCTGAAGGTCCGCTGGAAATCAGGATCCATGGCCATCTGATGCTTGAGCATCTTGATGGCCACCGGCAGGCCAAGCAATTCATTGACCCCTCGGTAGACAAAACCCCAGCCTCCATGGGATATCTTGCCCTTGATCCGGTATTTTCCCACGGTTCGATCGGAGATGAGGGTCGATTTTGCCAACCGTTGGCTCAGGAGTTCGGTGAGAAATATCCTCAGATCGGGAAATCTCTCCGCCAGATATTCGAAGTGGTCAATGGCCAGGCTCCAGACGGTGACCGAGCCCTCGGCAACCACATCGGCGGTGCGGGTTGCTCCGGTCAACAGGGCCATTTCCCCGACCACCTCGCCTGGACCACAGCGGTCAATCCGGTGGCTGATACCGTCTTTTTGTATCTGGATCAGGCAGTGGCCATCCTGAATAAGAAAGAGGCAGTCGCCCTCCCTGCCCTGGCAGATAAACCGTTCTCCAGGGGTCATCCTTAATGGCTCCAGGCAGGAGAGCAGCGTCCATAGGGCTTTTGGGGGGAGTTCGGCAAGAAGGGGGGTGGACAGGAGGAAATCTATGTCAGCAAGGGTGTTTTTGATTTTCTGCTCAAGTCCCTTTGCCGGGGCGGGAGTGGTTGTTCCAGGAAGTGACAGGCCGCAGAAATTCCTTGTATCGCAGGGAGCGCTCCTGTTCCATACCGCACGGGCGAAATGTCGATTCCAGCGAGAGGAAACCGGGTCGTTTACCAGGAGGAAATAGTGTGCGGAAGAATCAAGGGGGAATGTGGTTTCCAGCTGGAATCCGTTTCGGGTTTCATCCCGGATTCCGGCAAAGAGAGTCTGCTGACCGGCACCACTTCCGGTGTCCAGGGAAAAAAGAACGCCCAGAGAAGGCTCCGGTTTTTTTTCCCGCAACCATCTTCTTTTATCATTCTGATCCGCCATGTGTGTCTCTCTGCGGCACTGCATTCGGCCATCATGAAGGGCATGCCCCCAGCATGCCTATTCCTCAATGTAGCCCAATTCGTGTCCGTCCGGAAAGTCTTTTTTTTCCGGATGAAAACCAATTAGCGACTGCCTGTCAAACTCGATTATGAAACAGCCGGAGACGCAGTTGCGGCAATCTTTGATGATTTGTGACGGGTTAAATTTTTCGCACAAAAAGGCGTGGAAATGCTATGGTTTTTGTGCACTGAAAAGTTCGAATGGAGTGGTGGGGCGAAATCATCTTTACAGGAATGCGATATGACAGGGAGTGAACTCTTGCTTGCGGCTGGTTTCCTTTTTGCCGGCATGGCAGCGGCCTGGCTTGTTTTTCGGTCAAGAACCAAACTGCTCGAGGAACAGGCCAGGGCAGAGTCTGCGGCAGCAGCGGCGCGGATTGCCGACCGGGACCAGCAGCTTGATGAAATGCGGGACGAGATTGCCCTGCTTCGCCAGGAGGCAAACGCGCTCCGTGACCGGCTTCAGGGGGAGACCGGGAAAAGAACCGCTGCCGAGGAGCGGAACTCGAGGATCGCGGAGCTGGAGAGGGATCTTGCTGAAAAAAATCTGGCACTCGAGTCGCTGCACACCGAAAAGAGTGAGGCGCGGGCCACAATTGCCGGGCTTGAAACCCGCCTTGTCGAGGAACGCAAAAGGGCGGAGGAGAAGCTTGTCCTTCTTGTCGAGGCCCGGGATCAGCTGAAGATTCAGTTCCAGAATCTCGCCCAGGAGATCTTTGAGGAAAAGGGAAAAAAATTCACCGAGCAGAACAGGACCAATATCGATGGCGTACTCAAACCGGTCCGGGAACAGTTGGCGGAATTTAAAAAAAGGATCGAGGATGTATACGAAAAGGAGTCCAGGGATCGGGTGTCGTTATTTCACGAGATCGGCGCCTTGAAGGCGCTCAACCAGAGGATAAGCGAGGATGCCATCAACCTGACCAATGCCCTGAAGGGGCAGAGCAAGACCCAGGGGATCTGGGGCGAGGTGATTCTCGAGCGGATTCTGGAAGAGTCCGGGCTGCGCAAGGGCAGGGAGTATGAAAGTCAGGGCAGCTTTGCCGGCGAACAGGGGCGGCAGGCGCGGCCCGATGTGGTGGTCCATCTGCCCGATGACAAGGATGTGGTCATCGACTCCAAGGTTTCGCTGGTTGCCTACGAGCGTTTCTCGTCAGCGGGCAATGAGGAGGAACGACAGCAGCACTTGAAGGCGCATGTCGCATCGATTCGGGCCCATGTAAAGGGGTTGAGTGACAAGAATTACGGAGACCTGGCCGGGGTCCGCTCCCTGGATTTTGTCCTCATGTTCCTGCCCATTGAAGGGGCCTTCATGGCCGCCATTGATTCTGATGCCGCCCTGTTCAACGAGGCATTTTCAAAAAATATTCTTCTGGTCAGCCCGACCACGCTCCTTGCCACCCTCCGCACCATCCAGAACATATGGCGCTATGAGTACCAGAACAGAAATGCCGTCGAGATTGCCGGCAAGGCGGCCAGTCTCTATGATAAGTTTGTCGGGTTTGTCGAGTCCCTGGAAGAGATCGGCCACCGGATCGGCCAGGCCCGGGACGCCTATGATACGGCGCGAAACCGGCTGGTCTCAGGCCGGGGCAATCTGGTCAGGCAGGTGCAGGACCTGGAACTGCTTGGGGTCAAGGCGCGCAAGTCCCTGCCCGAGAGTCTTGTCGGGGAGGCGGGGGAGGATAGGACTGGACACTGATAATTTTTAATTTTGAATTTTTAATTTTGAATTGTTTGATTAAATATTCAAAATCAGGGAGTAAAGTCTGCTAACGTATTTTTCTGCTCCGGATACAACTCAAGTATCGCCTCCTCCCTTGCCGCCATCACCCCCCGCTCGGTGATGAGTCCGGTGACCAGACGTGCCGGAGTCACGTCAAACGCGTAGTTGGCGGCAACCGTTTCCCTGGGGCTGATGAGTACTGACACCGGGTCTCCCTGATTATTGATCCCGGTGACATATTTGATCTCATCTCCGGAACGTTCCTCAATGGGGATATCGGCCACTCCGTCGCGGATGGTCCAGTCAAAGGTGGAGGAGGGCAGGGCGACATAGAAGGGGACGTTATTGTCGCGCGCGGCCAGGGCCTTTAAATACGTACCGATCTTGTTGGCCACATCTCCTGCCCGGGTGGTGCGGTCGGTGCCGGTGATGATCATGTCCACCTGGCCGTGCTGCATAAGGTGGCCGCCGGTATTGTCGGCGATCAGGGTGTGGGGCACCCCCTCCTGGCCCAGCTCCCAGGCGGTCAGTTTCGCCCCCTGGTTCCAGGGTCTGGTTTCATCCACCCAGACATGGACAGCAATACCTGCCCGGTGGGCGGCATAGATCGGCGCGGTGGCTGAGCCGAAATCCACGAATGCCAGCCAGCCGGCATTGCAGTGGGTGAGGATGTTGACTGTTGCGCCCCCCTTTTTTCGGCTGATCTCCTCGATTATCTTCATGCCATGCTCACCCAGTCTGCGGCAGAATTCCGCGTCTTCATCAGCAATGGCGCACGCCTCTTGGAAGGCGATTTTCCGTTTTTCAGCAGGTGTTGAACCGGCGGCCATGGCGATGTGCTGCCTTTTAACCGCCCAGGACAGGTTGCTTGCCGTGGGCCGGGTGGCGATAAGCCGTGCCGAGGCCCCGGCCATGTACCCATCGAAATCATCGTCAGGCGCGGTCAGGGCGGCGCAGTACATGCCGAATCCCGCGGTGGCGCCGATCAGTCCCGCGCCACGCACATGCATCTCCCGGATGGCGGCCTCAAAGTCGGCAGGGGTGGCCAGCTCTTCGATCACGAATCGGTGGGGCAGGTGGCGTTGGTCGATTATATTGACGGTTTTTCCGTCTTCAGACGGCCAGATGGTCCGGTATTGGATGGAGTCGACTTTCATAGCATATCAATGGGGTATTTTTTTGTAACAAAGAGCTGGGACTACTGCGCCGTCCGGGTCAGGTTAGTTGAGAAGCATCCTCAAGAGCATGAACGATATGAGACCCATACCGAGTGACCCGTAGGCGAGCAGTCAGGGGATGCAGTCGCTTTTCATCCTGCGGGCAAGCAGGGCAAAGGTGGCCGCGCCGATGAAAAAGGAGACAATGAAGAGGATTACGTCCTGCATGGGCGTCATTTAGCCAGGGGAATAAATTCATGGTCATCTTCAAAGAAGCGGACAAAATCGCTTGCAGATACCGGCCGCCCGAAGAGAAAGCCCTGGACATTATAACACCCCTGCTTGGAAAGAAGATCAAGCTGGGCCTCCTCCTCAACCCCTTCGGCGAGCACCCGCAGATTCATGTTCAGGGCCAGGGCGATGATAGAGGAGACGATGACCGCGTCGTTGGGATTCGTGGTGATCTGGGAGACAAAGGAGCGGTCGATCTTGAGGGTGTTGATGGGAAAGAGGCGCAGGTAGCTGAGCGATGAGTAGCCGGTGCCGAAATCGTCGATGGCCAGGGTGATGCCCATTTTCGAGAGTTCGCTCAGGGTCTGGATATTGCTCTCCACGTTCTGCATTACCGTGCCTTCGGTGAGCTCCAGTTCAAGGTGGCGCGGGTCAAGTCCGCTCTCGTTCAGGATGTCGGCGACAAGTCTCGGGATGTTCTGCTGGCGAAACTGACGGGCAGAGAGATTGACCGCCATGGCGATGGGCGGAAGACCCTGGTCCTGCCACTCCTTGTTCTGCCGGCAGGCGGTGCGCAGAACCCATTCTCCGATGGGTTCGATGAGGCCGGTCTCTTCGGCAAGGGGAATGAAGTCCCCCGGAGAGATCATCCCCTTTTCCGGGTGCATCCAGCGAAGCAGGGCCTCGGCCCCGGTCAGTTTCCTTGTGGCGGTGTCAAACTGCGGCTGGTAGTAGACCTCCAGTTCATTATTTTCCAGTGCCTTGCGCAGGCCGTTTTCGAGAAGAAGAAACTCAAACGCCCTGGTGTTCATGTCCGCGGTGTAGAACTGGTAATTGTCACGGCCGTGCTCCTTGGCCCGGAACATGGCGGTGTCGGCGCAACGCATCAGGCCCTCGACGTCATTGCTGTCATTGGGAAAGAGGCTGATGCCGATGCTGGTGGTGATAAAAAGTTCATATCTGTCGATATAAAATGGCTGGGACAGGGCGTGTTTGATCTTTCTGGTAACCACGGTGGCATACTTGGAGTCTTTGATGTCATCGAGGATGATTGCGAATTCGTCACCACTCAGCCGGGCCACGGTATCGCTTTTGCGGAGACATTCCTGCAGGCGGGTGGCAATCTCGCGCAGCATCTTGTCACCTATCTCATGGCCCAGGGTTTCATTGATTTTTTTGAAACGGTCAAGGTCAAGAAACATGGTGGCAATCTGGTAATCCTGGCGCATGGCCTTGACGGTGAGCATCTGCAGACGGTCCTGGAAGAGCATCCGGTTGGGCAGATTGGTGAGGCTGTCGTGGTGGGAAAGATAGTAGAGCCGGGATTCGTGGTCACGGAGTTTGCTCTCCACATCCGTTGCCGAAAGGTCGCGGAATATTTCCAGCACCCCGCGCAGGGTCCCGTTATCGTTCCAGAGCGGCGAGGCCTTTATCTCATAAATATGTTCCC
>JBFHXP010000062.1:0-15171 GCA_041598875.1 Desulfobulbales bacterium
CCGATCTGTGGTATGACGTATGCGGGACGGGTGACCCTAAACACTTTCGCGCAGGCACAGGTGTCGAGATTGTCAGCAGCTCCAAGCGCAAAATGCAGGCTTATGTCTGTAAATATATCGGCAAGGTTGATGCAAACAAATATGCAGAATGGGCGCATCCTGGCCGTTTCTGGGGAATCATTGGCCGGGATAATCTTCCGGAGTCATATGTAATTGCCGTCACTATGGACGAGGCAGAATATTACGTTATCCGCAGACTCGTCCGCCGCTGGCTGAAAAGCATTTCCAGTAAAAGTCGTATTTATTCAAAACGCCTCGCTCAGATCCCTTCGTTTTTCTTGTTGATTCCTCGATTACAAATGGACCGATTTCTAGACCTTGTGCTAGGCCATGTTCCATTTTAGGAGGGAATCCATGTTTCGGGCCATTCACAAAAAACAACTTAGTCAATTGTACATCATCGGCGACCACGCTTCCGAAATCAAAGACCTGGCTGAGATGGCCGCTAAAGGTCTTCTTGTCTGTGAAAGTTGCAAAAAACCACTGAATATCATTCGCGGGCATATGGGTATCTGGAGTTTCTGTCATTCGCCCCCAACAGTGAAAACGCCGCGCTGTTATCTGAGGTATAAAAACTTTCTTTCCCTGTTCAACCTACAAATAGGCAAGGGACCGCACTCGAAAAATCAACGCGAGATAAATCTTATTAAATCGGAAGATCATTTTCGAATTTCAGATGAGACGAGAAGGCATTTTGCGGCACTTGAAAGAAATGAATCAATTCGCAAAAGAGTCATTAAACCTATCCCTGCTTACATGCCCTGCTTCTGTCAATATTGCGGTGAGACAACAACGGAGTGGAACCAAATAGACTTCACCACCAGAGTTGGAAGTTGCAGGGACTGCTCTAAAATAGTTCACGATGATGAGATATGGATATTACTCCTGTTGACAAAAAATCCCCATTGGGAATAATGACTCCTGAGGAAGTTGCTCGGTTCCTGCGGAAAAGCGCCAGTTGGGTCTATGCCCACTGGAAGGATCTGGGCGGTGTGAAGCTCGGGGGTTCCATTTTCTTTCCCAAGGAGGAGGACCTCTATGAGCATATATTTTGTAAAGGGCAAGGGGTGGCGTTACGACTTCACCCTGAATCAACAACGCCACACCGAAGCGTGGTACAAGACAAAAAAGGAGGCAAAACAGGAAGAGGCAAAAAAAAGAGAGGATCTGGCGAAACCTCAACCGATATCGGAAATCCCAACCGACATGGAATTTTCGGTTTTGGTTAATCTCCGGCTCGACCATCTCAAGGCCTACAAGAGTGAAAGGTATTACCGGGATCATGTGTACATGGTGCGGCGCTGGGTAACCCGGTGGGGGCATCTCACCTGTGCCCAGTTAAGACCGCAGCTGCTGGAAAACTTTATCCTGCAGAGAAGCAAGGTTTCTCCATTCACCGCTAATCTTGAAATCAGATGCCTTCGGGCACTTTTCAATTTTGGCAAAAAAAAGAAACTGCTCCGGGAAAACCCCATGGACGGCATAGACTTTTTGCCGATTGATAAACGGATCAAGTATGTGCCGCCGGCTGAAGACATCGACAAGGTGATTTCCCTGGCCGAACCTGATATCCAGGATTATCTGTGGGCGATCCGGGAAACCATGGCCAGGGTAAGCGAGATCAACCGGCTTACCTGGGATGAAGTGGACCTGAGAACGAGAAGCGTTGTCCTCTATACCCGGAAGAAGAAAGGCGGTCACTTAACGCCCAGGAAGGTTCCCATGACCCTGAAGCTCTACACGATACTTTCCCGGAAGCATCAAGAGCGGGACAGGAAAAAGCCCTGGGTCTTCTGGCATCGTTACTGGAGCAGAAAGGACAATGGGTGGAAGGAAGGACCGTTCGATGATCGGAAGAAGTTCATGAAGACACTGTGCAGCAAGGCAGGGGTGAAGTATTTCCGCTTTCACGCCCTCCGTCATGCCGGGGCCTCACTCCTGGAGAACAGCAATGTGCCCATTGGGACCATTCAGCGAATCCTGGGTCATGAGAACCGGATAACCACGGAAATCTATCTGCACAGTATCGGTGATTCTGAACGAAATGCCATGATCATTTACGAACAAGCCCGGCAAGAGTCTCACACAGATTCTCACACAGCAAAAAAAGGGTTACAAGCTGTAAACCTGTAACCCTTGCTATCACTGGAGCCACCCATCGGAGTCGAACCGACGACCTACTGATTACGAATCAGTTGCTCTACCAACTGAGCTAGGGTGGCAAAATGTTTAGTTTGCCCTATATACCAACCGATTCCGGGCAAATCAAGAAAAACAAGGAATTGCCCGCCATGAAATGGCCCGTCACAAAACGCATAAAAGCCGGATCTGTACCACTTCTCATATCCGCCCACCCTTGCCTGGCGCGACACCAGGGATTATTACATCGTACTTTTGGGGACATTGACCACAACACCGCTTTTTTCGCCACGGATTCATGGTATTGACAATCCCAGAGCGCCGCGCTAATTTCACCTGATCTTCTCCGAACCATAGCAATCACAACAGCGCCCCCACGGGTGCGTGCATTCTGTGATTGTATTTCCGCCCCGGCGGCCTCATCGCCAAGAGGTGACAGCGCGCCTTGGACAGCTTGGCAAGGCCGAGTGGTGCCAACACTTTCCAGGTGAATCTCTATCAGAGGTGTGCCATGCGTTTATGTTCGCTCTGTGCCGGGCAGAACAACTCGTGCTGTGTCTGCCGTGATATACTGTTGAGTGACGGAGATCTCCAGCGGATTACCGAACAGACCGGGACTGTAAATTTTTTTGAAATGCGTGTTCCGCAAAACACCGCCTACCTGAACCAGGATGATGATCCCAACTGGAACAGGTACACCCTGCGGGGAGATGGCGCCAGAAGAGTCCTCAAGAATTTAAGACCCGGCATCTGCTGGTTTCTGGCTGAAACCGGTTGCCGGCTGCCGGAACATGTTCGCCCGCTGGTCTGCCGCCTGCACCCGGTTGAATTCACTGAAACGGGAATCACCGGGCTTTCACCGGAATGCCCGGCCGATCTTCTGCCATCGGGCGAATCGCTGCTCTCAAATCTTGAGATGAGCCTGGACCAGGCCGAGAACTGGCGCCGGCAACTCTACGCCGAACTGCGAGGATAAGAGGCTGGCAAGCTGGCAGCAGAAAACTCTGCCACGCTGTCACTTTGCCACTCTGCCACTCTGTCCCTTTATCCCCAAAAAATCAAGCTGCCCGTGGCATGCCGGTCGGATTATCCGGAAGCCAATGGTGGGGCTGCAGCGGTTCCAGCCCGAATTTGGCCCGGGCCCGGTCACAGTCCGGTTGCGGTTTCCCCCGTTCCCAGGAGGCGTCAAAAGCCCTGCAGACCGATGCCCGCCGCGGGTGGATCGAACAGTGGACCTTTTTGCCGATAATTCCCATCAAGGCAATGCACCGGGGGTTCACGTCATTGGTGCCAAGCATGTAGGCTCGGTGCAGGGTCAGTTGCCCGGTCAGCTCCACCGGCACACCGGCCCCGTCCTCCCCTGTTTCCCCCCAATAAAAAGAAACTCGAAAAAAGGCGCAACAGGCCCCGCAGTCGAGACATGGATTCTTTCCTGAAATCATAAATGGTAACCACCTGAAATTATTTTTAAAATACAGAACAGCGGATAAAAGGCGAGGGAATATGCGACAAGTTCAGGGAAAAAGCAATATAAATCTGGAAAATCTTTATTAAATTCCGCAAACATTCTATGGTAAAGTATCATCCACCGCATGGGCGGAAGACAAAAAGCGTCTTCGTTCCACGTCAAAAGAAGAACCAAACAGAACCTTTTCACCCTTTACTTGATTGCACGGAAAAATGAAAAAACCATCTCTTCTCACCCTTCTTCTCGTTGCACTTCTTGCGTTATTGCTCACTGGATGCGGTACCAAACGGATTCCATCGCAACCTCAACCCCAGCCTCCCGCGAAACGACCGCCCCCCTCCACCGCGGTGCCGCCCACCCAGAGGCCCTACGTGATAATGGGCAGGACCTATTATCCCCTTCCCTCAGCCGAGGGCTTTGTGGAGACCGGAGTCGCCTCCTGGTATGGCCCCAATTTTCACGGCCGCAAGACCGCCAACGGTGAAACCTATGATATGAATGCGGTTTCAGCGGCGCACAAAACCCTGCCGATGAACACCTATCTCCTGGTGAAAAACCTGGAAAACGACCGGGAAATTGTGGTCCGGGTCAATGACCGTGGCCCCTTTGCCAAAGAACGGATAATCGACCTCTCCAAGGCCGCGGCGGAAAAGATCGGGATGATCGGCAAGGGCACGGCCCGGGTGCAGATAGCTGCCATGGGTGAGGCGCAGAATTTCGGCACAGCGGACCGGAGAATTGAACGATTCCTTCCCCACCAGGACTTCCAGGCCGGTGAATTCTATGTCCAGATCGGTTCCTTCACCGAGAAGTCAAACGCCGACCGCCTGAAGGACAAGATGCTCTCCTGGGGCCGCAAGGCGGTTGTTGAGACCTATGACCGGGGCGACGCGCTCTTTTACCGGGTACAGGTCAGGGCCGGGACCCGCCTGACCGAGGCCAAACACATGGAAACAGTTATGGAAGAGTCCGGATATCCGGGCTTTGTGGTTGCCCGGTAACTCCTGGCAGGCCAGAACCATGACCGGGCTCGAGCAAACACACTCCTCTTGCTTTTTCAGCGAAAATGGTTAGTTTTCTCCACTACACACAACCGCTTTCTGTGGTGGGATCCCCAGATTTCCACCACGCACGACCGGACACCATGCATTAACCATTAACATAAGAAAACAAGGAGTTAGCAGATGATTCCTACCTTCAGAACACGGCCGTCACCAGGAGCATTCTTTCTTTTTCTCTTCTCCACCCTTGTCCTTGCGACCATTGCCGGACCGGCGATGGCCAAGGGCACCCCGGAAAGCTTTGCCGATCTCACGGAAAAGCTCTCACCCACGGTAATCAA
The DNA here is from genome assembly GCA_041598875.1 of Desulfobulbales bacterium. Classification (GTDB taxonomy): domain Bacteria; phylum Desulfobacterota; class Desulfobulbia; order Desulfobulbales; family BM004; genus JAKITW01. Next base: position 5,010 of record JBFHXP010000062.1, read on the forward strand.
CATCTACACCACCCAGAAAGTAAAGGCGCCATCCCTGCCCGAACAGTTCATGTTCCCGGATATGGAGAATATGCCCGAGCCATTCCGCCGCTTTTTCAACTTCCCCCACCCCCAGGGACCGGGCAATGAAAACGGCCATCCCCGTGAATTCAAAAGAACCAGCCTCGGCTCCGGGGTAATCATCTCGGCCGACGGCTATATCATTACCAACAATCATGTGGTCAAGGATGCCGACGAGATCAACGTCACCCTGGCCAGTTATGACGAGTATCAGGCAAAAATCATCGGCCGGGATGCAAAGACTGACCTGGCCCTGATCAAGATCGAACCCAAGGAGGCGCTGCCGTTCGCCACCTTTGGCAATTCAGATACCCTGCGGGTCGGGGACTGGGTGCTGGCCATCGGCAATCCGTTCGGCCTGGAACAGACCGTTACCGCGGGAATCGTCAGCGCCAAGGGCCGCGCCATCAACAGCGAGACCTACGGTAACTTCATCCAGACCGACGCCTCGATCAATCCGGGAAACTCCGGTGGCCCGCTCTTTGATCTTGATGGAAACATGGTGGGGATCAATACTGCCATCTTCAGCAATGGCGGCGGCAATATCGGCATCGGCTTCGCCATTCCGATCAACATGGCGAACAACGTGGTCAAACAGCTCAAGGAACACGGCACCGTCACCCGCGGCTGGCTCGGGGTCATGATCCAGAAGGTCTCCCCTGACCTGGCCAAGGAATTCAAGCTGGATCGCCCCATCGGCGCGCTGGTCGGCGATGTTTCTCCGGAAGGCCCGGCAGCAAAGGCCGGGGTCAAGCAGGGAGATATAATCACCCATTTCCAGGGCAAGGAAGTCGGCCAGATGAGTATGCTTCCGCCCATGGTCGCCCAGACCCCGGTGGGGGAAAATGCGGTTCTGGACATTGTCAGAAACGGCAAGAAAATGAAGATAACCGTTGCCATCGGCAAACTCGATGAAGAGGATGACGGCAGTGGAACCTCCCCGGAGAGCGCCCCAAGCCAGGAACTTGGTTTCACGGTCCAGGGGATTACCCCGGAGCTTGCGGATTCCCTGGGTATTGAGCAGAAATCCGGAGTGATCGTTTCAAATGTCAACCCAGGATCGCCGGCTTCCGAGGCAGGCATCAGGCGCGGAGACATTATCCTTGAGGCCAACCGCAAGCAGATCAAATCACTCGGCGATTTCAAGACGGTTGTCAAGGAACGGAAAAAGGACGACAGCCTCCTTCTTCTGGTGCAGCGGGACAAGCATACTCGTTTTGTGGTGCTCAAGGGCAATTAGTGTTATCCGGAAACGCCACTTTTAAAAAATCTCGGTGTCGCTCTGCAGAAGTATGTGCTCGACGTACTCAAGTACGCCTGCGCGTACCTCTTTAAACTCCTTGATCTTTTTTAAAATTGTCTGTTTCCGAATTGGATATGGATCATAGAATAAAAAAGCCGACAGGAAACCCTGTCGGCTTTTTTATTTCACTTTCCGGAAAAGCTCACCCAGCAGCAATCGCTCCGTCCACGTCCCTCACTGCGGCAAAAAAGGCCTTCAGCTTCTCGTAATCCTTGCGACCTGGCGCGCTTTCCACGCCAGAGTTGACATCAACGGCAAAGGGGCGCACCTTCCTGATGGCCTCGCCCACATTGTCAGGGCCAAGGCCGCCGGCAAGTATAACCGGACCGGGCGGGGCTATCCGCTCCACCAGCTCCCAGTCAAAGACCTCTCCGGTACCGCCCGCGGTTTCCCGGTGATATGTATCAAGAAGAAACCCCTGCACCTGGCCGCCATAGGGGGCAAGATCCTCGGCAGTGGTGTGCGGCCCGACACGAAACGACTTCATGACCCGGCAGTTTACATCCCGGCAGAAGGCAGGAGACTCGTCGCCATGAAGCTGGACCATGGTCAGGCCGCAGTACTGGATAATCTCCTTTACCACATGGAGTTCTTCATTCACAAAGACCCCTACGGCATCGACCATCAGCGGCATCATGCCGGTGATTTCCCGTACCCGGTCAGGGTCGACCTGCCTGGGGCTCTGGGCAAAAATAAATCCAAGACTGTCCGCGCCGAGCGCTATGGCCCTTTCCGCGTCCTTCTGTCGGGTTATTCCGCAAACCTTGATCCGTGTCCGCCCGCTCATCATCTCTCCGTTCATTTTTTATTGATCACCCAAGAAGCGCGGCAAGCGCCGCCCCCGGATCCGCGGCCCGCATCAGGGACTCGCCAATGAGCGCCGCTGTAATCTTCTCCTCCCGCAGACGCGAGATATCGACCCTGTCCCGGATTCCGGATTCGCTGACCAGCGGCATCCCGGCCGGGAGCAACCGCTTCAGGCGAAAGGTGGTCTCAAGGTCAACGGTAAAATCCCTGAGATCGCGATTATTGACCCCGATCAGGGTGCTGCCCGCAGCCAGGGCCTTTTCCAGCTCCTCCTCATCATGCACCTCGACCAGGACATCCATGCCGAGTTCGGTGGCCTGAAGGCGATACTCAGCCATCTGGCCCTGTTCGAGAATGGCGGCAATAAGGAGAATGGCATCTGCGCCATAGGCCCGGGCCTCGTCAATCTGCAACGGGTCGATAATAAAATCCTTGCGCAGCACCGGCAGATCGACGGTACGCCGCACCAGGGGCAGATAAGAAATATCACCGAAAAAAAAGTCGCGGTCCGTGAGCACCGAAATCGCCCTGGCCCCGCCCTTCTTATAGCTCTCGGCAATGGCTGCCGGATCGAAATCAGGCCGGATCAACCCCTTGGATGGCGAACCTTTTTTGGCCTCGGCAATGATCGCGATGTCGGCATGGCTGGTCAGGGCCCTGGCAAAGCCACGGGGCATGGCCACCTCTTCACCAGGACCTCTGATCCCGGTCGAACGCAGGGCGGCGACCTCCTCCCTTTTCCGTGCAACAATGGTATCGAGTATCATCGGATCAGACCCGCCCCCTGCCAAAGGCAACCAGACTCTCCATCTTGGCCAACGCGGCGCCCGAGGAGACAACCTCACGGGCAAGCCTCACCCCACCGGCAATATCGTCTGCCCGGCCAGCGGCCATCAGCGCGGCGCCGGCATTATAAAGCACCATATCCAACCGTGCCCCAGGAGCGCCGCCAAGAACATCCCGGATCAGGACCGCGGCCTCGGCGGCAGTCGCTCCGCCCCTGATATCCTCCAGGGTGGCCCGGGCAAGGCCGACATCTTCAGGCGTTACCTCATAGGTGCGGACCGCGCCCTCTTTCCATTCCGAGACCCGGGTCTTGCCGGTAACCGTGAGTTCATCTAGGTTCCCCTCTCCGCAGACCACAAGGGCGCGACGACTGCCAAGCCTCCCCAGGACCGCGGCCAGGACTTCGGTCAGACCGGGGTCATACACCCCCATGACCTGTACATTGGCGCCAGCCGGATTGGTCAGGGGACCAAGGATGTTAAACACGGTGCGGATTCCAAGCTCCCGACGCGGTCCGATCGCATACTTCATCGCCCCATGGAGCATGGGCGCAAAAAGAAACCCTATGCCGATCTCCCGGACCGCCCGGCCGACTTCCAAGGAATCAAGGGCAAGATTGACGCCCAGCGCCTCGAGAACATCGGCGCTGCCGCACTGGCTGGAAATGTTCCGGTTCCCGTGTTTGGCAACCGCCACCCCGGCCCCGGCCACCACAAAGGCCGTAGCCGTGGAGACATTAAAGGTGCCGGAACCATCGCCGCCGGTGCCGCAGGTATCAACAAGAATATCATACTCTCCGGCATCAATCCTGGTCGCCTTTTCCCGCATCACCCGGGCCGCGCCGGCGATCTCTGCCACCGTCTCCCCCTTCATTCTCAACCCGGTGATAAATCCGCCGATCTGGGCGTCTGTCGCCTCACCGCCCATGATCTCATTCATCACCGCGACCATCTCTTCCTCGGTAAGATCAGTACGGGTAACAACCTTACCTATCGCCTCCCTGATCATTCTCCTCCCCCCTCTCAACTCGTTTGTTTGCATCCGGAACACGGGATTTCCCGGAAGGGAACTAAACAGCACCCCGATATCCCGGATCAAGAAAGTTCTTCAGCAGCGCGACCCCGTCCGGGGTCATGATTGATTCGGGATGAAACTGCACCCCCTCGATTGGCAGTTCACGATGGCGGAGCCCCATGAGTTCACCGGTATCGCTGCGGGCGGAGATTTCCAGACATCCCGGAAGCGTCTCTTCCTCAACGACCAGAGAATGATAGCGCATGGCATCAAAAGGGCTTGGCAGTCCCCGGAAAATCCCGCGTCCGTCATGGGTTATCGGGCTGGTCTTGCCATGCATCAGCCTCTGGGCACGGATTGTCCGGCCGCCGAAGGCCTCCCCCATGGCCTGATGGCCAAGGCAGACACCGAGAATCGGGATCCTGTTGCTGAAATACCTGATCGCCTCCACCGAAATCCCGGCCTTGGCCGGAGTGCATGGGCCAGGTGAAATAAGCAGCCGGTCGGGCTTGAGCCCGGCAATAAAGGAGATATCAACCTTGTCGTTGCGAAAGACCTCGAGGCGGGCGCCAAGCCCGCCCAGGGTCTGGACGATATTGTAGGTAAACGAATCGTAATTATCTATGATGACAAGCATATGATTAAAAACCCTCCTCTGCCATATCCACGGCCCGGCGCAGCCCTCTCGCCTTGTTCAGGGTCTCCTCATATTCCTTTCGGGGATCCGAATCAGCGACAACACCGGCCCCTGCCTGAATCCAGAGATCAGTGCCCCGCATGACAAAGGTGCGGATGGTAATACAGAAATCCATGTTTCCGGAAAAACCGAAATAACCGACCGCCCCGGCATAGGGGCCACGCCGTTCCGGCTCAAGCTCTTCGATTATTTCCATGGCCCGGATCTTGGGGGCGCCGGACACAGTGCCCGCGGGGAAACAGGCGCCAAGGACATCGAACTGGTCATAGCCTGGGGCAAGGCGGCCATGGACCCCGGAAACAATATGCATGACATGGCTGTACCTCTCGATTACCAGCAGATCCCGCACCTCAACCGAACCGTATTCCGCGACCCGGCCGACATCGTTTCGTCCCAGGTCGACGAGCATCAGATGTTCCGCCCTTTCCTTGGGGTCGGCGAGAAGCTCCTTTTCAAGGGCAAGGTCCTCTTCCGGGGTGGCCCCCCGATGCCTGGTGCCGGCAATGGGCCGCAGTTCGATCTCATTATTTTCCAGGCGGACCAGGATCTCCGGTGAAGAACCGATCTGGACGACGTCGCCCAGCTTGAGATAGAAGAGATAGGGGCTGGGATTTATATGCCGGAGCGCCCGATAAAGGGTAAAGGGGGAAAGATCGGTGCTGCTGTGAAAACGCTGGGACAGGACCACCTGGATAATGTCGCCGGCAACGATGTATTCCTTGGCCCGGCGGACCATTTCCTCAAAAGCTCCCTGGTCCATGTTCGAGGTAAACTCATGCGCCTTTGTCCCGTTATCCGCATGAATAAAACCGGCGGGAAGCGGCTCCTTGAGACGGGCGACCAGGGAGTCTATACCCTCCTGGGCCTCCTGATAGAGAAGTGCGGCGTCGGAATTGCCGGCAATGACCACGCAGTTGACTATGGTCAGCTTCTGTTTGAAACTGTCGTGGATCAGGACAATGCGGGGGACCATGAAAGAACTGTCCGGCATGTCGAGGGGGGAATTGTCGCCAGGGAGTTCCTCGACAAAACGAACCATGTCATATCCAAGATAGCCGACCATGCCCCCGAAAAAACGGGCCAGGGAATCATCCTGGGCCGCGGCAAAGGAGGCCAGAAGGTCCTTGAACACCACAAAAGGATTGCCTTTTTTTTCGGTAACAGCGGTCCCCTGGCGGATCTCAACCCGCTCTCCCCAGGATCTTGCAGTCATTATCGGATCAAAGCCGATAAAAGAATACCTGCCCCATTTCTCACCGCCCTCAAGGCTTTCAAAAAGAAAGGCATGGGATTCGCCCGCCGCCAGCTTGGCAAAAATCGTAAGCGGCGTGTCAAGGTCTGCGACAATCTCCCGGTAAACCGGCACCAGTCCAGCGCTTTTGCTCAGCTGGGAGAAAGTGCCGACATCAGGCTTATGCATGGGTTCCCCCTGTAACAAGAGATGCGGCCGGGAACGGTCCTCTCCATGGAAACCCGGATCGCACTGTTGCCAGACAAAAAGAAGCCATGGGGCACAGACTGTCCCATGGCTTCAAGGTATACCTATATATCGTACGTGTTGACCGAAGCGTCCTGCCTGTCAAAGAAAAGCCCGGCCCAGAGGCGGTGGAATTACAAGGCAGAAAATTCTGTGTAATCGCTGATTCGCGGCGCGAATCCGGGTCATCGTTCATTGGGTCAGGCTGCCGACTCCACGCTCTGCACGAACTTATTGACTCGCTTGGTGAGCCGGGAAATCTTGCGGGCAGCGGTCTTCTTGTGAAACGTCCCCTTGACGGCTGTTTTGGCAATAACCGGAATTGCAGCAAGCAGCGACGCCTGGGCATTTTCCGCAGATTGCTCGGTTACCACGGCGGCATCCACCGCCTTGATCGCGTTCTTCACTCTTGTTCTGTTGGCCTTATTGCGCTCCCGACGTACCTGGCTCTGCCGGTTCCGTTTCAATGCCGATTTATGATTCGCCACTCCAGTTTTCCTCCATGTGTTGACAGTATATGTCGCAAAAGACGGCCGCGCACCAAAGGCGTCCGACGCATTAAAAAATAAGTTATATAGCCGAAGTTGATGGCCCTGTCAAGTAGAGAGAACCAGAAACTCGATGATCATTCCCCGCGGCCGGAACCCCGGCCGCCACGGCCACGGATTCAAACTAAACAAAAAAAACAGGCCCCACCACAAGTGTGGGACCTGTTTCTAAAGCAGATGAACGGTTCTAAAAAAATGCCGGCGTCATCTATTTGACGAACTTCTTGCTACCCTCAACCAGGCTCACGACAACCGACGGATCAGCCAGGGTAGAGGTATCGCCAAAATCATGGGCCTCGGTCTGGCCGGCGGCGATCTTGCGCAGAATCCGGCGCATGATCTTACCGCTTCTGGTCTTGGGAAGGCCTTCGGCAAACTGGATGAACTCCGGGGTTGCAATGGGGCCGATTTCCGACCGCACATGCTTGATCAACTCCTTGCGCAACTCATCAGTGCCCTCGACTCCGGCCATCGGGGTAACATAGGCATAGATGGTCTGCCCCTTGATCTCATGGGGCGCGCCGACCACCGAGGCCTCTGCCACATCCTTATGGGCGACCAGGGCGGATTCAATTTCCGCGGTGCCGAGGCGGTGCCCGGAGACATTAATGACGTCATCAAGACGGCCCATGATCCAGAAATAGCCGTCCTCATCGACGCGGGCGCCATCTTCCGGATCATAAATGCCGGGGTACTTCTCAAAATAGGTCTTTTTAAAACGGGCCGGATCGCCGTAAACACCCCGCAGCATTCCGGGCCACGGTTTTTTGATAATCAACCGGCCGCCTTCGTTGACCCCGGCCGGCTCACCCGCCTCGGTGATGACGTGGGCATCAATTCCCGGCAACGGCCGGGTGGCGGACCCGGGCTTTAACGGGGTGGCAAAGGGCAGCGCGGAAATCAGAATGCCACCGGTTTCAGTCTGCCACCAGGTATCTACAATGGGCAGTTTGGACTTGCCGATGTTTTCATGATACCACATCCAGGCCTCGGGATTAATCGGCTCACCGACCGAACCCAGGATCCGCAGACTGGAAAGATCGTACCTCTGGGTGGGCGCGACCCCGTCGCGCATCAAGGCACGGATGACCGTTGGCGCGGTATAAAAGGTATTGACCTTGAACTTCTCGACGATCTTCCAGAAACGGGCGGAATCCGGATAGGAGGGCACCCCCTCGAACATGATTGACGTGCCGCCAATGGCCAGAGGCCCGTAAAGGATATAGGTGTGCCCGGTAATCCAGCCGATATCGGCGGTGCACCAGTAGACATCGTTATCCTTCATATCAAAGACCCACTGGCAGGTATGCGCCGCATAGGTGATATACCCGCCGGTGGTGTGAACAACCCCCTTGGGCTTGCCGGTGGACCCGCTGGTATAGAGAATAAACGACATATCCTCGGCATCCATGCTCTCCGGTTCACACCGGTCAGTGATACCGTCGGCAGTCATTGCCTCATGCCACCAGAGGTCACGATTTCCATCCATGGGGACATCGTTGCCGCCGCGCTTGACCACTATACATTTTTTCACGCTCGGGCATTGGGCCAGGGCGGTATCGGCGTTGGGCTTCAGGGGAATCGTTTTGCCGGCCCGGATCACCGCATCGGCGGTAATCAACACCTTTGCCTCGCAGTCCTGAATCCGACTCATCAGGCTCTGGGCGGAAAAACCGGCAAAGACAACACTGTGAATCGCCCCGATTCTCGCGCAGGCAAGCAGACTGATTGCCAACTCGGGAATCATCGGCAGATAGACGGAGACACGATCACCCTTGCTGACGCCCATGCCCTTCAAGACGTTGGCAAACCGGCAGACCTCGGTATGCAGCATCTGATAGGTATAGACCTTGACGTCATCCTCCGGCTCCCCCTGCCAGATAATCGCGGCCTTGTTGCGCCTGCCATCGGTCAGATGCCGGTCAAGGCAGTTGGCGGAGATATTCAGCTTGCCGTTGACAAACCAGTTGATCTCCGGCTTGAGGAGATCAGCATCCAGCACCTTGTCCCATTTCTTGTCCCAGGTGATAAGCTCTTGCGCACGCTCACCCCAGTACCCCTCGGGATCATCCATGGACCGCTTATGTGCCGCCTCATACTCAGCCATGGACTTGACACACGCCTCAGCCCTGCCTTGCTCGGGTGGGTTGAATACCCTTTTCTCGTGAGACAAACTGGTAATATTCCTTTCTTCGCTCATCCAAGCCTCCTCTTACGTGCTTCTTGTCACAGTTTTATGCTTCACACTTATCCACAGACATCGCTCTGCCCAGCAGAGATAAAAAATCCTCAGCGCTTCACCCTGCACATTCCCACGGTCCGGGAACCGGTTTCACACGCCAGGAAATAAAACATTATGAGCTTCTTTTTTAAAAAGCAAAGGTTACTTCGATGAGGGCACTGATGACAACACCCTTCTTTTGCAGTCCTGCCCATTTCTTCGGAGATCGCACGACCGGCCTCGACCCGTCACCAAGTGACCATACACGGACAGGATACGAATACGGGCAGGAAAAAACAATAAAATTCCAGGAATAAAGGGGATTGGGAACACACCGGATGGCGCCATCCAGACCTCTCCTGAAAAAAACCTGCGGGGCCCGGACCCCGGGCAGGCGTACCCGAGATCACAGAACCCCGCAGGGAGAGGGCATACGACATTACTCCGCACCAACAGACAGACTCCCCAGGGTAAAACGCCATACCCCGGCCGGCGGCCAAATCGTTTTTTCTACCACACCGTGGCATGCATTATGCTATTTTGAACGTATCGGCGCTATAGGGAAACTCCTGATATTGACATAACCAATCCCTGATATTTGAAATTACAGGCTGGAAGGATGGCAGGCTGACAACAGGCTGGCAAACTGGCTAAGATAATTCTGTATCAAACGTCGACAATTTTAATTTTGTGTCAATCGTCGACTCGTAGTGTAGAGCGACAATTTTTAATTTTGAATCAACAAATCTCTACGCCTACCACCCTTATCGCTCTGCCCCTCTTCCCCTTATTCTGCTTTTTTCCTATCCTTCATGATTCATCATTCCCTGTTCGACATTCGATATTCTATCTTCTCTACCTCTGCCCCTTCTGCCCCTGGAAAAAACTCACCGCTCAAGAGAGGTAAGGCCTTCCCGGATGGCATATTTTGTCAGGTCGGCGACAGTGTGGATATCCAGCTTTTTCATGATCTGGCGGCGGTGGGTCTCCACGGTCTTGATACTGACGTAAAGCCGGGAGGCGATATCCTTTGTCGACCAGCCCTCGGCAATCAGCTGCAGAACCTCGCGCTCCCGCGCGGTGAGTACCTGCCCCGTGCCGTCTGAGGAGGAAAAACGGTGGATGTAATCATCAATCATTACCCCGGCGATTTCCGGGCTGAGATAGTTCTGACCGGAGGCAACGGCGGTGATCGCCCGGGCAAGGTCCTGGGAGGCGCAATCCTTCAGGAGAAAACCAACCGCGCCCG
>JBFHXP010000063.1:0-15129 GCA_041598875.1 Desulfobulbales bacterium
GACACAGAGGTTGCACTTCTCAACCACACCGCGCATCCTGGTCGGAAAATCAGGGTTGAAATTCTTGCGGTCTATGAAATAGCGACCGGTTTTCTCATCTTTACCGCGTGGGTCGCGCCAGTTGAAGCTTCTGGAGCCAAATGGACATGCGGCCATGCAGAACCGGCAGCCGATGCAGCGATGATAATCCATGGAAACAATACCGTCCGCCTGCTTGTATGTCGCCTTGGTGGGACAGGCGCGGACACAGGATGGATTATCGCAATGGTTGCACATCACGATAATTTTGTTGTTATGGACTTCCTCATTGCGAAATTCCTGGCTCTCATTGGGAAAGGCATTTTCATATCCGGTTTCCCATATCCACTTGATCTCATCCTTTTTATTCTGGAAGTCTGGAACATTGTGGGTCTGATGACAGGCGGTAATGGCCTTCTGGGCAAGGCCGGGATTCTCGGCAAAGGTCCGCTGATTGATAAGTATTCCCCAGCGAGTCCCCGTGGGCGCCTCGGCGGCGTGTCCGCCGCCGCCTGCGGCAAGGGCGGATGCTGGTACCTCACCCTTGAGCAATGCTTCCAGGGCAGCTGGAGCGCCAATACCTGCAATCGTGGAAATACCGGCGATCTTTAAAAAATTTCTTCTTTTGATATCCATTAGAAATTCTCCTTAGGCGGGAAGTGGCAATCCCAACAATAAGGTTTTACGGCTGTATACTCGTGGCATTGATCACAGAATTTCTTCTTGTCAGTATGACACTTCATGCATCCGAGCATCAGGCTTCTCTCGTACTTTTCACCGCCAACCTCAACCATGTCTCTCTTGTCGTCGCGGAGGACCTCATCGCGCCACTCGTTGAGCAGCACCATGTGACTGCTCCGCATATAGCTGATATCCGCTACGCACGCCTTCTTGCCTTCCGGTTTTTCCAGGTTCGGCAGTGGGCCGGCACTCCCGGTGTTGTACCAGATCGGGAAGGTCATCAGGGCTACGAAGATAACAAGCCCGGTGATAATTTTTCCTCTATCATACATTGTATTATCCCTCCATCCCCGGCAGTGGTTCAAAGCGAAGATCGGTTTCGCGCTCTTTTTCGCCATCCATTATAAGCGCATTACCAACCAGTTCAGATATACCGCAGACCTTTACATCTGGATTCCAGTATTCCATGAGGGCAAGCAGCGTTGCCCGGTCAATGGCGCAGACACAGGAGAGCATGTTGACCCCGTGCCTCTCCTTGACGTATTTCACTGCATTGGCCCTGGGCAGGCCGCCGCGCATCCGCAGCTCCATGATCTCCCCGGTATTGAGTCCGGTACCGCTGCCGCAGCAGAAGGTCTGCTCGCGGATGGTATTTTCCGGCATTTCGAAAAAATTATTACAGACGTTTTCGAGAATGTACCGCGGTTCCTCAAGCATTCCCATGCCCCGGGCAGGGTTGCAGGAATCATGGAAGGTGACGATCCGGTGATCGTTCCGGCTGGGATCGAGCTTGAGCTTGCCATGCTTGATCAGGTCGGCGGTAAACTCGCTGATATGGACCATCTTGGAGGATGCGGCGTTCTCGAACACCGTGCCGGTAATCGGGGAACGGGGGACCTCAAGGGTCTTTTTCAACTCGCCGTTCATGGTGTCCATATACTGGTGGACAACCCGCCACATATGGCCGCACTCACCGCCAAGTATCCATTTGGCGCCGATCCGCTCCGCCTCGGCATACATCTTGCCGTTCAGCTTCTTCATCAACTCGTTGTTGGTGAAAGAACCGAAGTTGCCGCCCTCGGAGGCATAGGTGCTGATCGTATAATCAAGGCCGATATGCTCGAAAATCAGCAGATAGCCCATAAAGGTGAAGATGCCCGGATCGGCAAAGACGTCGGCAGAGGGGATAATAAAAAGAACTTCAGCGCCCTTGCGGTTGAAGGTCAGATTCTGCAGGCGAATGCCGGTGGCCTCTTCGATATCGTCCAGGAGAAATTCGGCGTTGTCTTTGAAAGTGTGGGGTTGCAGGCCGAGATGGTTGCCGGTCCGGTTGGAGTTGGCGGCAGGTTCAAGAATCCAGTTGGTGTTGACCCCGACCAGGTGCAGGAGTTCACGGGCCATCATCGTGATCTCGGCGGTGTCGATGCCGTAGGGACAGAAGACCGAACAGCGGCGGCACTCGGTGCACTGGTAAAAATACATGAACCATTCCTTGAGTACCTCGAAGTCCATCTTGCGGCCGTTGCCCAACCGGTTCAGGCCCATCCGGTCGAGGATTTTTCCGCCGGTGGTAAAGTCGTTGCGGTAGACGGAGCGCAGCAGTTCGGCGCGCAGCACCGGCATGTTCTTCGGGTCGCCGGTGCCAAGGAAAAAGTGACACTTGTCAGCGCAGGCGCCACAGCGGACGCAGCAGTCCATGAACACCTTGAAGGAGCGGAACTTGTCGAGGCGTTCCTGGATACCGGTCAGGATTATCTCTTTCCAGTTTTCCGGGAGTTTCCAGTCATCGCTCTCCACCTCCCACTCCCGGGGCTCTCCGAAAAGACCGGGATAGTATTTCCCCAGGTTCTTGCTGTGATACTCTACAATGCTCTTCTTGCCGGGGTAACAGTAATTGCCCGGCTTAAACGTGACCGGGCTGTCCATCCAATGTTTCCGGGGGATTGCACCGGTCATCATTGACGGTTCGGTCGCTACATTCACCCCTAATTCTTCTGCTTTTGGATTTGCCATTGTCTTTATTCCTTCTCAGCTGGTATTAGGCTTCCTGCTCAACTGTTTATTCAGATGCGGCGGCTTCCGGCTCCTCGGGAGCAGACTCCAACTCTTTATCCACCGGCAATCCAGCGTCGACCATGAACTCTCTGAACTCATCCTCGTAATCCGCATACGCATGCGGTTTGACACTCAAATTATTCCAGGGATTGATATGCCTGACAGCGCGGCTGTTGTTCGCCAGGTTGCGGGTGGGGCTCAGGAAAACCCCTCCGAGATGCATCAGCTTGCTGTAGGGAAAATAGGCCAGCAATACTGTGACAAGAAAGAGATGGGAAAAAAAGATCGGATGAATCTCACCGACGATGGTCGGCTGGAATGTTGTAAGACCCACGGTGAGTTGCTTGATGGTGACCACGTCCACCCGGATAAAGTAGCGCATCAGAATACCGGTGATGGCGATGCCGAAGATAAGGAAAAGCGGAAAATAATCAGCGGAAAAGGAGATATACCGGACCTTGGCGACCACAACCCGGCGCAGAAAAAGAAAGGTCACCGCGCCGACAAAGATCAGGTCGCTGATATACAGTACCGGAACCCCAACCTGAAGGAGGCCGTCGCCAAACTCAAGGAGGTCAACAAAAAAGGGCATCGGGTTGGTAAACAGGCGCATATGGCGGAGCACGATGACCAGAAAGCAGTAGTGAAAGGCAAGGCCCGCAAGCCACAGCCACTTGCTCGACTCGTAGACCAGTTTCGGTCCCTTGTGCATCTCGGCCTTGGTGTTGCGGAAAAGCGACCGGAAGGCAAAAATCTCCAGCGCCATACGCCCGATCACCTCCAGGGTATTGGAAGGGCAATCAAGCTTATCCTGCTTGACCCAGGGCAGGGACTTTTCCTGGCCGCAGGTGGTTGGGATCCTGAAGGGAACCGGTGATTTGGCCCAGTCCACAACCTTGGCGACAAATCCTATGAGGAAAAGGAGAAAGGCCAGGTAGGGAAGGACAACCCCGAAGAGATACTGCAGGGCGGTCACCTGCGCGCCCAGGTATGCAATCAACGCCAAGGCAAGTACTGCAAGGAGAGAATGCTTCATTTATCGTTACCTCGCTTCAAGTTAAACTAAGATAGGTTACTCTGTTCCGCCGCAGACTTCCCGCGCTCTCTCCGGAGCAGCGCGGAAGGGCAGATCGCGCCATCCGTCAACGTATAATTACCGTTTGTCAGTTCATGCAGGCGAACCCGGAAAAGCCTTTCCCGACTGGCCATGTACAGATCAAATGCCATGAGGGCCAGACTGTCGACCCGTTCCTCAAACTGGAAATACCCCTCCATGCCCGCCGGATCAAGCTTTTCCCGGACCAGCGCCTCCCGGACTATCTGTTTCAAACCGAAAACAAAGGAGACGGCGGCGGTGGGGGTAAATTCCTGAACCGCCCGAATCTTGATGATATCTTCCAGCGGCCCCGCGGCTCCGGAAAGATCCTCACCCTTGGCGAGCAACTTAAGAATGGCCTCCAGGCCGGAAGCCAGCGTAACGCCGACCGGATTGGCAAAACGATTCTGGTGGATATTAAGAAAGGCGGGCGACTCGTAGGTGGACAACAACATCTTCACCCACTTCTTTTCCAGTCCTGCCCGCATTTCAAATAAAAAATCTTCGATCTTCATAAAAGACGTTTCGTGCCAAGTGGAAGTATAGTGCGCAGCAAAATGATTGAATAGTCATTCATAATGATAAGCGATTTTCCTATCATGTATAAAAAGAATTTTCAACAAGAAAATAGTGCCCGGAAAAATGATACACTGTCAGAAGTCAAAAAGCCCCAGGACAGGATTCCGCATCCAGCTGCTGTTTTGCGGCAACGCCGGACAGCGTTTCCCCCCGCCCCTCACCCATCTTCACGGATGCCGGAAAAAATCCGGCAGCTGATTCGTGACCGGCGCCCCCGGCCGGCTATAGATGAAGCTCCATCCCCTCGCGGGCAAAAAAAATCTCCGGGCCGCCGTCTTCACCCGAACTGCAATAGACCGGAACCAGGGCATCAATCTGGTCATCGGAACGGAGCGGCTCATGATGAAAAAGCGCCATCTTCCTGACCTTGGCCCGCCTGGCCGCGGCACAGGCATGCTCAAACGTTGTGTGGCCCCAGTCCTGTTTCCCCTTCCGGTACTCAGCGTCGGTATACTGGGTATCATGGATGAGCAGGTCGGCGCCGGCGAAAAAATCCTCCACCATCCTGTTCTGCTCCAGGGCAACCAGTTCTCCCTCTGCGGCCATGGCCTCGTCATATGAAGGGTTTTCCGGGTCAGTGCAAAAGACATTGCGGAAGGGTTCGGTATCATACGCGGTGCAGAAGACCTTGCCCCTGTACTCGAAACGGTAACCGAGACAGAGCAGCGGATGATTGAGATACTTGGTAATCAGCACGATGCCGTCACCAAGATCGAAACGGCCCTCCTTGAGGTGGATATACTCAATATCGGCAGCGAGATCGACCCCGCGCACCGGGAAATAGCTGTAGGTCATCTGGCCGCCGACCACGGTCGCAAGCCCCTCACCCTCCTGGGTCACCGGCCCGTAGACCTTGATCTTTGAACCCGGGATGTAGACCGGGGTAAAAAAGGGAAAACCAAGAATATGGTCCCAGTGGGTGTGAGAGAGAAAGATCTCTGTATTGATCGGCCCCCGGGGCAGATCATGGGCCATCATGTAATTGCCCAGCTCCCGGATTCCCGACCCGGCATCAATGATAATCAGTCTTTCAATATCCTTGAAGCGTATCTCTATGCACGGGGTATTCCCGCCATACCGCACCGTTGCCGGCCCGGGACAGGGAATGGAGCCGCGAACTCCCCAGAATCGAATCTTCACATCTCACCCCTCAGTGGAAATCTGTAAAAAGATACGGGCCTTTTCCAACTCATTCTCTACCGTTTCCGCAAGATCATTCAGATCACTCCAGTCAAGCCCGGCCCGGCCGAGCACCTCGAATATCATCTCTTCATCGGGAAAACGGTCGCCGGCCGAACCGATATCATAGACATTGGCATAGATATTAGCCAGGGCGACAAGGGTCACCAGCTCCTGGTTCTCCTGGGAAACCTGGTCCAGCTCATGATGGAGGCACAGGGTATCGGCGATCCTCCGGGAAAGCTCCCATTTATCGGCAATCATCCGGCCGACGACCCCGTGGTCATAAGCAAGGGCGTCGCGCTCGGCGGGAAACAGGGGGACGCACTCAGCCAGGATCTTCTCAAAGACCGCGCTGTAATCTTCGGAAAAACAGTTGGACAGGGGAATCTTGCCCAGGTCATGGAGCAGGCCGGCGACAAAGAATTCCTCGCGCAGGAGGGGGGAGATACCCTTCCGGACTGCCAGGGCCTTGGCCGTTACCCCGACACAGAGGGAGTGGGTCCAGAACTGGTCCATGGGAAGATACTTGAATGACTCGGTATTGCCGACATTGCCAAGAATGGCTGTGCTTAAGGCGAGATTTTTTACCGTATTAATCCCGAGCATGATAATAGCCCGGGCAAGGGTTGTAATCTGGTTGGGCAGGGAGTAATAGGCGGAGTTGATCAGCCGGAGGACCCGGCCGGTCAAGACAGGATCCAGGGAGATTATTCTGTTGAGGTCGTTGGGTGAGGTATCGGGACGGTCACAGACTTCCATAACCTTGGAAACGGTTGTGGACAGGCTGGGCATCCGGTCAAGATAGAGCTGGAGCCGTTTCTGTTTCTGTTCGCTGGTCAGTTGAGGATTCGCCATCTTCTTCAGCCGTAATCTCCTGATGCCTCACTAAGGTTAATGATACGGGGATAATAGCTGAAGATCCGGCTCAGGTCAAGAATGTGTACCATCAAATGAATTGCCGGAAGGCGGATCCATTGTCTGCCAGTTTTTATGCATGACCAGGGCCTCCTGGTAGGTAATGCCGTTGCCGCCGAAAATATCCAGACTGCTCCCCACCGTCACATCAATGCGGCCGCCGCCAATCTGCCGGATCAGCTCCATATCGGCACGATTGCGAACCCCGCCGGCATAGGTGGCTGGAATCGGGCACCACCGGCCCAGATCCTCGACCAGATCCTCGGCAATGCCGGCGCATTTTCCTTCCACATCAGCGGCATGGACTAGAAATTCGCTGCAGAAACCGGAAAAATAGTCAAGGGACCGGGCGGTGATTGGGACCTCGGTGAACTTCTGCCAGCGGTCGGTAACCACATAATAGACGCCCTCTCTTTTCCGGCAGCTGAGATCAAGCACCAGATTCTCGGCTCCCACGGCGGCACGCAACTCACGAAGACGGTCCTCATCGACCATCCCGTTTTTAAAGACATGGGAAGTGACAATCACCGCGCCGGCGCCCTGTTCAAGCCAGTATGCGGCATTGGCCGCGGAGATGCCGCCGCCGATATGAAGGCCGCCGGGATAGGCGCCCAGGGCGGACCTGGCAGCCTCCTCGTTGCCCGGGCCGAGCATGATGACGTGGCCACCGGAAAGACCGTCGCGGCGATACAGTTCCGCAAACCAGGCGGCGGGACGGTCGGCAACGAAATTGGTTGTAAGCGATCCCGGGGACTCATCGCTCAGGGTAGAGCCAACGATCTGCTTGACAATGCCTTGATGGAGATCTATGCAGGGCCTGAACTTCATGTCGTCTTTACTGGGAGCTGATCCCGTGACAGGAAATCATTAAGAGTAAACCGCAAAAAAAAACCGGGAATCAGATTCCCGGTTTTCCCCTACTTTCCTTCGGTAACGATCATTGTCGCGGTGTCCAGGGGGAGGACCCTTCCCGCGCCGGCACTGCCCACGTCATCCTTGATGATCCGCAGGTTGATCCCTCCGTCCTGAGGCTGGAGAAGGATGACTGTCTCAAAGAGATCTTCCATTTCGTGGCAGGGAGCCGGAACCCCGTTCTTGCTTGCCCGCTGGTCATCACGGTGGCTCAATGCGGTGAACCAGACATGAAGGTTCATGGCGGTCATCAGTTCCCGGATATCCTCCAGGGCGGCGCGATCGGCACCGGCAAAATCAAGGCCATCGATCACCACGCAGTCGGGACGGAAGATATTCTGATAGACAAGGTCATTGAGACGCTCTTCAAGTTTCGGCCGGCTGAAGGCAGACTCCTTGAAGGTCATGATCATCCGGTTTTTCCGGATATCATCTCCGAGATCGGTCACGTTTTCCACGGACTGACCCTTGATAATCTCATGAAAGAGATCATCATACCATACCTTGGCCTTGTCCAGACCCTCACCGATGCTTACGTGAAGCACCTTGTTGCCGCGAAAAATCGCATCCAGGGCAATCTGCACCAGTACGGCGGTCTTTCCCAGACCGGCCCGGGAAATGACAACGCCCATGGAACAATCAGGGGAGTCCTTACCCGGGGCAGGACTCAGGATTCGCAGTGGATTATTTTTCACCAGATCCTTTTTCAACATAGTGCAACTCCTTAATTTTTATAGGGTTTATTTTTTGTTCTTCTCGTCCTGGTATGCCTTGATCACACTGTCGGCAACGGACTTGGGAACTGCCCTAAAGGAGGAAAACTCCATGGTAAACTCCGCCTTGCCCTGGGTCAGGGAGCGGAGCACTGTAGAGTACCCGAACATCTCAGCCAGGGGCACTTCAGCCTCAATAACGGTATAGTCGCCCTCTTCCGTTGTCCCGACGATAATACCCCGGCGCTGGTTGAGGCTGCCCATGGCCGCACCCTGAAACTCGGACGGTCCTTCAACCGCAACCTTCATGATGGGCTCCATGATCACCGGACTGGCCTTCATATACCCTTCCTTGAAGCCACCGATCGCCGCCAGCTGAAAGGCAATATCCGAAGAGTCCACCGCATGGTAGGCGCCGTCGGTGATCACGCACCGCACCCCGGTAATCTGGGCGCCGGCAAGGGAGCCCTTCTCCAGGCTCTTGGCAAAACCCTTGTCACAGGAAGAGATGAATTCCCTGGGGATAACGCCGCCGACAATCTTGTCGACAAACTCGTAATCACCTTCTTCCATGGGCTCGAGGTAGCCTGCGACCCGGCCGTACTGACCGGAACCGCCGGTCTGCTTCTTGTGGGTATAATTGAATTCGGCCCGCTGGGTAATGGTCTCACGGTAGGCGACCCGGGGCTGGCCCGCCGCAACCTCGGCGCCGTACTCACGCTTCATCCGCTCGATATAAACCTCGAGATGGAGCTCACCCATACCCGAGATAATCGTCTCATTGGTCTCCTTGTCGACAAAGGTCCTGAAGGTCGGGTCTTCTTTTGTGAACCGGTTCAGGGCCTTGGACATGTTCTGCTGGGACTTGTTATCAACCGGAATAATCGCAAGGGAGATAACCGGCTCCGGCACGTGCATCGAACTCATGGACACCGAAATGTCAGAGGAGGTAAAGGTGTCGCCCGAGGCGCAATCAATGCCGAACAGGGCAACGATATCGCCGGGTCCGGCCTGTTCGATTTCCTCCATCTCGTTGGAATGCATGCGCACCAGCCGGCCGACCTTGAACTTTTTGCCATTACGGCTGTTGACAATGGAATCGCCTTTTTTCAGGGAACCCTGATAGGTGCGGATATAGGTAAGCTGCCCGTAACGGCCATCTTCAAGCTTGAAGGCCAGGGAGATGAGGGGTTTTTCGGGGTCGGGCCTGACCACAAACTCCTCTTCGTCTTTCTGCAGATCAAGGGCGATATTTTCGACATCCGTGGGATTGGGAAGATAGCGGATCACCGCGTCAAGGAGCGCCTGCACCCCCTTGTTCTTATAGGCCGAACCGACGAAAACCGGCGCCATTTCCAGGCTCAGGGTTCCGCGGCGCACCGCGTCATGGATCATCTCCTCGGTGGGAGTCCCCTCAAGCACCGCCTCCATCAATTCATCGGAAAACATGGAGGCGACATCGAGCAGTTCCTCGCGCTTGGCCAGGGCCTCTTCCATCATATGGGCCGGAATCTCCGCCTCGCGGACCTTTTCACCCTGATCGCCGTCAAAATAAAGGGCCTTCATCTTCACCAGATCGACAACACCCTCAAGGGCATTTTCCAGGCCAATGGGTATCTGCAACATCACCGCGTTGAGACCGAGCTTGTCCCGAAGCTGCCCGGCCACCCGTTCCGGATTGGCACCGGTCCGGTCGCACTTGTTGATAAAAGCGATCCGGGGCACCTTGTACCGGGTCATCTGCCGGTTCACGGTAATGGACTGGGACTGAACCCCGCCCACCGAACAGAGAATGAGAACCGCCCCGTCCAGAACCCGGAGGGCGCGTTCCACTTCAATGGTAAAGTCAACGTGCCCGGGTGTATCAATTATATTGATCGTGTGATCCTTCCAGGAACAGTAAGTGGCCGCGGATTGAATAGTAATGCCGCGCTCCTTTTCAAGCTCCATTGAATCCATGGTCGCACCAACGCCGTCCTTGCCCCGCACCTCATGGATTGCATGAATCCTCTGGGTATAGAACAGGATCCGTTCGGTCAGGGTGGTTTTCCCCGAATCGATATGGGCGCTGATCCCGATGTTACGAACCTTCTCGATATTCCACTTCATTTTTTCCGTCCTCAAGCTTCTTTCCGTGTTACTTCTCCCGCACTCCGCGCAGAGACGTTATCTCTTCCGCAACACATGCGAGCGCAGGGGCCATTATACCATAAGAGGTTCAAAACCCACAGGCCGATGTTGGCGCAACACCGTATACCTGCGAAAAAACTGTCCCCGGCAGAGGGGAGCCGGCTACGGCGCCGTGGCCACCTCAATACCGGGCCGATACAGTGTCAGGGAAAAAGGGGGACTGAACCGGGGGTGCAACTCCCGCAAACCTGAAAAACACTGCAATAAAAAAAAGGAGTTACAGGCTGACTGTAACTCCCCCATTTTTCTCTTGGTGCCGAGACCAGGATTTGAACCAGGGACACCCGGATTTTCAGTCCGGTGCTCTACCGACTGAGCTATCTCGGCTCCATTGTGAATGGAGAGGCAAATATATGGAGGCCGGTTTTGTTTGTCAAGTTATTTTCATCGGACAATCACCTCGGTGGCAGCAAGAAGATCATGCCAGGCGCGACGGTTCCGATCAAACAACGCCCAGATAAAACCCGCGCCCAAGGGAAAGGCCGAGAGAAGAAGGCCGACAAAACGAAGAAAAGAGCGTCCCGCGGTCAGCCGTTCCTGGCCCCGGGAAACAACACGGATCCCCATCACTGCCTTGCCCGGCGTCTGGCCGTTAATGCTGTGAAAAAGAGTGAAATAGAGCAGAGGAAGAACGCTCAGCGTTGCGAAAAACAAAACCCCGCCGAACAAAAGAAAACGCACGGCAACGACCGGGTCGCCGGGGCTGCCCGTTTCAATGCCGGCAGATA
The DNA here is from genome assembly GCA_041598875.1 of Desulfobulbales bacterium. Taxonomy (GTDB): domain Bacteria; phylum Desulfobacterota; class Desulfobulbia; order Desulfobulbales; family BM004; genus JAKITW01. The sequence goes on from JBFHXP010000063.1 coordinate 11,070, forward strand.
TAAGAATTAAAACAAAAACCGACCCGCATATGATGCACGAAAAATCTATGAGCAGGGCCAGCGCCCTCTGCACGCAACCGGCCCGGACGGGGTTTCCGGGACAACCTCGACCCGGCTCACTCATCATCCCTTTCCAGGGTGAGACCCAGATCAGGAATATCAGGCTTCTTTGCCGGAGAGTTCGACTTCTTCGACTCCGCATCCTTTTCCTGGCCCAGCTCGAGGCTCAGCCCAGAGCCTCCGGGATCAGGTTCCCCCTGGGACGGCTCAAGCTCTTTGTCATCATCAAAGAGGTCAAGATCGCTGAAGAGATCCTCATACGCGTCATCGCTGCCAGCAGCCCCGTTCTCAGCGGAACCCTCAAACTCCATATCATCCAGGCCGTCCAGATCAAGACCGGAAAGGATGTCATCATCAAAATCGAAATCAGAGCCAGAGGGCGCGGCAGGTGTCTTTTCATCCGCCTCCGCCTGGGGGAGAGGCTCCCCGGTCCCACCGGCACCACTGGCATCAACAGCTTCTGGTTCTGGCTCAGCCAGACCTTCGAGGAAAAGATCCGCATCTTCCGCAGTCGCCGGCTCGGCGTCAAGGGAAAGGCCCACCTCTTCAGCAACCGCAGGCCCGGCGTCAAAGGAAAGATCCCCATCTTCCGCGGGCGCCGGTTCGGCATCAAAGGAAAGATCCGCATCTTCGGCGGGTGCCGGCCCGGCGTCAAGGGAAATGTCCACCTCTTCAGCAGCGGCCGGTTCGGCGTCAAAGGAAAAGTCCACCTCTTCAGCATCCGCCGGCCCGGCGTCAAAGGAAAAGTCCACCTCTTCAGCAGCCGCCGGCCCGGCTTCATCGGCATCAAGGGAAAGAGCAACGGGCGCATCCGGCTCTAATTCCATATCAATCCCATCACTTTCCCCGCCACCAGGCTCATTTTCACTGAGCTCGAAATCCGGCTCCAACTGAAAATCGACATCTGTTTGCGCAAAGGAAGCCGCGGCGCCCCCATCCTCACCATCTACCCCGCCACCTCCTCCAACCGTTTCAATGGCCGAGGCAAGAAAAAAAGGCGTCTCGGTATCAACGGCCGTGCCGTTCAGCTTAGCGCTCAATTCTGTTATATTATTGCCGCACTTGGCGCAGGCTGCTCGGTGATCAAACGAAATAAAAGAACATTTTGGGCAACGCATCGCGGTATCTTCACTCCAGGGTAATCAAAAAGTTTTGCTGCCAGTCCGGGCGGGCAGATGAAAAAAGAACCCACATTGCTGTTCTTCCTGTTTTCTATACAATAACAATGAATAAGGATAAAGAAAAAAACGTTCCTGCCGGGGTTTCACAGACACCGCACCCCACCTGCGGCCTGCGAACAGTACGCCACCGTGCCGATCATTGGCTTTTTTTCTTTTTTATGGTCTATTTCTCCGAATTTTTCATTCCGCAGCCCGGCGTCCATCTGGAAAAATTTTTTTAGGAATGATAACAGCAGAGTATATTTGAATATTTTTTAAAAAATATTTCCTTACAGCAACACGCCACCTCCCCGGCACAATAAGGACCAGGCAGGCAACCATGATTAACCAATACCGCAACCTCCATTTCTGGGCTGTTCTTTTTCTCGACCTGCTCCTGCTGGCCCTGGCCCATTTCACCGCCTATTCGATACGCTTTGAAGGCGCGTTCACCCCGCTTGAGTGGGCAAACATCAGAACGGTCCTGCCCTGGCTGGTTATTCTCAAACTCATCATCTTCCTCATGTTCGGACTCTACCGCGGCATGTGGCGCTATACCAGCCTCACCGACCTGGTCGCGATCATCAAGGCAAGCGTTCTGGCGTCGACCATCGCCCTTGGGGCCATTGTCCTTACCGCCCGGTTCGAGGGCTTTTCCCGCGCCGTATTCGTCCTGGACGGCCTCCTGACCATACTTTTTATTACCGGCATACGGATCTCCATCCGCCTCTTCTATCAGGGAACCTCTGGATTTGCCATCTCCCCGGCGGTGCCGGGGACAAAATCCCGGAGAAAACGACTTCTCATCATCGGCGCCGGTGATGCGGCGGAAAAGGTCCTTCGCGAAATCCGCGACAACCGGGAGCTTCCATACGATGTTGCCGGCCTGCTCGACGACAACAGGGGAAAACAGGGGCGGAGGATTCACGGCATCGGCGTGCTCGGAACCATCGCCGACCTGAAAAAAGTCGCCGAGAGCGCCGACTGCCAGGAAATCCTTATCGCCATCCCCTCCGCCAGCCGGGAACAGATGAGCGCCATTGTCGAACTGTGCCAGGCCAGCGGGCTTCCCTATAAAACCCTTCCCGGGATGGGCGAATTGATAGACGGCAAGGTCTCGGTCAAGGCGATCCGCGATGTCGCGTACAAGGACCTTCTCGGCCGGCCTCCGGTCAGGCTGGAGTCGGAACGGATCGAAGGGATCATCAGGGGACGCACCGTGCTTGTTACCGGGGCGGGCGGCTCCATCGGCTCGGAACTCTGCCGCCAGATTCTCCGTTTCCAGCCGGGCCGGCTTCTGCTTCTTGATTCCGGAGAGCAGAACCTCTATCAGATCGAAATGGAGATACTTCACGAGTATGGCTTTTCCGACTATGTCGCAATCCTCGGCAAGGTCCAGGATCGCCGGCTGCTGGAAGATCTTTTTGCCAGCTACCGCCCGGCGGTTATTTTCCATGCCGCTGCCTACAAACATGTGCCGATGATCGAGCGCAACCCGTGGCAGGCCGTCTCCAACAACATACTGGCCACGCGCTGCCTGATGGAGACCGCGGTGGCCTCGGAAGCAGAACGGTTCATCCTGGTCTCCACCGACAAGGCGGTACGGCCGACCAACGTGATGGGCGCCTCCAAAAGGCTGACCGAACTTCTGATGCAGGCCTACTGCCGCAACGGACAACAGAAGACCCGCTTCATGGCGGTGCGTTTCGGCAATGTCCTCGGATCCTCCGGCTCGGTGATCCCCCTTTTCCGCCGCCAGATAGAAATGGGCGGGCCGATAACCGTCACCGACCCGGAAATAACCCGCTACTTCATGTCAATAGAAGAGGCGGCCCAGCTCATCCTCCAGGCCGCGACCATGGAAGACGCAACCCAGGGCAATCAGGCTGGCGGGGAAATTTTCATCCTGGAAATGGGAACGCCGGTAAGGATCGTCGACATGGCCCGGACCCTGATCCGCCTCTGCGGCAAGGAGCCGGACGTGGAAATCGAGATCAAATTCACCGGACTTCGGCCGGGAGAAAAACTGTATGAGGAGTTGATCACTGACGGTGAAGGGATCGTGGCCACTGACCATGAAAAGATCATGGTCCTGCGGATGACCGGCACCGATGATCGCCAGGACCTCAACACCCGGGTTGACGAGCTGGCGGAACTGGCGACAAACCACGATGCCGCAGGGATCAAGCGCCTTCTCCAGGAAATGATCCCGGAGTATTCACCCAAGGAGAGCGTGGCGGTTTTCCAGGGGAAATCAGCGACTGTCGACTGAATGGTGATAGCTTGTGGGACAGAGGCACAGAGCTACATCTTAAGGGACTGACTGCTACAGATTTGAATATCGAATATCGAACAAGAAATGTTGAATGAGGAAGGATTACAGATAACTACAGAGAGAGCCCCGCCTTCATCTTGTTAAGGTGTTCACTTCGATATTCGAAATTCCCTGTTCGACATTCGACATTCCGCGGTTTCAAAAAATTAACTCTCGCCAGACCGATTGAGCAGAGGTACAAAATGAAAAAAAACAGCCCTGCTACCGAACACGGCACAGGGCTGTTTACACAAAGTGGCGGAGAGAGAGGGATTCGAACCCTCGGTGGAGTTTTATCCCCACACTCGCTTAGCAGGCGAGCGCCTTCAGCCGACTCGGCCATCTCTCCATATTTTTGTCTTAAAATGGTTGTTACCTCGGCAAGGTAGTGCTTTGAAACTGGATAAATACTTATCTGGTGCTACAAGGTTTTCTTATGGCATCAGTGCTTCGATGATTCTGTGAAAATGGCGGAGGGAGTAGGATTCGAACCCACGTTCCGTCTCCGGAAAACGGTTTTCAAGAC
>JBFHXP010000064.1:0-14859 GCA_041598875.1 Desulfobulbales bacterium
CATCCTCTTTGCCCGGGTCAGAATCCAGATGGAGCTGAAAAAACAGCGGGACTATCTTGAGGCGTTGTCCACCATGGATTCCCTGACCGGGGTTTACAACCGACGGTGGTTCGACCAGAGTCTGGACAGGGAGTGGCGCCGCTGTGGGCGGGCGAAAACACCCCTCTCGCTGGTGATGATAGATATCGATTTCTTCAAGGCCTATAACGACGCGCACGGTCACCTGGCAGGTGATGATTGTCTCAAAATGGTTGCCAGGCAGCTCCTTGGGGTTCCCCGCCGTGGCGGTGACACCCTTTCCCGTTTCGGGGGCGAGGAGTTTGTCGCGATACTGCCCGACACCCCGTATCAATTTCTCAATTTCATGGCGGATAAGTTTCGTCAGTCTGTGGAGGAGGCCGCCTTTGCCCACGGTCATTCCGCGGTGTCTGATGTGGTTACGGTAAGTGTGGGCGCGGCCGTGGTCATCCCTGACTCATCGGGTGACTTTCAGGTTCTGATTGAGAAGGCGGACGAAATGCTCTATCGGGCAAAAAATGAGGGCCGCAACCGGGTCTGCGCCACGGAGATCGGATCCTAAAAGCTGATCTGGTAGAGGACGATTCCAAGCAGCGAGGCCAGGGCCATGACCACCAGGGAGTCGCGGATTCCCTCGTTTCTCCGTCGTTTTCTCTTGAAGTTGATGAGCAGTCCGGTAATGCTGGTAAGCAGTCCCAGGCAGAGAAGCAGATAGATTAACTGGGCCAGCTGCATGTTCCAGGAGGTGCGCACCGATAGGTTGTTGGCTCTGTCAAAAAAGGTTTCCGTCTCCGGTTTGGCATAGGCCAGGAGAAAAAGGGCGATTATCAGCAGCACCCAGCCGATTGTCGCAAACCATTTCAAGGACCTGGACCAGCCGTCCGGCCCGTCTCTTCTTTCTTTGATCCCCCTGGGGGTTACGGCCATGGCATTATCTCCCTTGTAGAAGACAGTTTATTCGTCCGGGTTTAGCAAGGATTAAAGATAGTGAGAAGTGAGGAGTGAGAAGTGAGAAGTGAGGAGATGAAAAAAATGAAGAAAAAAATGTTTTTTTTCAAACTTTGCCCCTCTGTCACTTTGTGCCTTCTGCCTCTGTGCCTTTGCCCCTTTGTCACTCTGTGCCTTAGCGCCTGCAGTTCAGCTCCTGCTTCTCCCATGATCAGACGTTGAAGCGAAACTCAATGATATCTCCATCCGCCACCTGATAGGTTTTCCCCTCCAGGCGCACTGTTCCTTTTTTGCGTGCCTCCTTGTATGAACCTGCTTCCATGAGATCAGTATACGCCAGGACCTCGGCCCTGATAAAGCCTTTTTTGATGTCCGAGTGAATCACCTCTGCTGAATCCACCGCCAGGGTGCCGCGTTGAATGGTCCAGGCCCGGACCTCGTCCTCGCCAACGGTAAAAAAGGAGATCAGGCCGAGCAGGGCGTAGGATTCCCCGATGACCCGGTCAACGACCGAAGAGGTGATTCCATACTCCTGAAGATACTCCGCGGCATCTTCCACCGTCATCCGGGCCAGTTCGTGTTCCAGCCGACCGCGCACGGTGATCCATTTTTCCTGTTCCAGTAAGTTGGGAGCCCGTGGTTCCCTGTCATCCTCATCGGCGTTGTTAAAAAGCAGCAGAACGGGCTTTGCCGAGAGAAAGGTGAATCCTCGGAGGAGAGGGGACCCGGCAAGATCGGGGTTGCGGCGCAGGGGGGTCTCCTGTTCAAGAAGTTCTTTGCACTTGTTCAGCGCCTTTTCCTCTTCCGGATCAGCATCCCTTCCCCGTTTGCGATCAGCGCCCAGGCGTTCCAACCGCTTTTCAACCACCAGAAGATCGGCAAAAATCATCTCCTGATCAATCTTGAGAAAATCCTTTACAGGTTCCGGAGGTTCTCCGGATAAATCATTAAAGTTACGAACTACATGCAGTATTGCATCACATGTGCGGACCCCAGTCCAGAGGGACTCCTCTTTTTTCTGGCCCTGGGCGTACAGTGCTGACCTGGGCAGCAGGTATTCAACCTGGGTGTAGGTGGTTTTTTTGGGATTGTACATTCGGCTGAGCGCGTCAATCCGGGAATCGGGAACCCTGATGGTGCCGATCCGGTCTTCGGTCCGGGGGAGGATCTCATCTGGGACCTGACGGGTAAGTGCTTCAAAAAGTGTGGTTTTTCCCGAGCCGGGTAGACCGATAATTCCGATTTTCATGGCAGGATCCTTGGTCGAGTTGTTTCAGGAATATGTTTTCTCGGTGTCTCTCGCCGGCATTCCGTGGCAAGGTTCGCCCCGGTTTCTGTCGGGGTGTGTTGCCATGAGACGCTGCTCCGGCAACATCCCTTTCCGGTAGTTTATCCGGGTCCTGTTGGCCGGGTTGGGAAGGCGCCTGAGCGCGGACACTTCCATGACCAGGTGAAAATCCGGGGCAGGGGGTGTCGGTGTCGCTGATCTCTTGTCATGTGTTTTTGCGCAACCATTACTTTTCTTGTGTATGGTTTGTTGTCGTAATATCAATTGTATCGTCATAATTCTTAATGTGTCGCATTGATTGTCCGCGATGGGCCTGCAGCAAAAAAATGATTGAAATCCGGCTCAGAGTTGCCTGAAGCCATCGACCATGAATTGCACGGCGATTACCGCAAGGAGCAGTCCCATGAGGCGGGTGATGACCCGGATTCCGCTCACGCCCAGGAGTCGGCTGATCCGGGGGCCCATGGAAAATACGCAGTACACGGCAAGGCAGGAAACCAGGATCGCGGCGATGAGAAGATAGCCGTCCATGGGGGTTTGGGCGGCATGATCCCGGACCAGAACCGCGGTGATTGCCCCCGGCCCGGCCACAAGCGGGGTCGCCAGGGGGACCAGGGCTGCGTTTTCTTTGGCTATTCCCTCCTTTTCTTCCTCGCTGGACGTTTTCAGGCCGCTTGGAAGGAGGTGGAGCATCTGCAGGGCGTAGATAAAAAAGATGAGGCCGCCGGTAAGTTGAAACGCGGGCAGGCTGATACCGAAGAAACGGAGTATGGAGTCGCCGGTAAAGGCAAAAAAGAGAAGAATGATCCCTGCTGCCAGGGCGCTGACCCGGGCGGTTTTTTTCTGTTCTTCAGGGGAGTTGTCTGCGGTAAAGAGGAGAAAGAGCGGAAGGTTGCCAAAGGGGTCCATGATAATTATCAGCGGCACGAAGAGGGTGAGGAATTCGCGGGCAATGATCATGTTCTTTCACGGATTCAGTTCATAACTGTAATGAGCTGCGGCCATAACGATCGCCCATAGCCATGGTCTGCAGGGTTGATGCGGTTATGCCCCAGGCCGCGTTGAAGATCAGGACGAAAAGGGGTGTCATTATTCCCAGGCCAAGACCGAAGACTCCGTTCTGGGTGTGATAGGGGAAGATGATGAGGAGCTGGACAAGGCTCGGGGCAATGCTGAAGAACAGGCCGCGCACCATCGGGGATCGCCGGGGGGAGCGGGAGAGAAAAAGAATGCCCCATATGCCTCCCCAGACAATGCGGGGATAGAGCCAGGCAGGTGTTAAGGACGGGGCAATGGAGACCCCGAAGGCGGAGTTGATGCCCCAGGCGCCGAAAGCCCATACCATCAGGCTGTTTGCCAGTCCACCGGCGCAACCTGCGCCAAAGGCGATGAGGATTCCTCTGAGTGCGTTCATTCAGCTCCCTTGGTGAATTTTGGGCAGGGCCATACACAGGGTGCATGGATTATGACCTGCATAAATACTCCATTGGCCGAGGAAGGGCCAGGGTTTTGTGCCGGCAGAACCTTTAGTCAGAAAAAAGAGACGATGGAATATTCCATAGAAACAATCATTTGGCCTTTCTGGTGGTTTTTTTGGGAGCCTTCGATTCGGCGGGTTTTGGGGGAAGTGTTCCGGCCATGAGCTGCCTGAAAGTGGTATCCATGGCATCCATTTTTTTGCACAGCCTCTGGACCTCTTTTGCATTTTCTTCGGCCAGGGAAGCGCTCAGGAGAATGGCGCAGTTGTCTTTGCGGAGAAAGATACAGTCGGGGTGGGCGGCACAGGAATTATATGAGTTGAAGATAGGGCATTTCAGCTTGTTCATTGATACCTCCTTCTGGTTTCAGTGCTTGTTTCAACGAGCTTGATTTTCCACATCATCTTTTTTATTTGAATGCAGGTGACCGGTGACGGACCGGCGAGGTTTTTTTGTGAACACTCCTGTTGGGTTAGGTTCGTCCTGTGGCTGGGATGCATCCGGATGGCGATTATAGATTTCCTTTTCAACTTTTTCAATATGCAAAAAAATATCAGGATAGAGCCGGGTGATTTCTGGTACTATTCTTCTGTTTTTTCCGGATGAAAACTAAATAACACGGAGCGTGGAGGAAGAATGAAGGCAAGAAGTTGTGTGACTCCGGAAGGGTTTGTTTTTGGGATTCACAAGCCAGCCTATGAGGTGGTCAATCTCAGGGAGAGTGGGAGTATTGCGCCACTCGGAGTTCTCGGTGAAAACAGGGTCCATGGCAATCTGGCCAATTTTCCTGAGGGAGATGTTTCAGAGCCCGGCGCAGACTGGGTCTATGAGATCGCCAATCCTTTTTTCTTTCGGGGTGTGACCTATATCAACAGGTCATGGGCAGATCGGGCGCGGCTGAATCCCCTGTCCATCACCATACCCGGCGGCAGGGAGATTTCCATGGGGGCCGCCCTGGCAGCGCTGGGAGTTGCGGGGGGAGCGGAATCTTTTGCCAGGCTGCCGGAGCCGGTGCTTCTGGCCCTGGCAACCACCTCTACCGACCCGGAGGACCTGATGATTCTCGCCCGCCTCTCCTGCGAGTTGGTCGATGATTCCAGGGGCCGGCCTCAGGGGCTCAGGTTCGAGGAAGATGGTCATGGGCGGGCGCGGCCCCGTATCCTGCGCCATGACCTTTTTGAGGCGGTTGCCAACAACCCGCACCTCCCCGATCCGTTCAAGGAGGTCATGGTGCTCAGGCCGGGTGTCCAGGGGGCAAGCGAGATTGTCGGCGAGTGGCAGTCGCAGTCGTCCCATGTCTATGAATATCTCCGGCGCAACAGCTATATCCCCTGGGGCCATTATGCCTCCAACATGGCTGATGATGCGGTGCGTTACAGCACTTCGACCCTGGGCCGGGAGGATATTGTCGGGCTCCGTCATCTCTATTATCAGCGGACCTATGTCCGGCTTGCCGCACTGTTGGGGCTTGCCGGGCCGACACCGCGACGGAGTGTTTCCCCCGAGGAGCTGGAAACTCTGCGGCTGGCGGTTGTATCGGCCATGGCGGCCCGCACCGCTGATCTTCCCTTCACCGCCACCCTCTGGGGCTGGAATTATGGCTTTGATTTTGCCCCCAGCGGCTATCGTCTCCACGCCTCACACCAGCAGATTCATCAGCAGTACGCCCTTGTGCCAGGGGCGGTGGCGGCCCATGGCACCGGCGGAGAGCTGCCGGAAAGTATCCCGGCATATGGCTGTGGAGACCTTGTGGCCGATTGCGTGGCCCTTTATCGCCAGGAATATCAGAGGGATTTTTTTGCCGATTACATCATGGCGATCCGAAAAAATCGCCGGATGGATAATTCCTCTGACCGGGAACAGAGCCTCATTGTCTATGAGGATGCCAATGTCCTGTTGTTTGTTCCCAAGGCCCAGACCTCGCAGTGGGAGCTGCAGCTTGTGACCGTGTCGGCGGTGGGCAATATCCTGGAGGCGGATTCCCGGGTCCGCGCGTCCCTTGACCAGGGGATACTCCTGGCCCAGAAGATCTATTCGACAATGGGGGCGCGGATGGTCACCTCAATTGAATTTACCAAACGCTTTGACAGTGGTGATACCGGGCAGCGCCTCCTGTATTCATTTCTTCCCCGTCTGCCCTGGTCGCCGGGCGCTTTTTCCGAGGCGCAACTTCGGTTCATCTGCGGTCATTATCCTGAGGACTTTGCCGCGGCCTGCCGGGCGCGGTCTGTGGGAGAATAGGGATGAGGACTGAGTAAACAGGACTGAGGAAATGAAAGGCAATTTTTAATGTTAAATTTTTAGTTTATAAATAACTGATTATTGAATTAACCATTTAAAATTAAACATTAAACATTATTACTGTATGTTGGCCCTTTTGCCCCTCTGCCTCTTTACCCCTGCTTTTCCTTCGACATTCGACATTCGGTGTTCGACATTCTGCGGTTTACGCAATTTTACAAAGGCGAATTTCGTGTCTGTCAATCATCGTTTTTAGTGTTAAACGATAATCGTCCAATTGCTAGAGGAAAATATCGAACAACGAACAACGAACAACGAATGACGAATGACGAAAGATGAAGTGTGGAAGAGGGGACAGGATAGCCAGTTGTTTAGTGATCCGTGAAAATGGTCTGTGCAGGCCCCCTTGTTTTGTGGTAAAGAGTTGCCTTTGCAATGTGTGAATCTCTCTTGTTTTATACTTGTGTGCGGAACATGGATACGAAAAAAGGGTATTACGGACAGTGGGGCGGCGCCTTTATACCGGAGGTGCTCTATTCCACCTTTGCCGAGTTGAACACGGAATTTGAAAAGGCCAGGAATGATCCCGCCTTCTGGCAGGAGTATGTGGAGCTTATGTCCACCTATTCCTGCCGGCCGACCCCGCTTACCGAGGCGGAAAATCTGAGTCGCCATTTCAAGGGGGCGCGGATTTTCATCAAACGCGAGGATCTGAACCATACCGGTGCCCACAAGGCCAATAATGTCATGGGCCAGGGCCTTTTAGTGAAACGGATGGGCAAGAAGCGGGTCATTGCCGAGACCGGCGCCGGTCAGCACGGGGTGGCTACCGCCACCATGGCCGCAAAATTCGGCTTTGACTGCACCATCTATATGGGCGAAGAAGACGTGCAGCGGCAGCGGCCCAATGTCTTCTGGATGGAGAAGATGGGCGCCACCGTGGTGCCGGTGACCGACGGGTCCCGTACCTTGAAAGACGCGATTAACCAGGCATTTCGTGACTGGGTATCGAGTATGGATGAGACCCATTATGTCATGGGCACGGTCTGCGGCCCCCATCCCTTTCCGGAAATGGTCGCCTGGTTCCAATCGATCATCGGCATTGAGGCCCGTAAACAGATCCTTGCCCGGACCGGAGGCCTGCCGGCCGCGGTTTACGCCTGTGTGGGCGGCGGATCCAACGCCATGGGTGTTTTCCAGGGTTTTCTTGACGACCGGGATGTCCAGCTGATTGGCGTGGAGGCGGGCGGCAAGGGTATTGATAGCGGGATGCACGCGTCCCGGCTGGCAAGTCGCGATGCCTCGCCCGGTATCTCCGGGTATAAGACGATGTTTCTCCAGAACAGCGACGGCCAGATGCTCGACACCCATTCCGTGGCCGCAGGACTGGATTATATTGGGGTGTCACCGATACTGGCCGATCTGTGGGAAAAGGGCCGGGTCCGTTTTGCCGCAGCCACTGATTCCGAGGTGATGGAGGCGCTCGATCTGACCATGAAAAAGGAAGGGATTATCCCGGCCCTTGAGTCCTCCCACGGCTTTGTTCAGGCCTTTAAGGAGGCCCCCGGCTTTTCTCCTGACCAGTCGATCATTATCAATATGTCCGGACGGGGTGACAAGGATATCTTCACCATAGCCGACGCCTTTGGCGATCCTTCGTGGAAGGAATTTATCGTGGCCCGGGCAAAGGCCTATTCCAGATGATTCTCTGGTTTTACGCTGCCCACTGTATGAAAAAACTCAGACTGAAAAACTCCAATGAATGATTCGCTTAGAGACTCCCTCAGAAAGAGCCTTGGCAGTAAAAAAATTCTGCTCATGACCCATATTGTCCTGGGGTATCCCTCCTTTGCGGTCAACCGCGAGGTGATAGCCCAGATGGTGGCCAACGGGGTGGATGTGATTGAGATGCAGATCCCCTTTTCCGAGCCGGTGGCTGATGGTCCGGTGATTGTCAAGGCCAACCAGGAGGCGCTTGCCTCCGGTACCACCGTGGCCGGGTGCCTGGAGTTTGCCGCCGAGATGTGCGCCGCCCATCCCATCCCCTTTCTCTTTATGACCTATTACAACATCCCCTTTAAATACGGGGTGGAGAGGTTTATCGAAAAGGCGCGGGAGATCGGAATCAAGGGGTTTATCGTCCCGGATCTGCCACCCGAGGAAGGGGCTGAGTATCTCGGGGCCATGAGCCGGGCAGGGCTGGCCCCGATCCAGATATTCGCCCCTACCTCCACCGAGGAGCGGATGCGCTATCTTGCTGGAAACGGCAGCGGCTTTATCTACTGCGTGGCCCGACGCGGCGTCACCGGGGGGAAAACGGATTTTGCCGCTGATTTCAGCTCCTACATGGAACGCTGCCGGCGGGCGACCGATCTCCCCCTTGCTGTTGGTTTCGGTATCCGCGACCGTGCTGATGTCGCCTATCTCGAGGGCCGGGCCGATATCGCGGTGCTTGGCACCGCGACCATCAAACTGGTGGAAGAACAGGGTGCCGGGGCAGTGGGGCCTTATATCGCTGGATTGCGTTAGTGACAGAGTGACAGAGGGGCAAAGTGACAGAGGGGCAGAGTGACAGAGTTCTCAGCTTGCCAGCCTCCCACAGAGGCAGAAGGCACAGAGGCAGAAGGCAGAAGGCACAAAGTGACAGAGGGGCAGAGTTTGAGAAAAAAACATTTTTGTCTTCATTTTTTTCATCTCCTCACTCCTTACTCCTCACTTTTCACTTATCACTTCTCACTCCTCACTGTCCTTTCAAACGGTTCGTTGCATGCCCATTGATCTACTCAGAAAGGAACCCCTGACCCTGGCCCGGATCTGCGGCAGCCTTCTGCTTATCTTTGTCGGCAGCCTGCTCTGTGCCGTGGCTGTTAACGGTATTCTCATCCCCCAGGGGTTTGTCTCCGGAGGGGTCACCGGCCTGGCGATCATCATCAATACCGTTTTTCCCGATATTCATACCGCTCTGGCGTACGCCTTGATCAATGTCCCCCTTTTTATTGTTGCCTGGATGGAGGTAGGCCGGCGTTTTTTTTCCTTCAGCATTGCGGGTCTTCTTTCCCTGGTCGCGGCCCTCTATTATGTCCATATTCCGGTCCCGGTTGAAGACAAGATCCTGAGCGCGCTTCTTGCCGGCATCCTTACCGGGGCCGGGGCCGGGGTCACCCTTCGTTCCCTGGGTTCCCAGGGAGGGCTGGACATTCTGTCGATTATTCTCCTGCGCCGTTATTCGATCGGTATCGGCAGCACGACCCTTATTATGAATGCCGTGGTCCTGGGCCTGGTTGTCCTGATCTATTCCCTGGAGGCGGTACTCTATTCCCTGATTGTCTTCTATGTCGGGACCAAGATTCTTGATCTGGTGGTTACCGGCTTTAACCAGAGAAAGGCGCTTTTCATCATCTCGGGAAAGTATGAAGAGATTGCCCGGGAGATCTTGAAAAACGTAAGCCTCGGGGTAACCGTGCTTCAAGGGCAGGGAGGCTATTCAGGGGAAAAAGAGGAGGTCCTCTATACCGTTATCCCGTTTCGCTACCTGGGAGAGATCAAGCGGCTGATCCTGAGGATTGATCCCAAGGCCTTTATTGTGGTGAGCGACACCCGCGAGGTGGTCAACTTCCGGATCGGCAACCAACCCCATTGGTAGACAGTTGAAAAGGTCGGCAGGCCCTTATCGGCGGAGGCCATCACCATTGGTATCTCACCCTGATCGTACCATTATTTCTTTTGTAAAAAATCCTCAGGACCGATACCGGACTGTTTGAGAATGGCCCGAAGGGTTCCTTCCGGTATGTCGCCTGGATGATTAGGTATTGTGGTGTATCTGCCGGACTGCTCGTTGTGCCAGATCTCATGACTTCCGGCGGCCTGGCGGTCAAAGGCGAAACCAAACGCTTTGAGCCGCTTAGCTATTTCCCGATATCGGAATCCGGATAGTCGTCCCATCTACGCGCCGACCACCAAAGCACAATCAAATGAATCCCCGATTACCGGCAATGTCGGATTGTTTCGTCTCTCCGCTTGAGCTTCCAGTATTTTTCGAGCAACATCACGGGCAATTTCCAAAGTCTCGGTCACTGTGCGGCCCTGCGCCACCAATCCAGGAACATCCTCTGAGGTGGCGAGGTAGACGCCTTCTGGTAATTTTTCCACGTGGATATTGATGATTTGTTCCATGACCTTTTTCTCCTATCCTGCTTCATGTGCCAATAAGTTTCTCTTCATGAGAAACACGTTTCGAGATTTTTTCCCTGTCACTTGTCGCGTCCGGTACCACTGTGCACATCCTATCCTATCCATTTGCAGTAGACAATACTGAAAAAAGGTGCAACAAATAGAGGTGTATTATGGAAGAGCGGTGGCGTGGGTGACGTTTTTTTTATGGGAGGTCGTGTGGGCCGATCAGCGAAAGTGGTTTTATCTGTTCTGGGACTGTGCGCGGTACTCATTTCAGGAGGGGATGTGTGTGCCGAAGAGAGTTGGGGAACGCAAGATATGAATGAGTGCCGGACCAATCTGGCAGCCCATGTCCGGCAATTGGCCCAGGTGATAGGGGAACGCTCGGTCCGCAGGTATGAAAATCTGGCCGCGGCCGCGGATTACATAGAAGAGAAATGGCGTGAAATCGGATACCGGGTGGAGCGGCAGACCTACCGTTCCGGGATTTTTGCCGTCAGCAATCTTGTGGTGGAGATCTCAGGCGCCGGCACGCACGGTGAAATCGTGGTCATCGGCGCCCATTACGACTCGGTTGCCGGATCACCAGGCGCCAATGACAACGCGACCGGGGTGGCCGCTCTGCTGGAGCTTTCCCGCCTCTTTCACAACAAAAGACCAGCGCGTACCGTCCGTTTTGTCGCCTTTGTCAATGAGGAGCCTCCCTTTTATTACTCTTCCGGGATGGGCAGCCGGGTCTACGCGAAAGCGGCACGGAAAAAGGGTGAGAATATCACGGCCATGCTCTCCCTGGAGACCATGGGCTATTTTTCCGATTCCCCGGGCAGCCAACGCTACCCGTTTCCATTGGGATTTTTTTACCCTGATAGAGGAAACTTCATCGGTTTTGTCGCCAATCTCCGCTCCATGAAATTGGTTGGCCGGGCAGCCGAGCTCTTTCGCCGGAATTCCGATTTTCCCCTGCAATGGACCGCGGCTCCCGGGTTTCTCCCGGGAATAGGCTGGTCGGATCACTGGTCTTTCTGGAAAGAGGGGTACCCCGCCTTTATGGTCACCGACACCGCGCCCTACCGTTATCCTTTCTATCATTCTCCTTTTGATACCCCTGACAGGATTGATTATGAACGGCTGGCCCGGGTGGTCATGGGATTGGTCGGGGTTGTTGCGGGGTTGGCGGATTGAAAACAGCCAGGTGTAGCCATCCGGGAAAAACAGACTTTCCGAACGGCCACGAAATAAGGAAAAATCATTGACCGTACCGGGGCTCGCCGGTATCATCGGCTGACTTATAATGAGAACTTTCCCCTCGAACACAGTGCTAACATCCAGGAATGATATACAAAGGAATCCCCATGAGCGAAGTGAACAAAACACTTAAAACCACCGATATTATCTGGAAAGTTGAAGACCTCTATTCCGGCTACTCCGACCCGGCAATCCAGTCCGATATTGCCCGGGCCGAGGCTGAGGCCGTTGATATAAACAAAACATACGCGGGCCGGATAGGGGAGTTGTCCGCCAATGAGGTGTTTGCGCTGGTTTCACGGCTGGAAAAACTCGATAGCACCCTTGGTCGGCTTGCCTGCTTTGCCTTTTTGAACTTTGCCACCGCCACCAACGATCAGCAGGTTTCAGGGTTTCTTCAGAAGATTCGGGAACTGTCCAGCCGGATCGGCAGAGAGACGGTTTTTTTCGAGCTGGAATGGAATCTGGTCGCTGAGAGCCGGGTCGCGGAACTTCTTGGCGATACGATTCTTGCGGGGTATCGTCATTATCTTGAAAATGTGCGCAAGTATGCCCCGCATCAACTCTCCCAGCTGGAAGAGAGGCTTCTGCTGGAGCGGGCGCCGGTTGGGCGCGGCTCGTGGACAACCCTTTTTGAAAAGGTCATGGGCCAGATGAAGTTCGGGGAAACCGGGCGCACCGAGGAAGAGGTGCTTTCCGATCTCTACGACAGCGACCGGGAGATACGGGTGAAGGCGGCAGGGGAGTTGACCGACGGGCTTAACGGCCAGATCCATGTCCTCACCCATATCTTCAATACCCTGCTTGCCGACAAGATGATCAATGACCGCCTCCGGAGCTATCCGTCCTGGGTCTCTTCAATGAACCTTGGCAACGAGCTTGAGGATAAAACCGTTGAGGTGCTCATTGACACGGTCACCTCGCGCTACGATATTGTCCAGCGCTATTACCGGGTGAAACGGGATCTGCTCGGCCTGGATGAGCTTGTTGATTATGACCGTTATGCGCCTCTGCCCCATCTGCCGACCCGGAAAATCGATTGGGAGATGTGCCGCGGGATCGTTCTCACCGCCTTTGAAGGGTTTTCTCCCCGGATGGCGGAGATTGCAGGATTATTCTTTGAGCGCAACTGGATTCACGCCCCGGTATTTGACGGAAAAAGGGGTGGCGCCTTTGCCCACCCCTGTGTCCCGGAGGTGCATCCCTATGTGCTGGTCAACTATACCGGCACCATGCGCGATGTCTCTACCGTGGCCCATGAACTGGGGCACGGGGTTCATCAGTATCTGGCGGCAGAGCGCGGCTACTACAACAGCGACACCCCGCTGGTATTGGCCGAGACCGCCTCGGTATTTGCCGAGCTGGTCGTGTTCCAGGCTCAATTGAAGCTCCTTTCCAATCCGGATGAGCGCAGGGCCTTTATCTGCCAGAAACTCGAATCGATTTTTGCCACGGTCTTCCGCCAGATCTCAATGAACCGCTTTGAGGATCTGGTCCATACCAGTCGCAGGGAGCATGGAGAACTTTCCACCAAGGCCATTTCCGAGCATTGGCTGGCCACCCAGCAGGCGATGTTTGCCGATTCGGTTACCATGAGCAAGGAGTATGCGATCTGGTGGTCCTATATCCCCCATTTTCTCAGCACCCCGGGCTATGTCTACTCCTACGCATTTGGCGAGCTGCTGGTCCTTGCCCTCTACAATCTCTATCAGGAGCAGGGGGAGTCCTTTGTTCCCAGATATCTTGACCTTCTCAAGGCCGGAGGAAGCCAGAGCCCCTATGAACTGCTGAAACCATTTGGTGTTGATCCCAATGACCGTGAGTTCTGGGTGGGCGGGCTGAAGATCATAGATGAGATGCTGGCTATGGTGGAGTAATTACTTTTGATCCGGAAACGCCACTTTTTCAAAATTGTCTGTTTCCGGATTGAAAACAACTACGTGTAGCCATCCGGAAAAAACAGACTTTCCGGATGGACATTAATTACGCTTTTTCGCCATGGACTGAGGATGATGTTTGCACAAAGAAAATGCCCGCAATGCCGGAAGAGCGACACGGTCTCAGCCGAATGGATCTGCTCCCCCCGTGATCGGTTCAATTATTTTTTCGGGTTTACCCCCCGGATCTGCAATCGGTGCACACTGCGTTTTTTTGTTTTTTCCGAGTGGGCCGCCCCTGGTCTCTGGCTCATCTTTATTTTCCTCTTTGTCTCTGTTTTTTTTGTTACCCCTGGTGGTTATAGGTTCTATCATGATGAATCTGTTACAGAAAACTCTCAGGTGGAAATCCCTCCATCTGAAGAGGAAAAGGTCTCTGCTGAGCAGCCGCCTCTTCCAAAAGAGAGTTTCGGCACGGTTGTGGAAAGCATTATCCTCTATGATATGATCGTTGAAGATCCAACCGCTGAAATGGCCCCGCAGGCCGTTGAAGTACCCGCGCCGGCAACCGGGTTGGCCATGGCTGTTGCTGAGCTTCCGGCGCCGGTGGAGGAGATTTCGGCGCCTGGGGCTGAACTGCCCTCTCTTGTTGCCGAACTGCCCGCGCCGGATGCTGAAAAGGATGACCAGGCTGTTGAAGAAAAGAGCGGGCCTGTCCCTCCTCCCCAGGGGTCGAGGATTCATATCCGGCCGTTGCGTCGGCAATAGGAACTCTTCCCCGGTTGTGACCAGGGGGTGCCGTCTTCTCCATATGCCATAAGATTTTTCTACCGGAAACAAGAGTGCTGGTCATATCGTGTTGAAAAGTGTATAAAAAGGAGAGTGTGTCCAGGATGATCAACCTGGAGAGATTGATCTGAACCATATATGACCTCCGGTGGCTTCGCCCGGTTAGTTCCGAGGGATCTTACTGATGTGTTCTGCAAAAAAGCTCTATTTCGAACAGCTCGAACCACGGATCCTGCTTTCCGTGGATCTGGCCCTGCCGGCCGGGATGCCATCCGCTGTTGATCACGGGTTTCTCGGGCCCCCCCCGCCTGTTGAGTGCCATGTGGATCTTGACGGCTGTGCCGATGTCCCCGGGGAATCCGGAACCATCCAGGCCCGCTCACTGTCCCGTGAAGTGGTCTTTGTCGATGGCGCTGTTCCCGAGTATCACCTCCTGATCGATGATCTCACCACCCGCAAGGATGACGGTCGGCTGGTGGATATTGTTCTGCTTGACCAGAACCGTGACGGTATTGAGCAGATAACAGAGTCGCTCTCCGGATACCGTAACCTTGATGCCGTTCATATCATCTCCCATGGGTCCGACGGCTCGATTCTGATCGGCAACTCCCTGCTCACCTCGGAGTCCATTGTCTCTTTTACCGACAGTATCATCGCCTGGCGCCACTCATTGTCCGCTGAAGCCGACCTCCTGCTCTATGGCTGCAACCTGGCTGCCGGTGTGGAGGGCCGGGCCCTCCTCGGTACCCTTGCATCCCTTTCCGGAGCAGATGTCGCGGCCAGCGATGATCTTACCGGCAGC
>JBFHXP010000065.1:0-14013 GCA_041598875.1 Desulfobulbales bacterium
CGCCAACAGTAAAGCCGTGCCAGCCCTCAGAAGAGTCTGTAAAGGTGATTGAGCTATGAACGCCCGGGAGGCGGATTATGCCGTGCACCTCGCCGCTGCCGTAAAAACCCGTGCCAGTCAGATTAAGAATCGGTGTGCCGCTTCCAAAAGTGCCAGGCCCATAGTTGAGGATTTCGATTGGCGCCCCGAAGTCGACTGTATTGCCGTTCCAGCTCACCAGGGCAATGATGGGGTCTTTGACAGGCCGGGAGAAGGAGATCGTCTTGGTGCCACCATCCCACAAGGTGATGATATCGGGACCTGTCGGCGGATTGTCCACCGCAGGGGGGCTGTAGTAGGTTGTCGGGTTAGCACCCCAGTAGCTGCCTCCGGTACTTATCTGGGTCGCATAGTCATAGTATGGGCCACTATACACCACACCAACCGTTGATGAGCCAAAGGTCATGGAGCCGGATACGGTATTGGTCCCTTTGCTTGTCCAGTCGGTCCATGAGACGGTGGCTGCGCTGGAAACCGCTGGCCAGGCCAGCGTGCAGGCAGCCATCACGGTGAGAAGCATCCCCTTGAATTTTCCTGATTTGCAAGAACCCGGTGCAGTTTTTTTCATTGTACCCCTCCCGTGTAGTTGGATTGTACGGTAGCAGATTTTCCCCTGGGAACTCCCCTTTTGATCAGAGTGACGGCCCGTGGAAGTGCTCCCACCCGGTCTGCCGAACTCTGTTCCCAATTTCCCTGCTTTTTAAATGCAAAAAACGTGCTGCTACTGAAGAAAAAAATAATACTCTTTAATGTCAGTCAGTTACATGGTTTTTTTTATCTGGTGGGTGGAGCTGGTTGGTCAGAATGTATCCGAAAAAACGGAATCTTCCGAAAAAACGGAGAGTAATGTGGAGGGCGGTCGGGGGTGTTTTCCGGAGGTGCCAGCAACAGCTTGTTTTGGGAGATTTTTTTATACCATCCGCAGGGTCGGAGAGTTGTCTGTGGGGCATGGGTTTGCTTGGCAGATTTTCCGTTTTTCCGGAGTCCCTGCTGCCCCATGGCCCGGCAGCCTTGCCTCAGGAACCAATTTTCTTGCACATCTCCCTGATCTTTGTGGCCAGCAGGTTGGCATAAAATGGCTTGGTGACATACTCATCGGCGCCAACCTCAATCCCGAGACTCCGGTCATACTGTTCGTCCCGGGCCGAGAGCATCAGCACCCTGATATCCCGTGTCGCCGGATTCTTTTTGATGTTCTGGCAGATGTCGCGGCCATCGCCTAACGGCATCATCACATCCAGGACCACAAGGTCCGGTTGCCGCTCCTGGATCATTTCCATGGTTTCCCGGCCGTCATGGGCGTGAAAGACGTCAAACTCTTCAGGGGAGAGAACCGGGTCAAGCACCTTGTGGATATGGATATCGTCATCTGCTATGAGGATCTTCTTCCTGGCGGTCATCAGAGGCGCCTCCTATTTTCTTTTTCAGGTCGATGATCGGAGTCCTGTCCAGCACATCAAGCCCTTTGACCCGGAGGGCGGTGTCGCTTATTCCGAGAACCAGAAGCTCGGAAACAGCGATCGGGTTGGGCCGCACCGGACTGCGGGTGGCAAAGACCCCGTGCAGCCCGCGGGAACGGTCCCCCCGGGGATAGACCTGGAGTATGTCCCGCCGGGCCTGATGGAGCCAGAAGAGCGCGACAATGGTTTGCCCCTCTTTGATGCCAAGCAGGGCATCGCGGTACCTGGGATCAATCTCCAGCACCCCTTCATGGTCGGAGATATCGTAATTGCGGGGTGTCTCTTCCCGCGATTTCAGCCCGCAGCGGACAATGCCGATGGGAAATATGGTGCAGGGTTCCATTTATCCCCGGCCCCAGTTTTTGCCGAACCAGGTGGTCTTGGGAACGTACTCGGTTACCCGGTTGCGGCCCTGCTTTTTTGATTCAAAAAGGGCCTGGTCGGCAAAGCTGATCAAATCGTTTTTCTCATGGGTGTTCTGTTCCGGGGCAAGGCCGGCCACCCCGAAGCTCAGGGTCACGGAAAAGCGTTCCGGCCCCATGTTGAAGGTGTGCTCCTCGATGGAGACCCGCAGCTTTTCGGCAACCTTCATTGCCTGGGCCACTGTTGTTTCCGGGAGGATAATGCCGAACTCTTCTCCCCCGTAGCGCGCCAGCACGTCGTACTGCCGCAGTTTGTCTTCAAGAACCCGGCACACCTGTTGCAAAATGGCATCACCGGTCTGGTGACCGTGGTTGTCGTTGAATTTCTTGAAGTGATCAACATCGGCCATGATCAGGGCAAGATCCTTTTCCTTGCGCCGGGCCCGGTTGATCTCCTGGTCGAGAAAATCCTGGAAATAGCGGTGGTTGTATACCTCGGTAAGACCGTCGACCGTGGCCAGCATTTCCAGCCGTTTGTTTTTTTCCTCCACCTCGCGGGTCAGTTTCTGCTGCATGACCTTGGCCTTGATCAACTCCTTGTTCATCTGGTCATAACCCATATTGAGGATACTGAGGGCGGCATTTGCCTCCATGAGGACATCCTCAATGGATTTCGGGGAATCGATCTGCATGTCAAAGAAGTCGGCGATTTCAGCCAGCTCGATATGCATCTTCTGTTGGACGCGATCCAGGGCGTACTGGTCGAGGCGAAGGAGTTTCTTGCCCTGTTCGATGAATTTCTGGTGAAAGACCTGGGGGTTCGGAGCATAGGGGATTGCGGCGAGCAGCCCGGCAAGATGGGCGACACCGATTGCGTGCTTGATCTTGGGGTCGCCTTCGGGAAAGGCCTGGGGGGCGTGGTGGTAGCGGATCGGCTCAACGAGAATCAAGGGAAAGTTCCAACTCAGGGCCACCTCGTAGCCAACGGTGGTATGGTCGATCTGGAGGATTTCCCGTTCCACCTCCTCCACCGGGCGGTTGCTGTTTTCAACCTCTTCAAGGACCCGGCCATACTCCGAGGGAAAGACCCTGGCCAGAATCAGTTCGCCAAAATTCTGCAGGAGGCTGGCGATAAAAAATTCCTCGGGATCGCCAGGGGACTCCTCCTGTTCGGTGATCAGTTTTGCCGTGACCGCGGCGGCCAGGGATTTTTCCCAGAAGACCCGGTAGTCGAATCGGTCATTTTCATCATCCGCCTTGATGCTCAGAATGGTAAAGGAGAGGGCAAGGTTGCGCACCGCGCTGATTCCGAGAATGGATACCGCCTGGCTGATGGTGCTTATCCTGTTGGGGAAACTGTAAAAAGCGGAATTGGCGATTTTGAGGATCTTGGCGGCGAGGGCGGTGTCCCGGGAGATCAGGGTCGAGATTTCCCCCATGGTCACATCGGGCCGGGTGGTGATTTCCACCAGCTTGGTTGCGACCAGCGGCAGGGTGGGAAGGGCGTTGGACTTCAGAATGGTCAGTAGGAGATCGTCCTGATTCATGCTGCTCCTGTTGGGTGGAGATGCTCTGAAACATGAAGATGGCGACCCGGAAGGTCGCAGATTTGCACACACCGTCTTTATATATAGTGAGCGGCTTTGATCAAAATAATCATAAAAAGAATTTTATTCCACTCTCTTTTGTTTTGAATGGAGAGCTGCTGCAAAGATATTTTTCTGTCAGTTGTTCGACTGTTTTTCTCTGGTGCGGGTAGTCATAAGGTAAATGGCAGACCAAAATCAGGGTATTGGCTCTGTTTTGCATGTGCGAAATTTCATCTGTCTTTTCATGGCGATAAGTGAGTGGCGGCCGCCGCTATCATGCCATGGTTCCGTTCTTTTTCAGTTGACAGAGCAGAGGGGCGGTGGTAGGACTTTTCTCAGTAGATCTCTGCGATAGCCTCCAATATAGCGACATTGTCGGCGTTGGCCGATTGTTCATAGTCACCTCATTCTCGAGTCACCTGAATTCAGTGAATTGAGAATAAGATCATAGAAGCGCCTGGTCTCCCATTGTGGGGGCGAGATTTCTATCATTTATAAGGAGGATGTATTATGAGTGTATCGCGGAGAGACTTCCTGAAAATTTCCGGCGCGACCGCGGCGGCAGGGGCAGTTGGGCTTTCAGCAACCGATGCCCAGGCCCGGGAGCGTGAGAACCGGATCAAGGGGGCGATCACCACCACCACTGTCTGTCCTTATTGCGCGGTCGGTTGCGGTATGGTCGTTCACACCAGGGAAGGCAAGGTCATCAATATCGAGGGTGATTCGGAGCATCCGATAAACCGCGGAAGTCTCTGCCCGAAAGGCGCGTCTCTCTACCAGATTGCCAATAACCCCACCAGAGTCAAGAAACCAATGTACCGGGCGCCTGGCGCGGCCGCGTGGAAAGAAGTGGAGTGGGACTGGGCCCTGGGCGAGATCGCCAAGCGAGTAAAGAAGAGCCGTGATGAGACCTTTGTTGAGACAAACAGCAAGGGGCAGGTGGTCAATCGCTGCGATGGAATTGCCAGTGTCGGCAGTGCCGCTCTTGACAATGAAGAGTGCTATATCTATCAGAAATGGCTCCGTTCCCTTGGTCTGGTCTATATAGAACACCAGGCCAGGATCTGACACTCCGCAACGGTTGCGGCTCTGGCAGAGTCGTTCGGACGCGGCGCAATGACAAATCACTGGATTGATCTCAGAAACTCTGATGTCATCCTGATCATGGGCAGCAATGCTGCTGAAAATCATCCCATTTCCTTTCGATGGGTAACCGAGGCGCAGGAAAGGGGGGCCACCCTGATCAGTGTAGATCCCCGGTTTACCCGTACCTCCGCCAAGGCGGATCTCTACGCGCCGCTTCGTTCCGGCTCGGACATCCCCTTTATCGGCGGCATGATCAACTATATTTTGCAGAATGACCTCTTTCACCGGGAGTATGTCCGGCTTTATACCAATGGTCCCTTTCTGATCAACGAGGAGTTCAAGATGCCGGGAGATCTGGATGGTATTTTTTCCGGCTATGATTCTGAAAAGAGAAAGTATGACAAGAAGTCCTGGGCCTTTCAGACCAATGGCGACGGGGTAGCCTTGCAGGATCCGGCCATGACCAATCCCATGTGCGTACTCCAGCAGATGAAGAAACATTATGCCCGCTACGATATGGAAACGGTTTCTTCGATCACCGGCACGCCCAGGGATCTGCTGGAAAAGGTCTATTCGATTTATACTGCCACCGGAAAGCCGGACAAGGTGGCAACCATCATGTATGCCATGGGCTGGACCCAGCATACGGTCGGCACCCAGAATGTCCGGGCCATGGCCATTGTCCAGCTGCTGCTCGGCAATATCGGCCGGGCCGGTGGCGGGGTCAACGCGCTCAGGGGCGAAAGCAATGTTCAGGGATCAACTGATCATTGCCTGCTCTTTCATATCCTGCCAGGATATCTCAGGACCCCGGTGGCCTCCTTGCCAACCCTGGAAGAGTATAATACCCAGGCCACGCCCACCACAAAAGAGCCCCTCAGCGCCAACTGGTGGTCCAACTACCCAAAATATTCGGTCAGCATGCTCAAGGCCTTTTACGGGGAAAACGCGACCAGGGATAATGATTTTGGCTATTCGTGGCTGCCCAAGCTTGATGATGGTCAGAATGCCTCCTGGTTGATGATTTTTCATGAAATGATGAAGGATAAGTTCAAGGGTTTTTTTGCCTGGGGCCAGAACCCCGCCTGTTCCGGGTCCAATGCCGGTAAGGTGCGGCAGGCCCTCGCCAAACTCGACTGGATGGTGAACGTTAATCTCTTTGACAATGAAACCGGTTCATTCTGGCGCGGACCGGGAGTAAACCCCGCAGATGTCAAGACCGAGGTCTTTTTCCTGCCCTGTTGCGCCTCCATGGAAAAGGAGGGGAGCATCACCAACTCCGGTCGCTGGGCCCAGTGGCGTTATAAGGCTGTGGAGCCGGCCGGGGAGTCCTGGCCCGATTCCGAGATCATGAATGAACTGTACTTCCGGGTCAGAACTCTCTATGAGAAGGATGGTGGCGCCTTTCCTGATCCGATTGTCAATCTTTCCTGGGAGTTCGGTCCCAAGGATAGTCAGGGCAAGGTGACCGCAGTGGATACCCACCTGATTGCCAAGGAGATCAACGGCTATTTTCTTGAGGACAAGGAGATCAAGGATACCCTCTACAAGAAGGGCTCCCTGGTGCCGAGTTTCGCCTTTCTTCAGGATGATGGTTCTACCTCTTCGGGTAACTGGCTTTATTGCAACTCCTATACCGATAAAGGCAACATGATGGCCCGGCGCTCCACAGAGGACCCCAGTGGCATCGGTCTCTACCCTGAATGGTCCTGGTGCTGGCCGGTGAACCGGAGGATTATATACAACCGGGCTTCAGTCGATGAATATGGCAAGCCCTTTGATCCCAAGAGGGCAGTGATCGAGTGGAACGGGGAAAAATGGGTCGGTGATGTGCCTGATGGCGGCTGGCCGCCGTTGTTGAATCCGGACGGCACCCCTAATCCCAAATCCATGAAGGGGTTTATCATGAAACCGGCCGGGGTGGCTCATCTATTTGGCCCGGGTCTTGCCGATGGGCCTTTCCCCGAGCATTATGAACCCCTGGAGTGTCCGGTCCAGGAAAACCCGATGAATAAATCCCATAGGATCAACCCCACTGCCAAGCTCTTCTTTGAGGAGGGTGGCGATGGCAAGTCCGAGGATGTTTTCTATACCTGCGATACCCGTTATCCATACGTGGCAACGACCTACCGGGTTACTGAACACTGGCAGACCGGGGTTATGACCAGACACCTGCCCTGGCTTCTTGAGATGATGCCGCAGCTCTTTGTCGAGATGAGCATCGAACTGGCCGCTGAGAAGGCGATCAAGAACGGCGATAAGGTCAGGGTCTCGTCCGGTCGCGGTGAGGTGCTGGCGTATGCCTCGGTCACCAGCCGCTTCAAGCCCTTTAAGATCATGAACAGTACTGTTCATCAGGTGGGGTTGCCCTGGTGTTTTGGCTGGCAGTATCCCGAGGACGGCAGCGGTGGTGACAGCGCCAACCTGTTGACTCCCACGATCGGTGACGCGAATACCATGATACCTGAAACCAAGGCCTTCATGGTCAATATCGAAAAGGTATAGGGGGGCGCGGATATGGCAAAATCAGTATTAGTGGATTTGACGAGGTGTATTGGTTGTCGAGGGTGTCAGGTGGCCTGCAAGGAGTGGAACGAGCGTGTCGCGCGCAAGACGATTTTCAGGGGAGATTATTCCAACCCAGTCCGTCTGAGTTCCGACTGTTATACCCGGATTCGTTTTGAAGAAAAAGAAGAGGCCAGCGGGCCGGTCTGGAGTTTTGTCAAGGAACAGTGTCTGCACTGTAAAAATCCCGCCTGCGTCTCGGTCTGCCCGGTGGCAGCCCTGACCAAAACGGAGAATGGCCCGGTGGTCTATAATTACGACCGCTGCATCGGCTGCCGATACTGCATGGTTTCATGCCCCTTTCAAATCCCGACATATGAATGGGATTCGGCCCGACCCTGGGTGCAGAAATGTTCTTTCTGCTCCGAGCGTATCAAGGATGATCTGGTTCCGGCGTGCATTAAGGTCTGCCCGACCACAACCATGTTTTATGGCGAAGAGGGGGAGGTCATGCTAGAGGCCAGAAAACGGCTTCAAGACAATCCGGATAAATATGTGCCCCACATCTACGGGGAAAAAGAGGCTGGCGGCACTGCCTGGGTGTACATCTCCAGCGTTCCTTTTGAGGATCTGAACTTCAGAATGGATGTGCCGCAGGTGGTCCTGCCGGATCTGACCTGGGCATACATCTCCAAGGTTCCCGCCCTGTTCGGGGTTGTTTTTGTCGCCGGGGTGACGGGTTGGGTCATCACCCGCCGCATTGACGCTGCCAGCAAGGAGGACCAATCATGAAAAATAATCATGAAATAAAATTGATGACCCCGTTTACTCTTTTTCTCCTCCTGGTCATTGGACTGGGTGGTGTGCTGGCAGTTTACCGGCTGGTGAACGGGCTGGGAGCTTCAACCAATCTGAACGATGATTTCCCGTGGGGACTGTGGATCGGCTTTGATCTGCTCGGTGGGGTTGCCATGGCTGCCGGGGGGTTCCTTATCGCCGGCGCGGTCCATCTCCTTAATATGAAAAAATACAAACCAATTGTGCGGCCGGCTGTGCTTACCGCCTTTCTCGGGTATCTGCTGGCGGTAGTGGCTCTGATACTGGACCTGGGACAGCCGCACCGGATCGTCTATCCCGCTGTCATGTGGCAGGTTCATTCGATCATGTGGGTGGTGGCCATGCATGTTATCTTTTACACCATGACCCTTGGGGTAGAGTCCAGTCCCATGCTCTTTGAAAAGCTAAAATGGCAAAAGGCGGTGGATTTCGTCAACAAGATCATCGTGCCGGTGGTTCTGTTCGGCGTTATGCTCTCCGTTCTCCACCAATCTTCCCTGGGCGCGGTGTTTCTGATTGTGCCGGGCAAGCTGTCGCCGCTCTGGAGTACCACGTTTCTGCCCTATCTCTTCCTCGCCTCGTCTGTCATGATGGGGCTTTCCATGGTCAGCATCGAAAGTATTGCCAGTGCCAGATCCTTTAATCACAAGATGAACTATGAAATTTTGAACGGACTGGTAAGGGGTTGTATTATCGCACTCCTTGTTTATCTGGTTCTTAAACTCTATTTCCTGGTCACTGGTCCGGGAGTAGGGGCTGCCTTTGCCGGAACCATGGAGGCAAATATGTATCTCCTGGAAATGGTTGGCGGCATTATTCTTCCTCTGGCCATCCTGGCAGGTAGAAACAGAAAAACAGAGGGCATCAACGCCATGGTGACCGGTCATGTTCTGGTGATCGGCGGGGTGCTCCTCAATCGGTTGAATGTCTCCATTTCCGGGATGTACGGGTTCCAGAACGCGACGGGAACCACCTATTGGCCGTCAACCATTGAGTTTGTCATTACCCTGGGACTTATCGCCCTGGGAATTTTTCTTTTCAAGCTCTGGGCAAAATATCTGCCGTTATTTCCAGGGACAGAGGTTAATTGAGTGCCTATTGTTCGGTCTTAACCAAAAAAACGGGGCCTTGAATCGGGCTCCGTTTTTTTCTTTCAGGAGGTGATCCCGTGAGAGCGCGTTATGTTTTGTTGTTTGTTCTTCTTCTGTTTTTTTCTTCGGTGGCGCTGGCCGTGGAAAAAAGATATCAGGTCCCTCTTCACGACTCACCAATGCTGGGACCGGCAGACGCGCCGGTTACGATTGTTGAATTTCTTGATTTTCAGTGACCGCACTGCACCGCGGTCGGTCCGACCGTTAAGCGACTGCTTACTGATTATGAGGGAAAAATACGCCTGATTCTAAAAAATTATCCTTACAGGTACAGGGATTTCTCGCACAGCGCGGCCGAGGCCCTTTTGGCTGCCGGTGATCAGGGCAAGTACTGGGAGATGCACGATATCATGCTCGCCAATTCTCCCAAGCTCGACCGGGAGAGCCTGATTGGTTTTGCCAAGGAGCTCAATCTGGATATAAACCGCTTTGCCAGTGACCTTGATCTCATGAAGCACACTGATCAAATCGAGCGCGACAAGAAACTGGCATTTGATATGGACCTGTACAACACCCCATCCTTTTTTATTAATGGCAGGAAGGTCATTGGCAACAGGTCGTATGAGTATTTTAAAAAGATTATTGATGAGGAGCTCGAACATGCCGGTCAATAAATCTCTGGGTCTGCTGGCGCTGTGCGTTGGCATTCTGCTCGCAACGCCTGCGCACGTTCGGGCCGGCCATCTTGAGCCCTTTAAAGATGTTCCGGTTTCCAGTGTCAATCCCCAAACCCCGGAAAAGGTCGAGCTGGGGAAAATGCTGTTTTTTGATCGGCGTCTCTCCGGGGACGGCACCATGAGCTGCGTGACCTGCCATATGCCAGAACTGGGGTTCAGCGATGGACAGGCAATCTCCCTGAGCTATCCGACAACCAAGAACTGGCGCAACTCTCCCACATTGATCAATGTCGCCTTCAGCGCGTTCCTTTTTCACGATGGAAGGGTTACGACCCTGGAGGATCAGGCATTATTTCCGATGATGTCCTCTTTTGAAATGAACCAGAATCTTGATTTCCTTGAAGAGGAGATCAGGGCGGTACCCGAATATCGCAAGGCCTTTATAGAGGTTTTTGGTACCGATGATATTACCCGTGAAAGAATTGCCATGGCAATTGCCGCCTTTGAGCGGACCCTGATTTCCCGCAACGCGCCACTTGACGCGTATCTTAATGGAGATCACGGCGCCCTTTCGGTACAGGCCAGAAAAGGATTTGACGTTTTTACCGGGAAAGGGAAGTGTACAGAATGTCATTATGGCGTCAACCTGATTGACAATAAATTTCATGCCCTGAACGTGCCGGAACATCCTGCTCTGCTTGAGGATCCTCGGGTGGTGGCAACAATGAGGTTTGTTGCCAAGATTAACCATTTTAAGGAGTTCAGGACCCTGGATCAGGATCCGGGTCGCTATCTGATCACCAGTGAGCAGAAGGACTGGCGGGCCTTTAAAACACCTACTCTGCGAGATATTGCCAGGACAGGGCCATATATGCATAACGGGTATTTTTCTACTCTTAAAGAGGTTATTGATTTTCATAATACCGGCGGCGGGCCCGGCAATACAGCGCTCAAGCCCCTTGGGCTTACTGAATCCGAAATGGACGCCCTGAGGGTATTTCTTGAACAGGCCCTTACCGGAGACCAGATCGTAATCAAATATCCGGTGGTTCCCTGAAAGATTCCGTCATCTTGGGCAGTGCCGCGTGAAAATCGAGAGTATGTTTGATATCAATAAGGAATTTCGGACCATGTCGGTTGACAAGATCAATCCCCTGATGCTATTTTCATTTGTGGAAGATTTGCGGAAAGTGGAAATTCGTTTTCAATGGTGAATTCCTTAAGCGCATGGCGCACAGCTGAAAACTGTGACTGCCCCAGAGTACGGTCATGGCCCACCCCCAGATGGAGGATATGAAGATGTCGGACTATTCGGACAACTATGAGTGGCTGCTGGCAAAGTACGGTACCGTGATGGATGCCCATCAGTCCATGGGCAAGGTCCTGCGAGCGGCGGGGCCCATTGACGAAAAGACCGCGCATCTGGTGCAGTTGGCCGCCGCCGCGGCCAGTCGTTCGGAGGGATCGGTTCATTCCCACTGCCGGCGGGCCCTGGACGCGGGCGCGACCCCGGACGAGATCTATCACGCCCTGGTCCTGCTGATCAGCACCATCGGTTTTCCAACCGTTGCCGCCGCCCTCTCCTGGGCCCGGGATGTTGTCGAGTAGGTGCGCTGTTTGTATCTTTCATTAAAGCCCAGCAGGAAATATTCATGCCGATCACCCCATCTGCACCATCCGATGACCCATTGACCCCGGAAGAGCGGGAACTGCTGGAAAAACTGCTCAGGGAGGCTGCCCGCAATTCCAGAATTCAGTGTAGCGGAGCCCTTGCCATTGCCGATTCCCTGGGGATATCCTCTCGTCAGGTGGGGCGGGTTGCCACGCAGCTTGATATCAAGATCAGCGGTTGCCAGCTTGGCTGTTTTTGATCACCCGCCCCGATGTCCATGGACGTAACCCTTGAAACCCTCATTATCCGGGTAAACGGCGATCTGGCCGAAGAGACCGGAGACCGCCTTGCCGCTGAGATCGCCTTTTCCCTGGATGTCAATGGCCAGCGCATTGTCTCCCTGCTCTGCACCCCCTCGGATCTCGACTGCATGGCAGTGGGTTTTCTTCTTTCCGAGGGACTGCTCTCGAAACGGGAGCTTCTCCTTGATTTACAGGTCAATGAGGCACAGGCATCTGTCGGCGTTACCCTGAAGGATCTCCCGGTTGACTGGCAGGGGCGTTTCCACAGAAAGACCATTACCTCCGGCTGCGGCCAGGGCGTCACCTTTTCTGATTCAGCGCAGCTAAGGGCTCTTCCGCCGATTCGATCCTCTCTTGCCATTTCGCCGGCCGCAATCAGTGAACTGCTTAAGGAATTTCGCGGGGTGTCGGATCTGTTTCATGCTACCGGCGGGGTTCACAGCGCGGCCCTGAGCGATGGAAAGAGCCTTCTTTTTCATACCGAGGACATCGGCCGCCATAATGCGGTGGATAAACTGATCGGCAAGGCCTTCCTGGCCGGGATTCCCGTTGATGACAAGATTGTCTTTTCCAGTGGCCGGGTCTCCGGTGAGGTGATGACCAAGATGATCCGCAGCCGGATCCCGATCCTGGTCAGCAGGGCCGCCCCTACCTGCATGGCGGTTGCTGCTGCCGAGGATCATGGGATAACCCTGATTGGTTTTGCCCGGGGACAGCGGATGAATGTCTATACCCACCCCCAGCGGGTTGATTTTTCGAAGATCTCTCAGTATGAGGATCACTGCCGGAGTTCAGGGAGATGAATATCCAGTCTGGGCAGACAACACGGGACATGCTGGGGCGCGGGGCCATACTTCCCCTGGATCAGGCGTTGGGGGTTATTGAGACAATGCCACTGGCACCTGTGGAAACCGAAGAGGTGTCGCTGGACAAGGCACTGGGCCGGGTTCTTGGCCGGCAGATAAGCGCGCCCGAAGACCTTCCGACCCATCCCCGGTCAACGATGGATGGCTATGCGGTCCGCGGGGAAGATACCTTTGGCGCCACCGAATCGATGCCCGTCTACCTGGAGGTAAGCGGAGAGGTTCTGATGGGGGAATTCCCAACCCATGGCCCGGCTCCCGGGGCATGCCACAGGATTGCCACCGGTGGCTTCCTGCCGCCTGGAACCGATGCGGTGGTGATGCTCGAGCATACGGTGGTTGTTGACAGGAGTCTCATTGAGGTGGTGCGGCCGGTGGCGAACGGGGCAAACTGTATTGGTGCGGGCGAGGAGGTCAGCAGGGATCAGCCGATCATCCCCCCCGGGCACTGTCTTCGCCCCCAGGACCTTGGTCTTCTTGCCGGCATGGGGATGACCCGGGTGGAGGTCCGGCGCCGGGTGCGGGTGGGGGTTATTTCCACTGGCGATGAAATTGTTGCCCCGGATATCCGGCCGCCCTCCGGCAAGATCCGCGACATGAATGGCGTGCAGCTTTCCGCGATGGTTGTCGCCCTTGGCGGCGAGGCGGTTTCCTACGGTATTGTCCGTGACCGTGAAGATGCATTGCGGGCGGAAATGACGCGGGCTCTGCTGGAAAACGACCTGGTACTTCTTTCCGGCAGCAGTTCCGTTGGCTGCCGCGACCTGGGCGAGCGGGTCATCGCCTCCCTCGGCGCGCCCGGCATATTAGTCCATGGAGTGGCAATAAAACCGGGCAAGCCGGTGATTATCGGCCAGATAGGAGAGAAGCCGGTCTTCGGGCTGCCCGGCCATCCGGTCTCAGCCGCGGTCGCATTCGATCTCTTTGTGCGGCCGACCATAAATCGTCTGTCCGGGCTTGTTGCCTTGCCGTTTCCGGTCCGCCGAACCGTCAAGGCACTGCTGATGCGTAATATCAATTCCGCCCCGGGCCGTACCGATTTTGTCCGGGTCCGGGTGGAGGTGGCGGATGGCGATGACACCTGCATGGCCTATCCGGTGCTCGGCAAGTCAGGCGCGTTGTCCACCATGGTCCGGGCCCATGGGTATCTGGTGGTCGAGGCGTCACTGCAGGGGCTTGCAGCGGGCACCGGGGTGGAGGTCTGTCTGTTTTAGGGGAGTGAGATGGGAGATGGAAAGAAGAGGGGCGTGAGACGTGAGACGTGAGAAGGGAGAAGTGAGAAGTGAGAAGTTAGAGGTGAGAAGGGAGAGGTGTTACGTCTCACATCTAACATCTAACATCTCACGTCTCACTTTCTTTCCCTTCTGCCACTCTGTGCCTTCTGCCTGCAGTCTCCTCACTCCTTACTCCTCACTCATGTTGTCAGTGAAAAGAAGGTGCCATGAAAAAACGGAATCTTTATGTAGACAATATCCCCCTGGCCGAGGCCCGGTGCAGGTGGTTTGACGCCCTGACCGCGGATGGCTGCCTTGGCCCATTGGTTCCGGAAACTGTTGCGGTTGACGACTCCCTGGGCAGAATCACCGCCGA
>JBFHXP010000066.1:0-13931 GCA_041598875.1 Desulfobulbales bacterium
AGGAGTGCGTGGGCAGCAGTGAGAAGCCGGACAAGCTCCTTATCGCCCACCTGGAAAATTCCCCGCAGGTAATGGCTGAAATCATACAGCCCCGCATTCTCTCCGCTGCGGCCCGGCACCCACGAATCCTCGTGGCCGATCATCCGGTAGCGTTGCCGGGCATAGGTATGCAGATCCCAGCCCCGGGCAAGATTATAGAGCCAGAGGACCAGCGGGGCATTGATCGCTCCCGGGGCCAGATCCCAGGCCGGCAGAATCCGATGGAAATAATCAGGGAACTCATGACCGACGGCATCCTTCATAGCCTGGCGCCATCGGCCGTCAATCGCTGCCAGATGGTTCCTGTTGCCGGCCAGCAGCGGCAGGACCTTGAGGTGTTCAGTGAAATCCGTTGGGACTGCCGCGCCGATGCTGATCGAGTTGACCTCGGGATGACTCAGACAGAAAAGATCATTAAAGAGCATCGGCGAGAGCGGGGAGCTGAGCCGTACCAATTTTTCCGGGGGGTCATAGAGCCGCCCCCCCTTGTCCGAAGGACTGATCACCATCACCCCCATATCCCGGGCATGGGCCTCGGCAATGGCCGGCCAGTGGCACTGAAAGATGTAGTACCAGTGCAGGTTCATGTAGTCAAAGCCGCCATCTTCCCGGTGGCGGACCGCGGCAAGCAGGATCTCGGTGGCGCCGTGGGAGGAAAAGCCGACATGACCGACAAGCCCCTTTTTCTGCAGCCCCCGGGCCGCGTGAAGGCAACCGCCCTGCCGGCAGGTCTGCCACAGGGAGCGGTGGGTGTTGATACCGTGAATCGCGAGCAGATCAACACGATCGACATCCAACCGGGCCAGGGAATCCATGAAATGGGCGATAAAATCATCAGGATCATCGGTGGGCTGGATCTTGGTCTGGACAATGATCTCACCCCGGACACAATCGCGCAGCGCCCGGCCAAGCTGGCGTTCCGATGACCCATAGCCGCGGGCGGTCTCAAAATGGTTGATCCCGAGATCAAGGGCCTGCCGCACCACGGCCGCGACATTGTCCTGGCTTGCCCGCGGAATCGCCTCCATGGGCATATCCCTCCAGGAGTGCATAAACCGCATCGATCCGGCGGTGAGCACCGGCATCCGGATCCCGGTGCGGCCGAAACGGCGATAAATCATCTTTGCCTCTCCCATGTTCTCACTGATCCTGTAAGCCTGTAAACCTGCAAGCCTGCAAGCCTAAAATACCCAATAACTGATCACCGCCACCACCAGCACAAATCCAATAATACCGAGAATATCATAGCGGGTAACCAGCACCCTGGGGGCAACAAAGGTGTTGTCGGAAAGCGATCTGTAAAGGGCCCTGGTCCGCAGGGACAGTGTCCGGGAATAGTAGAAAAGCATTGAGGAGATAAGGATATTCATCATCGGCATCATCAGGAATTTGGTCCTGAAATGCCCGGCTGCATCCATCTCGGCATAGACGAGATAGGCGGCCAGCAGGACAAAAGAAGCAGCCAGCACCCCGGTAAAGGCGGCGCCCGTGCCGTACAGGGCAAGCAGAAAATAGCCGGTCTTCTTTTCCGAAAGACAATGGGTTGTTTTTTTCACGGCAGTTCTCATCAATGGGTATTCTCCAGTCCAGCTGCCATACCAGAAGTCCGGCCACCGGTAAAATCGGTTCGTGCAAAAACTTACTACACCCCTGGCGGTTTAGTGTCGAGATCAGCCGGAAACTGGGAGCGGCGCTCAACGCCATCCCAATCCGCGGGCGGCGGATTCTCAAGAAAACCGTTGATCCGATAGATATAGAGGCTGTAGAGGCGCAGGGGGTTTTTCGTGCGCAGCGCGGTGATCATCTCCAGGGCCTCGACAAATCGCCTGGCCTGATACGCGTCTACCGCCTGTTCAAAAAGGGTGACCTCTTCGCGCAGGGCCTGGTCCGGTTCACCCTCAACCAGGGGTTCGTAAATAGACACCGCCTCCTCCTTGCCCTTGACCCGGACCTTGTCAAGATAGCGGCAGAAAAAACGCTGGCCAATGGCCTTGCGGGTAAACTCGGAGATGATGATCCCGGTGCCGTACACCTTGTTGGCGCTTTCAAGGCGCGAGGCGAGATTGACGTTATCGCCCATCACCGTGTAATCAAAGCGTGATTTGCTGCCGAAATTACCAACACTGACCTGGCCGGAATTGATCCCTATGCCTATTTCAAGCACCGGCAGGTTACGGGTTGCCCACTCCTGCCGCAGCACCTTGAGCTGATCCTGCATTTTAAAGGCGGCCCGCACCGCGTGGGTTGCGTGCTCTTCATCGTCAAGGGGCGCGCCCCAGATGGCCATGACCGCATCGCCGATAAACTTGTCCAGGGTCCCCTTGTACTCCATGATAATGTCGCTCATCGCGGTCAGGTACTGGTTCATGAACTGGGCAAGCTGGTCCGGGGTCATGGCCTCGGAAATGGTGGTGAACCCACGGATATCGCTGAAAAAAATCGTAAGGACCTTAAGCTCGCCGGCAAGGGAGAGTTTTTCCGGGCTTCGCAGGAGCTGTTCCACCACCTGGGGAGAGACATACCGTCCCAGGGCGCCCTGGACAAAACTCTTGGCCCGGCCCTCGGAAATATAATTGGCCAGGGTCACCACCATAAAGACCAAAACCATGGCGCCAAGGGGGTAGGTCACCCCCACCAGCTCCTGGCGGAGAAAGAAAAAGTAATAATTCCCAAGCACGGTAAGGGCAAGAAGAACACCGCCGGCCAAAGCCCCGGTCAGGGGTCCCGCGGTGACAAGCACCAGGGTAAGAAGCAGGCCACCGCCGACAACAAGGCTGTAGGTAAGCCCTATCTCGGTAAGGAGGTCATGGCGAAAGGCGTCACCCTCAAGGATATTGTCGATGATGGTGGCATGGACCTCAACCCCGGGAAAGATACTGGAAAAGGGAGTGGCCCGCAGGTCAAAGAGGCTGGCAGCCGAAAATCCGATGAGCACGATCCGGTCCTTGATCGCCGCGTCGTGAATGCCTTCCAGAACCTCCGCTGCCGACAGGTAGGGGAAGGAGCCCATCGGCCCCCGGAAGTTGACGGTCATCTGGCCGTGATCATCGGTGGGAATAAAATGGGTACCAACGCTGATCCCGCGCAGACCCTTTTCCTCCCCGAATTTCTGCTCGGAAACATGAACCGTGATCCCCTCTTCCCCTAACCCGAGACGGGCGACTTCAACCGCCATCGACGGGTATGGCACCGAGTCCATCTCCATGAGCAGGGGCACCCGGCGCACCGTGCCCGACGGATCGGGGAACACGTTGATAAACCCCTCGGTTTCGGCGGTGGCCACCGAATCGATATTGAGCAGTACCCCTCTGCCGCGGATCAGGGCCAGCTCGTCAAAACGGCTGCCAGAGGAGTCGAGGCGGATCAAGGCGCCGGGAAAGGGGCGGGCGTTCCCGTTGTCAGCCACCATGTTAAAGACATAGCTCAGAACAGTGGGTCCGCCGGCGACCGCTCGGCCAAGAACCATATCATAGTCCAGGCCTTCATCCTTCTGCAGCCGTTCCAGTTCACTGATAGCGCCGGGGTCGCGGAGAAGAGGCATCAGGGTCTGCAGGGAAACCCGGGGCGCGCTCCGGTCCGGCTCGGCAAAGACACTGTCTATGCCCACCACCCGGGCGCCGGCCCCATGAATCCGGGAGACAAGCCGGGCAATGATGTTTCGCGGCCAGGGCCACTGGCCCAGCCTGGCCAGACTGGCATCGTCGATATCAACAATCACCACCTGGCCGCTGGTGGCGACGCGCCCCCGCCAGTGAAACATCGCATCGGCAATCCTGTTGTCCATGCCGGCGAGCAGCAGTGGCTTGTGGGCGCCAAAGGAATAATAAAACAAGACCGCGGCCAGCACGGTTACCACCCCGAAAAAACCGGGTGACACGCGAAAGAATGAAGAGATTCTGGAGAGGGTCATCCCCACCTCTTCAGGATATGCCGAAAATAGTAGAAAATCAAAGATTTCCGCCCATAATGCCTAGGAGCCGCTCGCCGTCGGCCCGCTGGGCGGAAAAATTGCCGCCCATGGAGGTGGCTCCAGGTTCATAGAAGAAGCCATTGACCTCGCTGGTGAGTATCGCACTGGCTCCGGTGCCGCCGATGGTCGCCGTGCCGATCTGGGCCTGGAAGCCGCCTGGTGTCACGGGAACCGTGCCAACGACCGTCATACTTGCCTGGTCAAAGGTCAGGGTTCCGCTCACCGGAGTCGGGGCGGTGGCACTGAAATCAATAGTCAGATCCGTTATCCCGCCGGTTAATTCGCTGGCAAACCCGGTGGGGTTAACCCTGGAGCCATACGCCTTGCCGAGATAGCGGCCGGAAAAACTGGTGGCAATCCTGGTGTTGACCTCGGCAACCGGGGTTTTTACCCCGGCGATCCACAGGGAATAGGGGACGTGCAGATGGTAGGGGTTCCCGGATGTCGGGTCGGTATAGGCAAGCTCCCAGTACCCCCAGGAGAGGTGGGCGGCAATGGCCCGGGTCGGCCCGCCGTCGGTGGCAAGGTAATTGCCGTAGGTCTTGAGGCCGCCGGTGTTGGGCGTGGCCCCGGTCTCAACACAGTTTCCGGCACAGCCCAACCTGGCAACGGCCGCGTTGTAGTCAATATAGGCGGAATCATTGACCCCGCCGCCGATGGCAACATTTTTCAGGACATTATTGGCATCCAGCAGGTCAACGGCATTGAGCTGGCCGGTCATGGTCCCGGTATCCCTGTTGACGGCAATGGAAAAGGTGGTAGGCGTACCCGCGAATGGATGGTTCATGAAATGTCTGCGGTTGCTGTTTGGCGCGGTCATGTCTTCGGAAAGGGCGACCACCATGCCGTCAAGGGTGATTGTCCCGGAAGGGGAAACCCCGCTGGGCGCGACGCCCCGAAAGGCGGCCCCGGCCATGCGCCAGCTCTCCTTGAGCAGTTGATTGTCAATATCATAGGTGTCGCCCAGGCCGGTGATCCCGAATCCCTGGCCCAATTCACCGTAGAAACGGGCGAAATCGCCGCTGCCCTCATGCCATTTGACAAGACCCATGGCCTCGGCGCCGTCGCTGATCATGGTGACATTGGTCAGGCTGTTGCCGGCAACATCACCGAAAAACTGGATGATCGGCCTGCCCGCCTCTTCAACAAAGCCGTAGGCCTTGTGGTTGAACCAGTTGACCACCATCTTCAGGGTGCCGGTGCGGGCAGAGAGCAGGGCAAGGGTGCCGCTGTCCTTGGGCGCAACCAAGTATTCACCGAAATAGCTGGAAAATCCGTTTGCCGGCAGGGCCGCGCTCTCCCTGCCGGCAAAACCGAATTCCCTGAAATCATAGTTCACGCCATCGATAAAGGAAAAGGCGGAACTGAAAAACCCGAACTCACCCCGGGAATCCGAGGCCGAGGTCATGGTGGTGGTGATCCTGCTCCCCCCGCGTAAAAAGACCCCCCGGCTCTGCCAGGGGAAAGATGTGGATCCGGTATAGGGAGCGGAGAGAAAATGGACGTTCTGGCGGTAGGAGACGGGAAAGATTGTACTGTCCTGGGCCACGCTCTGGCCGGTGAACTGCCCGTTTGTTGATCCGCCGCTCAGCGGGCCGTACCAGAAGGCATCATCGATCAGGGTGCTGAGATAGCGGCCCGATGGAAAGGCAAGGGGTACCGGGGTGATCTGGGTATTGACCGCGGTCTGGGTGCTGACCACCTGGACCGAACCGATGGTATTGGTTATCTGGCCCAACTCAGTGCGGAGGGTGGTCAACGGCGGAGGATGCAATGGCAGGGGGCCGGACGAATGTATTGGCGGCGGGGGCAGCGGCTCAGAGAGGGGGGTGCCGGTTGGCTGGCGCGGCGGCAAGGGGGCGGGCGCTGTGCCACCATCACCTGTCGGCGGCGGAGGAAGCGGGCCGGCCACCGTACCATCACCAGCAGGCGGGGGTTGTCCGTCATTACCTGCCGGCGGGGGAGGCTGTTGTCCCGGGGCAATCCCGCCATCTCCCGGCGACGGAGAGAGGCCTCCGCCCTCAATCCCTTCCAGGGAAACAAAATGGTTATCGAGCTGTCGCACCTCTTCAGGAGAAAACTGCTGTGCCGGGCCGGGCGCCCTGCCCGCTGTCACCGTGCTTCCATACCCCGGCCTGTTGAGAGAGCTGTTGCCAAACGGGGTTATAAGGTCTATCCCGACCCCGGCCTGGAAAAGAATTGAGACCTGCTCGTCCTGGACCAGCCCGCTGTAAAGAGAACCGCGGACGCCGATGGTTGCAACCGGGGTCTCGGTGGTGAAATTCTCAGGGGAATTGCGGGTGATCGCCCCGCCCATGACCCGGAACGCCCCCTCCTTGACCCGGGTGGTCATGGCCCCGCTCTTCTTTTCCGCGGCCCACGCGTAGCGGACAATCTCCATCTCGGTGTCACGGCCAAGGCTGATCAGGGTCTGGTCAAGAAACATGACCTGTACCCGACCGCTGGGACCGGTTCTCAACACATCGTTCCTGAAAACCGGATTCCTGAGAACCAGGGAGCGGCTGGCCCCGGAGCCGTCAACAGCGCGGACATCCCCCCGCACCGCCACCACCTCGCCAACCGGTTCATCCGGCTCTGCCGCCGGAATCTCGCTGTTGAAAAAAAAGAGTGCGAGCAGAACACACCCAGCGCAGATGCCACATCGTATCAGTCGTGCCATATTCATCACCTGATTCGCCATTAAAACTCAAAACCAAGGGAAACCGTGACCACCTCTTTTTCATAGGTATAGAGCGGAATCGTTGAATTGGAATTCTGGAAGACATAGTTGATCCGGCCGGACAGGGTGCGCCCCAAGTCCCGGGAACGCCAGAATACCCAGGTCAGGCCGACCGCGGACTCCCAGAACTCGTCATCCCGGAGAGAGCCGAACAGGGGTTCCTGCTGTTTGTATTCACTCCGGCGATACTCCTGACTGACGGAGAAAAGGAGGTCCCGGGGAAGCTGCCGTTCATAGCGGAGAGTTGCCTGGAGACGGTCATAGCTGTAAACCTCGCTTTCAGCGTCTTCCTTTTCTCCGGCCAGGGAGAGGGTCACCCGGTTCGGGCCGATGACCATCACCGGGGAGAGAGCGGCCCGGACCGTGACCGCATCCCGACCGCCGACAGTGCGAAAATCCTTGTCCTCGGCCCGGATAACGGAATCTATCCGGATCCGCGACGAAAGTCCCAGGGAGACCCTGCCCTCCATGCCCGATGTGGCGAGATAGGAATGACCGTCAAGCTCGAGAAGAGCGGCCAGCCCCTTGAACTCCCAGCCCAGCCGACCGTTCTGCCCAGTCGGCCCGGTACTCACCCCAAGGTAATTGACGTCGAGAGCGTCCTCCGTGTCATAGGTGCTGTTGACAAAAACAGCGGCACTCTGCCAGCCAAACGGCGCCTCCCCCTGGAAACGATGGCTGAAGGCCAGGGAGGTATTGACTGTCTGGTCGCTGACCGGTGACGCCCCGGTACCGGTCAAGACGACATCGCCGAGCAGGGTGCGAACCGTGCTGCTGGCCGGGGCGGCATAGGCATTGTCATCCATCGAATAGTCCAGCATCAGCATGCCGCTCAGGAAATGGCGTTGCTGCGCCCTGGAGATATGATCCAGCATGGACTCGATATTCCTGACAACCTCAGGCGGGGGCGAGGAGTCCAGCACCTCATTGAAATACCGGTGGGCAATGGACCAGGCCTTAAGCCCCATGAAGGATCGGCCCAGTTCAAGCTTGACCCGGCTGGAATCCGGGTCGGTGATCAGGACCCGGTCAAAGGCCATGATCGCGTTTTCGAAATCCCCCTGCTCAAATGCTGCCCTGCCGAGATAAAAACTGATCTCCGGATTACCCGGCTCAAGAAGAAATGCCTGGGAAAAGGCGGCAGAGGCCTTCTGCCACCTGCCCGCCTGAAAATGAAGAAGCCCCTCATCGTAGATCTTCTGCCAGGGGGCCTCGGCAGCCATTGCCTGGCCGACAGAAAGAACGACACATACAAGGACCACTAATGTACGCATAGATACCCCGTCTTAATATGAGAACACGATCCTGCCCGCTCATGAAATATATTTCTGTTTTCAGGACAGGTTTTCCATATCACACCATCATGTATAGCAAATTCAGGCCACCGGTTCCAGCAAAGAGTGGCAAAATAGTCTCTGCCAGCAAAGTCCCTTGTTCCGGATGAAAACTGAATAGTGTCCGCCCGGAAAGTCTGTTTTTTTCCGGATGAAAACTAAATATATCCCTCCTCATGAAGATGCTTCTCAATATCCCCGGGGGCAAAACCGATTTTTTCCGCCACCCGCATGGCATGGCTGTCCCGGGAAATACCTTCGACCATCCGGTGGGTCGGCTTGTTCTCCTTGAACTCCACCTGAATGAATCTGCCGTGGTTCATCTCGCGGAACATCTCGGCCAGTTCGTAGGAATGGGTCACCAACAGGGTTGAGTTGTTCTTGGCAAAAAAACCGTTGAGAATGGAAACCGACTGGTTCATCCGCTCGTGTGAGGTGGTGCCCTCGGCAATTTCATCGAGGATCACCAGGCTCTTTGGCGTGGTCTTATAAAAGATGTCACGGGTGGTCCGGAGTTCGGTGCCAAACCGCCCCTCGGGATCGCTCAGGGAATCAAAGGCCGGGGCCTGGTAGGCAATGTGGCTGGCAATATTCATCCGGGCATGGTCGGCAACGATCGGCGCGCCGATCTGGCCCAAAATCTGGCTCTGAACAACGGTCTTGCAGTAGGTGGTCTTGCCGCCGCTGTTGGGGCCGGTGATAAAGGTGACCCCCTGACCGTCGATGTGCACGTCATTGGCCACGTAATTCCTGTCTTCCTTTGAAAGTATCGGGTTTTTAAGGCCCCTGGCGACAAAATAATGGCGCTCAATATCCGTGATCTCGGGGATCACCGTGTTGTGGGGGGAATCCTTGCGGAACCCGTAGAAGGATATAAGCTCGTCAAGACCGGCCACCGCCTCCACCGCCGAGGCGAAACGGGCCGAATTGATAAAACGGTTGCGGATGGGGAGCAGGGCGGTCTCATTGTCAAAAAGCGGCTTTACGACAACCCCGTAGAGCATGCCGAGGATGATGCCGCCGCCGGTGAGAAGGGCAAAGGATTCGGCAAGCGCCGGGTTGACCAGATTGAAGTAGCCGGCCCCGCTGAAAAGGATGCTGGGAATCGCCGGCCCCACCGAGCCGGCGGAAAACCGGTGCGGCCGGAACCTGAGACCCGGGGTAAAAAAACCCTTTTCCCTGGCTGTGACAATGTCGCGAAGGGTGCGGTAGGTAGGGGTGCGGACCAGGTCACTGACCGGCGAATCCCCGAATATTTCAATAATTCTCAGCAGGGAATCCAGGTACCCGCTTTCCGGTCTGGGAATGGCGGCTGCCGCGGTGCGCATGGTCTCCGCCGCCCTGATTGCCCGCCGCAGGGTCCCATAGGGCAGCAGGGGCGTATACTGGACATTGAGAAACTGGAAAAGGTCCGACTCCCCCTTGCTGAAGACGCCGAGGTACTCACTGATCGCTGTGCGCAAACGGTCATTGGCCTCTATTTCCCGCAAGGCATCCTGTTTGGCCTGGATCAGCTCCAGGGATTCGGCCGGAGCGTTCAGGGAATGAAAGAGACGGGCAGCGCCCACATTGGTAATGGTGTGATCCAGCGCCTTGTAGAGATCGTGGATCTCGATCATCTGCAGGGTCCGCTTGTTGACAACCGTCTCGGAAAGAAGATCGAACATCCGGTGGCTGTCAAACTCCTGGCCGCGGGGGCGGTTCTCGTCAATAACCTTGTTGCGGAAATTGAGTTCAACAATTAACTGATCACTGTTCAAGGCACACATTTCATACTTACCTTTCAGCCGCCCTCCCGGCCATCAACAACACCGTTTCACAATTTTCCTTCGCCATAATACGACCCGCTGAACTCCGTTACCGACAGGCAATCAGGCCCGGCCGAGCTGGGTATCGTTGGTGGAGTGAAAATACTCACTGTCCTGCGCCAGCTGCTCGACCATACGGAGGAGTTCCGCCACCCGCTGATCCGGGGAGCTGACCGAATCGCACTCGGAACACATGGGGTCTTCGCAGGGCTGCCGCGAAAAAAGCCAGTAATGAACCGCGCCGGCGAGAAGGCCGTCGGAGATATCCCAGAGGTCGGTGTCGGGATTGTCATCTGCCGCCCGGTTGGCAAGTTCCACTGCCTGATGGGCAATCATATCGTAGAGGGATGAGTCCTGTTTCATAAAAAAACCTATTATTATTGGATGAGCCCGGTGCCGGGCCTTTTCACGTCACGGTATCTTTTTCAGCAGTTAACCATACCTCGACCGCGCCAGGAAGCAAACAGTTATGAAACTTCCTGTGAATTCAGGGCGTATCCTTGCACTGCACGGTCACGCGGATCTCATTGCTCACCTCGA
The DNA here is from genome assembly GCA_041598875.1 of Desulfobulbales bacterium. GTDB lineage: Bacteria > Desulfobacterota > Desulfobulbia > Desulfobulbales > BM004 > JAKITW01. The sequence continues at coordinate 10,432 of JBFHXP010000066.1, forward strand.
TTTCAGAACGCTCGTTAAGCCAGGCGTGCTGGCTCCAGGAGACAAGGCAGAGGGTCTGATCGCGGACCATGCCGTGAATCCCGCTGCCCGGCCCGTCTCCGGTATATTCATGCACCGGCCTCCATCCCATTGCATAGAGATCGGTCTCTTCCCCTGGGTAAAAAGAGGGCAGCAGGCTCGAATTGCCCATGAGATCGGCCCGGCTCTCAAAGCGCACCTCGCAGCCAGCAAAAGAACTGTTGTCAAAAAGGGAGGTAAAGGTTCCTGTTTCCAGGGTCAGGGTATCGTGGAGAAACGGAGAAAGTTGTGTGAAAAAAGGCGCGCAGGGCCCCTGTTGCCGGGCCGTGCACGGTTGAGGATTCAGGGTTGCCAGAAGAATCACGAGGGGTGGCAGTACATTCATGAGGCCCTTGCGGAATATGCCCTGCACCGGTTTTTTCATGCCATCCCTCCCAAAAAAATAGTATCAGCCCACATCATACCGGAAAAACGGACACTCTCCCATAACTGAGAGCCGATACTTGATAAAAAATCTATACTTCTGTAAAACTCAATACCACTGGTTGTTTTCAATCCAGAAACAGCGGCCATTGGCATACCAATAAAGGTGTGACACCGCCAGGAGATCATAAATGATTGATTTCTTTCTCCAGTTCAATCCCGTAACCCAGGCGCTGCTGGCCACGCTCTTTACCTGGGGCGTCACTGCCGCCGGCGCCTCGCTTGTTTTCCTGACCCGGGAGGTAAACCCCAGGGTCATGGATTCAATGCTTGGCTTTGCCGCCGGGGTAATGATTGCCGCGAGCTTCTGGTCCCTTCTCGCCCCCGGTATCGACATGGCGGAGCAGATGGGCCAGATCCCGTGGCTGACCGCTGCCATCGGTTTCATGGGTGGTGGAATCTTTATGCGGCTGACCGATAAATTCCTGCCCCACCTTCACCCGGGGCTTAGTATGGATAAGAGCGAAGGGGTAAAGACCTCATGGCAGCGAAGCACCCTTCTGGTCCTGGCCATCACCCTGCACAACATACCCGAAGGCCTTGCCGTCGGCGTTGCCTTTGGGGCGGTGGCCGCGGATCTCCCCTCTGCGACCATTGGAGGGGCGATTGCCCTGGCCATCGGCATCGGGATCCAGAACTTCCCGGAGGGCGCTGCAGTGTCAATGCCGTTGAGAAGGGAGGGAATGTCCAAGAAAAAGAGTTTTCTGATGGGCCAGGCATCGGGCATGGTGGAGCCGATCGCCGGGGTTATTGGCGCCATTTTTGTCCTCAAGATGCAGAATATCCTGCCCTATGCCCTGTGCTTTGCCGCGGGCGCCATGATCTTTGTCGTGGTCGAGGAGCTGATTCCGGAATCGCAGAGAAAATATGAAAACATCGACCTGGTGACAATGGCGACCATGACCGGTTTCACAGTGATGATGATCCTGGATGTGGCCCTGGGATAAGGGGGCAACCAGGGAGACCAGGGGCGGCAGGCGGATTATTCCGGACACACCGTGCGCAGAGAGCAGAACCGATGAAAAAGACGAACAAGGAAGGCCTGGTTTATTCCACCGCCGGCGGGCGGAGCTGCCCGGGCTGCGGACATCCCATCATCCAGTGCTGCTGCAGCAAGGGAAAAAGCCCCGCACCCGGCGACGGCATTGTCCGGGTGAGCCGGCAGACCAAGGGCCGCAAGGGCAGCGGGGTCTGCCTGATTACCGGGGTGCCGGAAGAGGAGGCTGAACTCAAAAAAATCGCCAAACAGCTCAAGCAGCGATGCGGGTCTGGCGGGGCTGTCAAAAACGGGGTCATTGAAATCCAGGGAGATCATCGCGAGGTGCTGGTCGAGGCCCTGTTGAAGCTGGGATATAAAGCCAGACTTGCCGGAGGGTGAGACCCCCTCTATCCAGGACACCCGTCTCCTCCCCCCCCCCGCCCAGGAGCCCTTTTCACCGATCACCGGTCGGCAGGACTTCTGACTGCAAGTCCCGGTCTGTTCAGGACATGGGTGTATATCATGGTGGTGGAGACATCTTCATGCCCGAGCAGTTCCTGAACCGTGCGGATGTCATAACCCGCTTCCAGCAGATGGGTCGCAAAGGAGTGCCGCAGGGTGTGGCAACTGCCCGCCTTGGTAATTCCCGCCCTGCCGGCAGCGCTCTTGACCGCCTTCTGCAGGGAAGTCTCATGGATATGGTGGCGCCGGACCTTGCCACTCCGGGGATCAACGGATTTTGTCTGGGCCGGAAAAACATATTGCCATGCCCACTCATGGCTGGCCCCGGGATATTTTCTGGCCAGGGCCGGCTCAATAAACACTTTGCCATGCCCCTCTCGAAGATCGGATTCATGCAATGCCTTAACCACTTTCAGATGTTCGTGCAGTTCCTTCTCGTATCGTTTTGGCAACATGGTGATTCGATGTTTCTGACCCTTGCCCCAGACCTTGATCTGGTGGTAGCTGAAATCGATGTCCTTGACGCGCAATCGCACACATTCCATAAGACGCAGACCACTGCCATATAACAGGCCAGCCATGAGTGCCGTGACACCAGACATCTCGCCCAGCAGCCGCTCCACCTCGTCCACGGATAACACCTCGGGAAGTTTCCTGGGACGTCTGCTTCTGGTGAAAGTACCGATATCCCCCAAAGGTTGCCCCATGGCATGTTTGAAAAGAAAAACCAGGGCGTTGAGGGTCTGCCCCTGGGTGCTGGCCGACACCTGCCTTTCCTGGACAAGATAATCCAGAAAGGCACGGACGTCCTCCTCACCGGAATCTGACGGAATTTTCCCTGTGTTGAACGCCAGAAAACGGAGGGTCCACGCTTCATATGCCTGTTCGGTCCGAAGGGAATAATGGCGTTGCCTGATTTCTTTTCTCAGCCTCTCGATCAGCTCGGCATGGGTACTCTTGAATTGAAGTCCGGGGACATGGTCGTCGAAGCGTTGCACGCTGGAAGAGATTCGCAAAGATTTCTTGCTGGTCGTGTTATCTGCCGGAACACCAGTTTTATTTTTGATTACCAATGCAGTGGCGTGGCTTGCCGCCTTATCCCACTCCCATTTAAGCGCCCAAGGTATACTCAGCTGTTCCTGATAGAAGAATTGTAAGGCACTGGCCGCCTGTTTTACATGCCATTCCTGCATAGTATTACTACCAGCCAGTTTTTCCAGATAGCGCAGCACATCGGATGCGGAGCGGGATTTAAGCGGCCCTTTCATGGATTTGGCAAATCCCTGCACCCATTTTACATACCAGTCGGCCTGATCCTGCTGAATTCCATGCCTGAGAAGATTCTTATGAAAGGCTTCCCATAAGGGAGCGACCTGTGATTTTTTTTCCTTGACTCCGTCTTCCATGGTACCATATAACTCTTATATTGAGTATTTAGTGGGGAGAAAAGCGTCACACGTTCCGTATTTAGGCATTATACAGATTCCGTATTTATTGTGCTATACAGAATCTGCCTATAGACGAACTAACCGATTCTGCTTAAAAACGTACTGTTATA
>JBFHXP010000067.1:0-13863 GCA_041598875.1 Desulfobulbales bacterium
GATGGGGTGAGATGAAGAGTTTCCGCAGGGAATTATGGTTCGAAGTGCCCACCAGGCGCGCCTTTATCAATATAACCGGTGATATTGAGAGATGTCTGCGCGAGTCCGGGATCAGCGAGGGGCTGATTCTGGTCAATGCCATGCACATCACCGCGTCGGTATTTATCAATGACGACGAGTCCGGCCTCCATCACGACTATGAGGTCTGGCTGGAAAAGCTCGCCCCCCACGCCCCGGTCTCCCAGTACCGTCACAACGGCTATGAGGACAATGCCGATGCCCATCTCAAGCGTCAGGTAATGGGTCGGGAAGTGGTGGTCGCGGTCACTGGGGGACGGCTTGATTTCGGTCCCTGGGAGCAGATATTCTACGGCGAATTTGATGGGGGCCGCCGCAAGCGGGCACTGGTCAAGATCATTGGAGAGTAATATCCAAAATACCCTCTGAGTTCAGTCAAGAATCCGATCCGCGGGTTCTTTTCTGCTGGTGAAGAAAAGAAGGACTTCAGGGGGGTGGATTTCATAGGCGCTGGCTGCAAGCTTCTTCAGGTCCCCCTGGATGCTGTCCAGTGCCGGCAGGGCAGGGAACAGGGGGAGATACCTTTCAACAGGATCCAGAAGCGGGATGGCCATCTTCTTTTCCAGGGATGAGGCGATGCCTGATTCAAGGCCGCCCTGCATCGAGCCGTAAGAGGAAGCGTCACCAAGGGAGCGGAGAAATCCGAGGATGGTGCCCAGGTCGTTCTGGCGATGAAAGAGGCGAATTTCTTCGTTGATGAGCGCGGCCTTTTCAATGAGTTGCGCGAATTTGTCCTGGTATCGGATCGCGTTATCGCAGAGATTTTCATAGCAGTCAATAAGCAGGTAGGTAAATCTTCTTTTCCGGGTCAGGCCACGGGTCCGGATTCCCTTGAATACCCTCCTTCGGATCATCTCGTCCTCGGTAAAAACACTGTGGTAATATCTCGGCCACTCATCCTCCGGCAGGTTGATGATCCGGAGAAAGGCGTGGATATGATCCTCAGTGCCGAGAAGGGAGTATATGCGGAGAAGGTCGAAACTGATCCTTTTTTCCAGGATAAAGGCATATTGATGTACCTTTTCGCTGAAATCGAGCTTGTCCTCTTCAACCAGTTTCCGGAAACCGAAATAGCGCTCAGCAAGCTCTTTTTTGATCTCCAGGGCAATGATATCGCTTAATTCAGGGTTCATGTGAGACGGTCCCGGTAAAGGTGGGAAAAGGATCGTTTCTGAGTGGAGGCCGCAATTTCTATATATCTTTTTTCAGGGCATCGCGGAGTGCCGGCCAGGCCTTGAGAAAAGACTCTCTGTCAGGAAAGGTCGTTGTCAGGGTAAGAAGATCCTTTTCAAAAAATGAGCTGTGGGTGAGCTGGGTTCCCCGGGGAAGTCCCAGGCTGGCGACGAACGTATGGAAATCCTTTTCCGCTTTGCTGTAGCGGGGAAGGCGCATGTTCTGGATCCGGGCCATCAGCTTTGCGGTCTTCTGCGGGATGTTGGCATCGCTGTTGTCGAGAATCTCGAGAATTTCCGGCGTGGCAAGCAGGTCGGTAATCGATGAACGCGATCTGGACGCAAGTTCCCTGCACGATTGAGTCAGTTTGCGCTGGTTGCTTTTGCTCAGGCTCAGGTCGGTGATCAGTTCAAAAAGGACCATTCTGTCACGAAAAGGAAGATTCAGGAGTTCACGGGCGGTGCTGTCATCAAGCAGGCCCCGGTGAATTGCTTCCTGGATCGGTTTTTCAAGGTCAAGCAACCTGATGATTTTTTGTATTTGCGAACTATGCGGAGCAAGGCCGAAACCGGGCAGGAACAGATGCGCCGCCCGGATGTCGTCGAGTGCGGTCCGGGCCTTGTCGAGGAAAATCGCCTGTTCGATCGGGGTCAGGTCGCGTTTTGACGTCGCATCGGTCAGGAGAATGGTGAAAAGATTTTCGTCACCGATATCCTGGGGCAGGATCAGGCAGTGGCAGGCGTGAAGTTTGAGGATCTCGCGGGCCGCGACAAGCCGTCTTCGGCCGGCGATGATCAGATACGGTTTTTGTGATCGTTTCTGGAGTATCGGAGGATGGAGCAGTGCGTTGACTCTGGTGATGGAGTCGATAAAGTCCTGAGTAAGAGGTTCTTCCGGGAGGGGTGAAAGGGTGTAGGTTGTGTCTTGCCAGTCGATTTTTGAGAAGGAAATGGACTCAAGGTGCAACTGTCCGTGCATGAAGAGGGGACCGGTTGATGTGTTGAAATAGCATGGAAATAAAGGAGGGGAGGAGTCCCCGTGGGGACCCTCCCTCAATCAGTCCGGCAGGTACCGGCAACTGATGGTTTACGACCGGTTGATCTTTGACCGCAGAATGCCCGATGGCTTGAAGGTGACAACCCTTCGCGGCGGGAGGATAAGTTCTTCTCCGGTCTGGGGATTTCTGCCGCGTCGAGCTTTTTTGTCTTTGACATTGAATTTGCCAAAGCCGCTGATCAGCATATCATCACCCTTTTCCAGGCAGTCCTTAATGATTATAAGGAGTGCTTCAACCGCTTCGGTTGCCTGAGCTTTGGTCAGGTTGTTGTGGGTTTTGTAAATCTGCTGCACAAGATCTGATTTTGTCAGTGTCATGGGCAAGGACCTCCTTGATCCGAGTTTGAATCCACAACTAATCAGGATAACTGCTCTTTGTCAAGAGTCTTGATCAAGATATAAATGAAAATGCGTTTTTTCCGGCAAACCGGCCGGCTGCGCCCAGTTCCTCTTCGATCCGGAGAAGCTGGTTGTACTTGGCCACCCGGTCGGTACGGGACGGTGCCCCGGTTTTGATCTGACCGGTGTTAAGGGCCACGGCAAGATCGGCGATGGTGGTGTCTTCGGTCTCGCCGGAGCGATGGGAGATGATTGCCCGGTAGCCGGCGCGATGGGCCATTTCCACCGCGTCAATGGTCTCGGTCACCGAACCGATCTGGTTGAGTTTGATCAGGATCGAATTGGCCACATTTTCTTCGATGCCCTTGGCAAGAATCGATGTGTTGGTAACAAATATATCGTCACCCACCAGTTGGATTCTGCCTCCCAGTTTCTGGGTCAGTTTTTTCCAGCCGGCCCAGTCGCTCTCGTCAAGGCCATCCTCAATTGAGATGAGAGGATATTTTTTGACCCAATCTTCGTAAAATGCAATGAGCTGGTCCGCGCTTTTTTTCGGGCTCTTCTCCGCCGCGAGGACATATTTTTTGCTCTTGGCATCGTAGAGTTCGCTGGCCGCAACATCAAGGGCAATGAACACATCCTTGCCCGGTTTGTAGCCGGCCTGAACCGTTGCTTCAAGCAGGGATTCCATGGCCTCTTCATTGGAGCGGAGATTGGGGGCAAATCCACCCTCGTCGCCGACCGCGGTCTGGTGGCCGGCCTTTTTGAGCACCCCCTTCAAGGTGTGAAAGATTTCCACCCCCATCTGCAGGGCCTCGGAAAAACTTGAAGCGCCCGCCGGCATGACCATGAATTCCTGGATATCGACGTTGTTGTCCGCATGGGCCCCGCCATTTAGGACGTTCATCATCGGCACCGGGAGCACCTTGGCGTTGACTCCGCCAAGATACGAATAAAGGGGCAGTCCCAGTTCCTGGGCGCTGGCCTTGGCAATGGCCATGGAAACGCCGAGGATGGCGTTTGCCCCGAGCTTTTTCTTGTTGGCGGTGTTGTCCATTTTGAGCATCTCCTGGTCGATCAGGATCTGCTGGCACGAATCCAGGCCGATTATATTGGGGCCTATGATCTCGTTGACATTGGCCACCGCCTTGAGAACCCCCTTGCCCCCGAATCTGTTTTTCTTTGTGGTGTCCCGAAGTTCCAGCGCCTCGCGTTTTCCCGTGGATGCGCCCGATGGGACCAGCGCCCGGCCGATGGAGCCTGAGTCGAGATGTACGTCGACCTCCACGGTTGGGTTGCCCCGCGAATCGATGACTTCCCTGCTTATGACCCCTATTATTTCACCCATTGGGTTCCTCCATTTTTATCCCGAATATGTTATACCGCTTCACCCATCTTGAAGATGGGTAGATACATGGCAACAACCAGCCCGCCAATCATCCCGCCGAGAAAGACCATCATGAACGGCTCTATCATAGCGGTGAGATTTTCCACGGCCTGGTCAACCTCCTCATCATAAAACTCAGCAATTTTTTCCAGCATCGCGTCAAGGGCGCCAACCGCCTCGCCCACGTTAATCATCTGGACCACCATTCCGGGAAAGACACCGGTCTCTTCCAGCGGTTCGGCAATGGGCCGACCTTCACTGATCGCATCGGCAACCCGAAACACCGCGGTTTCTATGACCTTGTTGCCGGAGGTCCTGGCAACGACATTCAGCCCTTCAAGAATGGGCACGCCACTCTGCATCATGGTGCTCAGGGTGCGGGTGAATTTCGCCACCGCCACCTTCATGATCAGCTCGCCGAAAACAGGAAGGTTGAGGACCAGGGCGTCGATACGTTTTTCCCCGCTCTTGGTGGTGTAATACTTTTTTACGGCAAAGACAGCCACCACCACAGCGCCAACCATATAGAAAAAATTACCGACAACAAAATTACTCATGTTGACGACAATCTGGGTTGCAAAGGGCAGAGAGGATCCGAAATCCTGAAACATCTTTTCAAAGACCGGAACAACAAAGATGAGGATGACCCCGAGGATGACCACGGAGATGGCAAGACAGATGGCAGGATAGGTCATTGCCCCTTTTACCTTTTTCTTCAGGGACATGCTTTTTTCCATGAAGATTGCGAGGCGGGAGAGGATGGTGTCGAGAATACCGCCTATTTCACCGGCCTCGACCATGTTGCTGTAGAGGTTGTCAAAGACCTTGTCATGTTTTTTCAGTGAGTCTGCAAAGGTGGTGCCGCCCTCGACATCCTCCCGCACCTTGCGGATGAGCTTCTTGAAGGTGACATTTTCCTGCTGGTCTCCAAGTATTTCAAGGGCCTGAACCAGGGGGAGGCCGGCGTCAATCATTGTGGACAACTGCCGGGTGAAGATCACCACATCCTTCTGGGTGACCTTGGGTTTGAGAAACTCGATGTTTTCAAAGATGTCTTTGGGCTTTTCCTTTAAAATACTCGGCGTGATGCGGATTTTTTTCAGGTATGCCTGGGCCGCGGCCAGGCTGTGGGCCTCATATTCACCTTTCCGGGGTTCGCCGTAGGAGTTGACCCCCTTCCATATAAAGATCGGCATCGTCTATCCCTTTTGTCAGATCCAGAATTCCATGTTGGGTACAACCAGTAAAAATTATTGCGTTATTTTATAGTAATACGTTTGATAAAACAAGAGTCCTCTTTTGCAGGGTCACGATTATTTTCTTGCCGGCATCATTGACATCCTGATAATTATCATTTAGTATCTTCGCTCTTCGGAAGCTATGGGTGCTGAGGACGGTCTATTTTTGATCGCTGCCCAGTGTTGCATTTTAATTTATTGTTGTCCGTCATCGCAAAACGCAAACAGTGTGACGGAAGAATTCATACAGCCAAGGAGGTTGTTGTCATGGCAAAGCAGTCTGCAGCCCAACCGGCTGCCACCGATCAGTACGCAAGTGGTATGTTTAAGCCCGTTATCGAACAATGTGACGGCTGTGAACGGATCGTTGAGGCGGATGCGGTTAAATACTGTCGTACCTACACCAATCCAGGTTCAAAGTGGAAGCTTGGAATCTGCAATTTCGCAACCCACAAGAAACCTGAGATCGTTGCCGCAACCATCCGGGTCAATCCGTTGAAGGCCGCGAAGCGGGCCTCCTCAAAGAGAGGGTAGGTCTCGGGATTTATAGTCCCTGCCCCTGATTTATAAAGCCTGTCGGCTCCATGCCGGCAGGTTTTTTTGTTTTCAGCCACCGTTGCCTCGCCCGTGTGCCCCGAAAAGGGCCATGCTCCAGTTTGTTGTCGGGTCGGGGCGCATGTCCCAGCGGAAACCGACCATTTCAGCGGGATCCGAAAATGGCGGTTCCAACTCGGACCAGTGTTGCCCCCTCCTCAACCGCCACCTCAAAATCCCCGGACATCCCCATGGAGATTTCCGGGGCGCCGGCGCGGGAAAAAAGCCCCATCCCCGCATATTCCCTGGCCATCCGGCAAAGCTCCCGGAAGTAGGGTCGGGTCTCTTCCGGATCATCGGCATGGGGTGGGATTGCCATGAGGCCATCCACGGAAAGATTGCGGCAGGTGGCGATATCTTTCAGAAGCGCTGCGCAGTTTTCCGGGAGAACCCCTGACTTCTGCGGCTCCCGGCCGATGTTCACCTGGACCAGTACCGAGAGCTGTTTCCCGGATTCTTCCAGGGATCTGTTGAGCGCCTGGGCCAGTTTCAGCCGGTCCACGGTTTCGATAACCTGGAAATGAGCGGCTGCAACCCTGGCCTTATTGGACTGGAGGGCACCGATGAAGTGCCAGGTAACGGTTTTTTGGATCTCAGGAGGCAGGGCGGCAATTTTGTCGCGGGCCTCCTGGATATAATTTTCCCCGAACAGGAGCTGGCCGCAGGAGACCGCCTCCTCAATCCGCTCTATTGGCATGGTTTTCGAAACTGCCACCAGTTTTATCGAGGCTGGGTCGCGATTTGCCCGCAGGGCGGCAGCGGTTATTTTTTCATGGATTCTCTCCAGATTTTCGGCAATGGTCTTCATGGTTCAGGCACTGTGGGGAGGCGGAAAAGCCGGGCTGCATTTTCTGAGGTCCTGGCTGCCACTTCCTCAAGGGAGATGGCGCGCAGGCTTGCTATTTTGGCGGCAGTATAGAGAACATGGGACGGGATATTTCTTCTGCCGCGCCATGGTTCGGGTGCAAGGTAGGGGCCGTCGGTCTCAAGGAGGAGCGACGAGAGGGGAACCTTGGCCGCGACCTCCTGAAGATCGTGGGCCTTGCCAAAGGTGACGACCCCGGGAATCGAGATGTGAAAGCCCAGGGAGAGGACTTCCTCGGCCAGGGCCATGTTGCCTGAAAAACAGTGCATCACCCCTCCTGCGGGAAAGGGGGCGGCCCCCTTCAGGGTCTCCATGGTTGCGGCATGGGCCTCCCGGTCGTGGATGATCAGGGGCAACCCCAGGGATTTCCCCAATTCTACCTGGCGCTGAAAATGGTATCTCTGCTCCGCTTCCGGGGCATACCATTTAACGAAATCAAGCCCGATTTCTCCATAGGCCACGACCTTGGGGTGGCCAGCAAGAGTACACAGGGTGGCGTAGTCATCTTCGGTTACGGCCGAGACGTTATGGGGGTGGACGCCAACCGTGGCAAAGACTCCCTCGTGTTGCCCGGCAATTTCCTGCGCCCGGCGGGACGTTTCCACGTCAATGCCGATGGTGATGATCCGGGAGACACCGTCGCCGACCGCGTTCCGGATTACCGTGTCACGATCTTCATCGTACGCGTCCATTTCCAGGTGGCAATGGGTGTCCACGGCGTGGAGTCCCGGCTTGAGTCTGGGCAGGGGAGCCCGGTTTTTATTTTTCATTTTTTTGGGCGCGCTTCAAGTTATTGGCGGCGGTAAATTATTTGACAAGATCTTGAGGAGTTGACTATTGTACCAATAATTCTGAAAAGGTAAAGAGGCTATCCCGTGTCAGAGATTCTTGATGCCATATACCGTCGCCGCAGCATCCGCGAGTTTACCGATGAAAAGGTTGACCAGGGGCTGCTCCATGAGATAATCCGTGCCGGTACATGGGCGCCTTCAGGGCTCAATAACCAGCCGTGGCGGTTTGTTGTTGTGCAAAACACCGCGCTCCGGGAAGAGCTGGCCGAGCTGACCCATTACGGACATGTCGTCCGGTCCGCCCCGGCCCTTATTGCCGTGTATCTTGATCAGGAGGCCATGTACGATACGGTCAAGGACCATATGGGGATTGGCGCCTGCATTCAGAATATGCTCCTTGCGGTTGAGGCGTGCGGACTCGGTGCGGTCTGGCTCGGAGAAATCCTGAAAAACAGGCAGGAGGTAAACCGGGTTTTCTCCCTGGGGCAACGGTATGCCCTCATGGCGGTTCTTGCCATCGGCCATCCCCTGCATCGGGATCAGAAATCGACCAGAAAAGAGATTGAAGAGGTTGTGCTTGTTGAGTTCTTGTGATGTATCGTTTTGATCTTTGGCGAACATTTTGATTGAAGGTGTCTTAGCACCGCAGGGAAAGAGGAGGATGTAATGAAGAGAGCGTTTACCAAGAAGGTTTCTGTTTTGAAGGCATGCATGGTGTCCGGCTTTGTTGTCCTGATGTTGAGCGGTTGCCTCACCACCAAGTCGCAGGGCGACAACCTCAATGACAATCTGGTTCCGGTCCCTCTGCCCTATACCACCGTGGATTTCAAGGATATCAAGATCCCGTCGGAGTTGAAATGGGATCGGGAGCACAGCATGTCGATCTCCACTGAATCCTTTGCCGGCGGCACCCTCAAATTCGTCGGCCGGGTGGAGGTCAACTCACTTTCCGACTTCTTTGTCAGCGCGATGACCAAGGACCAGTGGAAACTGGCCGGGACGGTGAAGTATGAGAATATCATCCTTGCCTTTACCAAACCCTACAAGACCTGCACCATTACAATTTTTGAACAGAAGTATACCGGAAGGGTCACCGTTGAGCTCTATATCACCGATGATATCGCTGCCCGCAAGGGAATGGGTTCGGGTCCGATTATGGAGCAATCCTTTCGCTAAGAGCTTTTCAGGTGATTCGTGCAGCAGATTCTTAAAGGAAAAAAAATACTTCTCGGGATAACTGGAAGTATTGCCGTGTACAAGGTCGTGGACTGGGTCCGCGACCTGCGCAGGGCAGGGGCCGAGGTTTCGGTGATCATGACCGAGGCAGCTACCCGTTTCGTCGCCCCTCTTACCTTTGCCGCCCTTTCCGGCAAAGCGGTTCATACCAACATGTTTGCCGATCATGGTGCGGAAACCATACCCCACATTTCGCTGGCCAGGGATCATGATCTGATCCTGGTGGCGCCGGCCACCGCCGCGACCATCAGCCGGCTGGCCAATGGGCTTGCCGATGACCTGCTGGCCACGGTGGCTCTGGCGGCAAGGGTACCGATACTGGTCTGTCCGGCCATGAATACCCAGATGTACGGCCATCCGGCCACCCAGTCCAATCTCGATCGCCTCAGGGGGTATGGGTATCAGGTGATCGCACCGGGGTGCGGATCGCTTGCCTGCGGTGATGAGGGGCCGGGGCGTCTACCGGAATGGGAGAATGTTTTTGAGGAAGTTGTCGGGGCCCTGACTCTCAAGGACCTGGAGGGACGCACCGTACTTATTACCGCCGGGCCCACCAGGGAACATCTTGACCCTGTGCGCTTTCTTTCCAACCGGTCCACCGGCAAGATGGGGTATGCCCTGGCACGTACCGCCCGCCGGCGGGGGGCTCGGGTGATTCTGGTGTCCGGACCCGCGTCCCTTGCGCCGCCCTGTGGGGTTGAAGTTGTAATGGTGGGATCGGCCCGGGAGATGAGGGAGGCGGTGTTCAGCCACATCGATGGGGTCGATGTGGTGGTCAAAAGCGCCGCGGTGTCTGATTTCCGGCCGACCAAGGTGGGCGCGCACAAGATCAAGAAAAGCGATTCCGGAAAAAATCTTGAGCTGGTCAGAAACCCCGATATTCTCAAGGAACTGGGAGACCGCAAGGAGGGGAGCCGTCCTTTTCTGGTCGGATTTGCCGCGGAGAGTCGCGCCCTGCTCAGCGAGGGCAGAAGAAAGCTCGCGGACAAGAATCTTGATCTGATGGTGGTGAATGATATCACTGCCAAAGATGCCGGCTTTGGTGTTGATACCAACCGGGTTATTCTTATCAATCGAGCAGGCTCAACCGCAAAACTTCCCCTTCTCTCCAAAGAGGCGCTCAGCAACAGGATCTGGGACCGGGTAATCGAGGGGCTGGGCTTGGCCTGATCGGTTTTTTCAAAGGGCATGGAAGACGGGGCAGGGGATGGATTTCCTGCCCCGTTTTTTTACTCTCGGGTCAAGGGTAAAACCACCGTCTTCAGACGGTCAGCTTTCAGTCGATAGTCGTTGACTTCAGGAGATCCCTTCAAAGGCTGCCTTGTAGATCTGGATAACATCTTCAAGACATGGCCTGCGGGGATTGTTCTCCACCGGCCTGGTCACGGTGAGGGCGATTCTGGCCATCTCGGGGATTTTATCCTCGGGGATATTGAGCGCGGCAAGGGAATCGGGAATACCGACATCGCCGTTGAGCTGGAATATTGCCTCAACCACGAGCTGGCCCGCCTCGCGGACGCTCAGTCCCTGGGTGTCGTAGCCCATCAACTCGGCAATTACAGCGAATTTTTCCGGACAGGCGATGATGTTGTAGTCAACCACATAGGGCAACAGGATGGCATTGGCCAGGCCGTGGGGGGTATTGAACATCCCGCCCAGAGGATAGGCCATGGCATGGACCAGGCCGACGCCGGCGGTTGCCAGGGCCTTTCCGCCAAGCAGGCTGCCCATGAGCATTGCAGAACGGGCCTCGATATTTTTGCCGTTGGCATAGGCTGCGGCGAGGTTGCCACTGATCAGTTCCATCGCCTCCAGGGCATACATGTCGGAGATTCGATGGGACTGAGTGGAGACATACGCCTCCAGGGCATGGGTAAACGCGTCAATTCCGGTGGCTGCGGTTACGTGCGGGGGCAGACTGACCGTGAGCCCTGGATCGAGAAGCGCGACATCGGGATACAGGGGATCGCCGTTCATGCCACCCTTTGAGCACGTTTTTTCGTTTATGAATACCGCGGTAAACGTGACCTCAGCGCCGGTTCCAGCCGTGGTCGGCACCATTATTTTCGGCACCCCCGGTTTCTTGATCTTTCCAAGGCCAATATACTCCTCGGCACTGCCGCCATTGGTCAAGAGGATGCTGATTGCCTTGGCAATATCAAGGGCGGAGCCGCCCCCTACGCCGACAACGCAGTCCGCGCCGGCCTGGCGGGCGAGGGTGGTCCCGTTGTCGGCCAGTTGCAGGCCCGGTTCCGGGGTTACCTGGTCGTAGACAGTGAAGGGAATAGACGCGGTGGTCAGCGGCGCGGTAATCTTGTCAATGAGGCCGGCCTCCTTAAGTCCCGGATCAATGACCAGAAAGACCTTGTTACCGCCGACTTCCAGGACAAGGGAGGCGAGATCGTTGATGGCGTTGACCCCGAACCGGATCCGGGTGGGTTGGGTGACGGTGAACGATTGAGTATGCATCGGGAAATCCTTTATGTATTTTTTTGCTGATCTGTGCTAATCAGGTACTGCCTGGAACCAGGCACTTTGGATGACATACTTTATGCAGTGTCTTGGGAAAAGACAATAAAAAACCATTGACGGGACAGTGTGGGCGCATGGATGAGGATATCAGCAGATCGGAAGTAAAACGTCGTTTCAAACAGGTGGAGCATCTGGCCCAGGAGCTGGTTTCTCTGTCCGGAAAACATATCAAGGCGTTGCCTTGCGATGATCGATTGCGTGATGAAATCAGGGCCACCCAAACCCTCAAAGGGGGAGCTGCCAAACGGCAGGTCAAGTATCTGGCCAAGCTCTTGCGTCAGGAAGGTCCTGTTGCGGAACTTCTCGAGTTTCTTGAAAAAAGGAAAGGGTCCCAACTCAAGGAAAACAATGAGTTTCACGAATTGGAGCGGCTCCGTGATACCATAATTACCGCTGCGCTGGCCGAAGCCGAGGAAAATGAAAATGAATCCGACGGATCGTCCTGGCCGGGTATTGCCACTGCCGTGCGCGCGTATCCAACCCTTGATGTCGGCGCGGTACTCTCCTCTGCCAGGGGGTATGCCCGCTCGCGAAATCCCAGATATCAGAGGGAGATATTCCGTCTTCTTAAAGCAGCCATGGATCGCCGCCATTTTCAGGACCTCGCCGAAGGGGGGAGTGAGAACGAAGATGGAATATAGGACAGGAGATATCGGCAGGGTTTTCACCATCCGTTTTGACCATGGAGATGATTTTCTGGGTGGAATGGAGGATCTGGTGCGAAAGGAAAATCTCCGAAGCGGCTGGTTTCATGTGCTTGGCGGTCTGCGCCAGGCCGAGGTGGTCGTCGGCCCCAGGGAGCCGGTGATGCCTCCAGACCCGGTGTGGCACGCCGTTGATGGCACCCGGGAAGTACTTGGTTTCGGCACGGTCTTCTGGGACAATGAGGTCCCCAGGATCCATCTTCACGCCGCCCTTGGCGATCATGGTGATGCCCTGGTGGCATGCGTGAGGAGAAATACCCGGGTCTATCTGATCCTGGAGGTTTTCCTGGTCGAGGTGAGAGGTCCGCTCAGCAGCCGTCCATGGTACGAGGAAGGCGGGTTCAATCGTCTCTCTTTTGCCGATTAGGTCAAAATTGATTTTGTGTTGCTGAATTAGATTGACAACCTTCCTGTTTTTTCCAATATTTTATTTTGAGATGCATACAATTATGTATGCACGCACCACTAACGGAGAGGGGAAAAATATGGCAGCGACAGCCCGGAAAAAGGAAAAGGCGAAACCAACCACTAAAAAGAGCGATAAAACGCCATCAACAGAATTCAAGGTGCACGCCCCTGAGGCAAGCGAGGTTTTTCTGACCGGTGACTTTAATGGGTGGGAGGCAAATTCGGCATCCTATCGAATGCGTAAATATAAGGGGGATATCTGGAAGAAAATGGTTCCCCTGAAACCGGGGCGTTACGAGTACCGGTTTGTTGTTGACGGGTGCTGGTGGACCGATCCGGAAAATCCCGAGCGCGCATGCACCCCGTATGGCTCCGAAAATTCAGTGATTACGGTGTAGTAAAAAGAGATCTGAAGTCCATTTTCTCGGCGTTACCCCACCTTGCCTCACGGCCAATACCAGTTGAGTGACGTATAGCTAACTGAAGACCGAGGTCTGTTTTTTTTTGTGCAGGGCGATACCAGATCCACACTCTTTGCGTTTAGTGTGGTCAAGCGGCGGAGAAGAGAGCAGTTTTATGGAGTTGGAAATCGTGCTCCCAACAAAAAACCGGTTAGCGGGACGGCCCGCCAACCGGTTTTTTGTTGGTTATTTTTTCTTCAATTCTTGTTAGTTCTCGTCACTGGTTACCTTGACCAGCTTGTCCCCGGGCTGCACGGTCTGGCCGAGTTTGACGAAAATTTCGACCACCGATCCGGCAATTGTGCTGGTGAGCGGGGTCTGCATCTTCATCGCCTCGAGTACCAAAAGTCTGTCGCCCGCCGCGACCTGCTGGTCTTCCTCCACAAGGATCTCACAGACATTACCGGAAAACGGCGCCCGGATATCTCCGGACAGAGCAAGTTCCTCGATTTCCTTTTTGCTGAGTTTAGGCGCGGCAGCCGCAGCCGCGGCTGCCTTACTCTCCTCCTGGAAGGAGAATGCGCGCTGGTGGTGGTCAACGTTCAGGTAGATCGACCATTCACCATCCTCACTGCGCTGTTTCGGACCGATTTCGATTACATGTTCCTTGCCGAAATGATCCTTGAATTTAAGGGTCTCTCCCAGCTTGAATCCACCGGTGCGGAAGAGGATGCTGGGCGGAAGAACGTATACCCTGCCGAATTTTTCCTCAAATTTGAAGAATTCGACTGCATCGTTGGGATGCTGCAGATAGGTCACCAACTGCTGGTCGGTGGGGGGGTGGCCAAGCCTTTTGGTCAGGGTTTCCCGCTCTTTTTCAATATCCATGTCCTCTATCTGGTCCTGGCCGCCCTCTTCTTCAAGAATGGTCCGCCAGTTCTTGCCGAAAACCTTTTCATATATCCAGTCGGCAGGTTGATAAAAGGGGAAGGGTCCGTATTTCCCGAGAAGCAGATTTTTCAGGTCGCCGGATGGGTTGCCGTAGCGTTCGCCGCCCTGGA